>CAZWVA010000020.1:0-37653 GCA_964636885.1 uncultured Spirochaetia bacterium
TTTCTCGTCAGGCAACGAATTAGCTTTCGTATAGATTTTTACGTGAGGCAATAGTTCATCCTGACTTCTTGATATATTTTTAAAAGTATTTAATCTTTTACCCCTATGAAAATAGTGATAATTCAAGGCGATGGTATGCCAGACCACCCCGTTCCGGAACTCGGAAACAGAACCCCCCTTGAGGCCGCAAGAACGCCGAACATGGACGAGATTGCAAAAAGAGGCGTCTTTGGGCTGGTAAAAACCATTCCAGAAGGGCTTCCACCCGGAAGCGATGTGGGGAATCTGAGTGTCCTTGGATACGATCCTACACTCTACTATACGGGAAGGTCTCCGCTTGAGGCGGCAAGCATAGGTGTAGACGTAAGGGAAACGGACGTCACATTTAGGTGTAATCTAGTTACACTTAAGGAATCGGATGGAAAAACGCTCATGGAGGACTATAGCGCGGGCCACATCTCGACCGAGGAGGCAAGGGAAATCATACTCGACATAAGAGGGGAGCTGGAAAGGGAGGGAGAAATAGACTTTTATCCGGGCGTAAGCTACCGACATCTCATGGTATGGCATGGGGGTACCGATAGGATGAGGACAACCCCTCCCCATGATATATCTGGGAAAGAGGTTTCGCCTTACCTACCTAGTGGAGAAGGGGCCGATAAGTTAAATAGACTCATTGAGAGATCAAAGGGGCTTTTGAAAAACCATCCAGTAAATCTTAGAAGGATGGAGCAGGGTAAGAACCCCGCCACAAGCATCTGGCTCTGGGGACAGGGAAGGACACCTAGGATGCCCAGGTTTAAAGAGCTCTATGGAATAGAAGGTGCGGTCATATCCGCGGTGGATCTCGTTAAGGGGATCGGAATCTATGCTGGGCTCCGGGTTTTGGACGTGCCGGGTGCCACGGGTTATCTTGATACGAACTATGAGGGAAAGGTCGAATACGCCCTAAGGGTGCTAGAGGAGGTAGACCTCGTCATGATACACATCGAGGCCACGGATGAAACGGGACACGAGGGCAAGGCGGATTTAAAGATCCGCGCCATAGAGGACCTTGACAGCCGAGTTATAGGCCCCGTCCTCGATGGGATAAAGAGGTTTAAGGATTACAAGATACTTATACTTTCCGATCACCCGACACCCATAGGGATAAAGACCCATGTGAATGAGCCCGTGCCGTTTGCCATCTTCAGTTCAAGGGACGGAAGCATAAAGGACGAAAGCCGCGTATTCTCCGAGGTATCTGCTTCCCAGACTGGTGTTTTTGTGGATGAGGGATGGAGGCTTATGGGAATGGTTTTGGATAGATTTTAACCAAAATAAAAACCTACGGTTAGGAGATCTACTCTTCCTTCTTCACATCTTCCCAAAGCTCATCCATATCCTTTAGGGAGAGTTTGGATAGGTCGCTGCCCCTTTCTTTTGCCATTTCCTCCATCCTGCTGAACCTTTCAACGAAACCATCTATAGCTCTATGAGCCGAGCTCTCGGCATCGAGTTTTAGGTGCCTCGCAAGGTTGACAAGAGAAAAGATCACATCCCCCCACTCCTTCTCTATCGAGTCTTTTTGATCGGATTTAATCGCGTTTTCTAGTTCTTCCAACTCCTCTTTTACCTTCTCCATAACATCCACGGACCCTTCCCAATCGAAACCTACTTGAGAGGCCTTTTCCCCAACCCTCTGGGCTCGGAGAAGGGCGGGCATGGAGCGAGGGATCTGGAGGAGATTTCTCCTTCTCGTCTTTTCTTTCATCTTCTCCCCATGCCATCTCTTTACGGCCTCCTCAGCGTCTTTTGCCCTTTTCTCCCCGAATACATGGGGGTGGCGCCTTACGAGCTTATAGTAAAGCCGATCCACCACGTCTTCTATACAGAACTTTCCCTCCTCATTCGACAACTGAGATGCGAAGATAACCTGATAGAGAAGATCTCCGAGCTCCTCCTTCAGTTCCTCGGTATCGTCTTCTTCAATCGCTTGAACTACCTCATAAGCCTCTTCAATAATGAAAGACCTAAGCGTCCCTAGGGTCTGCTCTCTATCCCAGGGACAACCTTCTGGGCCTCTCAGGTGTCTTGAGAGTTCCACTACGTCCTCAAACCTCTTTTTCATCATTCGCTCCTAAGGGGTTTACAATTCGAGTGAATTAGGTTAATACCGAAACCTGATAAGGTCAAACCCTGAGTTCTCAGAAGGTAGTCAGCAATCGGGGATTGTCGTTCCCTCTATCTACAGCGAATCATGGGCCGTTCTTAACCTCCTTACATAAACCAAAGTATTAATCCCCCTTAAGCCTAAAATACTACTAAAGTCCTATTAAGTAGCCACCTAAGAGCGGGAACAACTAAAAAACACGGCTCGGATTACAGGGAACGTAAGGATTCTCGATGATATCCATTGCCGAGTACATCGCCAAATGCGACCTTTGCCCGATTATCGAAACGTTTGCAGATTTGGGGCCCTCTTTTTTACTCCTCGGTGCGCCTTCCCTCTGGAGGAGGTACTTCGACACGGGAGAGGTAAGGATAGAGGTAGCAAACGATTCTAAGAGATACTATAGATTCGTCCTCGAAGAGATAGCCAATGAGGACATGGTTTCTGGTCAGGCGGTTTGTACCCACGGGGTTACCACATGGATTAGAAGCGTGCTCACTACGGCTGGTTCAAAAACGGCAACCGTGATCCACGACGATTGCCGCTACAAGAACTCTCCATTATGCGTGTTTGAGATAAGTTGGGATTGAATTAAAACCTATCCCTAACGGACATTCCATTTAGGGAAACGCTCTCTAGAGAACCATCCCCGTTAAAAACCACCTTTAAGAGGAATGGAACCCTGTGTGGAACCACACCGAACCTCAGGTCAAAGAACTCGACTATATGCCTTCCGTTTTCGTTCTTATACTCCGCTACCGGAAAGTCGGCAAACCAGAGATAGAGTTTAGTCACCTTGAGCCCCTTCGCCAGCTCTATAAAGCGATTATCCTTGGATTTCGAGATCCTATAAAATCCATCTGGATCGTTTTTAAAGAGCGAAAGGTTCACCCTGTAGAAGGCGTCCCCTGTTTCAACCACCCCCATCCAGAAAAACGGCCCAAGTGGACGCGGATAAACCGAGGATCTCAGAACGTCCAGAGAATGAACCTTGGCAAAGCCATTTACCCTTTCCGAGTTTAACTCCCTGCAGTAGAAGCAAAAGAGGAGGTAAAGAGCAAGAAAAAGAAAAACGGCAGAGGAAACCCTAAGGGCCGCCTCCTTCTTTTTCCTGCATAAGATCACTCCTACTAGAACAGGGATCGTAACGAATGGGTCCAGAATAAAGACGAGGTTCCAGCTATAGCGCTTAACGCTTATAGGGTCAAAAACCACCGTTCCATAGGATGTGATAAGGTCAAAGAATATATGAGAGTAGATCCCGATAGCGACCATAAGTGTTAGGGTCCTGAGGTTCTTGAATGAAGAGAACCTGTATATCAGAGCAGCGAGAAAAAGAGCGAAAATAGGAGTCGCCACTACCGAATGGGTCATTCCCCTATGGTAACGGAGGGTAAGATCCGGCCCCAACAGGGAAGCCAAGATATCCACGTCGGGGAAAACGGCACCCACGGTAAAGGCAACCGTAGAAACCATTCCGGTTCTCTGATAAAAACCGCTTCTCGATGCCAAGGCCCCGATAAGGCCGTGAGTAATGGTATCCAAATCTAAACCCTAAACCTCTTTGGAAACCTGGTTAGATTGAGGCAACCGTCCTTCTTTACAAACACTACATCCTCGATCCTTATACCGCCTAGTCTCTCATAGTAAAGGCCAGGCTCGACAGTTACCACGTTTCCCTCGACAAGCACCTCGTCTCCAAATCCCAACCTTGGGGGCTCGTGGATTTCGAGTCCGAGTCCGTGTCCCGTTGAGTGGATGAAACCCTGCTGTCTTCCATCAAAACTTCCAGTCTCAAAGCCCCTTTTCTTAAAGAACTCGACTATCGCCCCGTGAACCTCCTTTGCTTTTACCCCGTCCTTTATGAGACTCATTCCGAGCCTCTGCCCATCGAGAACCGCCTTATACATCTCGTCCAGCTCCTTAGAAGGCTCGCCCTTTACAACGGTCCTCGTCATATCCCCAAAATACCCGTTCTTCTGGGAACGCGGGAATACGTCAATAACGATAGGCTGTCTTGCAAAGAGCGGCCCCTCCCCCCTGTGGTGAGGCATCGAGGACTGGACGCCGCAGGCGACTATAGTGTGGGAGGCTGTAAAACCCATCCTCGAAAGCTCTGCGTTTATCTCACCCCTTACCCTCTCCGAGGTTAGAGGGGCACCATTAAAAAAGAGCCTACCCCTCTTTATCTCAGACGAGGCTATCATGCGAATGGCAAGCCGCATCACCCTTGCGGTCTTTCTCAGGGAGTCCCTTATAAAACCCACTTCCTCCGGCGTCTTCCTTAGCCTTTCTTGAAAAAAGGGCTCTTCCCTCTTGTAGTCCACCCTATAGCCCAGTTTTCTTAATTCATCCGCGTACCTTATGGGGAACCTTCCGGGAACAACCACCTTTCTTATCCTACGCTCTTTGAGAATCAGATTAACGATACCTATAAGCCCCGCCCTTTTTTGTTCCCTGGTAGAGAGCCTCCTTTTGTATTCAGATAAGGACAGAACCGAATCGACTCTCGCCTCCCTTTTTCCCCTGCCTAGCTCGAGGTCGCTTAAAACCAATACCCTTTCCCCCCCGTGTTCGATAAAGACAACGGGGTCTGGGACAAGGAATCCGGTTCTGTAGTAGAGGTCCGCATTATCCTCGCTTGAGTCTATTATTAGGAAGGTATCCCGTTTCATAAAAAAACTATACCCCAGACTAGGTTTCCCAATCAAGAAACGAGGTAGACAACCGAACCCGCCCTGTTGTTTATGAGACCATCTCCAGTTCCACGGCTAAACCGCGCGGTATCGTTTTTCATCATTCCCCTTCTAAGACCCCGAACCGAGATTTAGGCTAGATCCTCTACTTTAGATCGCCATTCTCTCCGACATCCATTCAAAACGGGTATAATAAAGGCAAACGAGAAGGAGAGATAAGAGATGCAGGTCATTCTTAGGTTTCTCTATATACTTTCCCTCACCTTCTGGATAGGAAGCGTATTTTTCTTCTCCCTTTTTGTGGCGCCAAGCATCTTTAAGGTCCTTCCAAGGCATCTTGCCGGGGATCTGGTTTCGGACATATTTCCCAAATACTACCTAATAGCCTATGTATGCGGTGGAGTCGCCCTACTCAGTTCCTTCCTTTCCTGGTTTATAGGGAATTCTCCATCCCTTTTTTCGGATCTATTGAGAATCCTCTTACTCGCCCTTATGCTTGGACTTGCCGTTTATGCGGGCGAGATAATAAGGCCACAGGCATTGGAGTTAAGATCAGAGATGAGGAGCCTTGCCGAGGGCTCCGCCGAATATAAAGAGGTAGAAGCTAAGTTTGGCAAACTGCACAGGAAATCCGCCATAATGAACTCCATTGTCTTTTTAATGGGAATTGCTATTGTTTTTATTACCGCATATACTTATAAAGAGTAAAAGGCCTTTTAGAGAAAAGGAGGTAGTTAAAACATGTTTGAGGTTACTACAAAGGCTGCGAGCGAGATCAAGAGGCTTTTAGAAGGAGAGGATATACCAAACGCCGTTCTCAGGGTTAGGGTGGTTCCCGGTGGATGCTCCGGGTTCTCATACGAGATGGGTTTTGACGACATGACCGAGGATACGGATAAGATCTTTGAGGTTGAGGGTATAAAGGTGGCGATTGACGAGTTTAGCTATCCTTACCTTGAGGGGGCCACACTCGACTACTCGGATGGCCTCCACGGCACGGGATTTAAGATCAATAACCCGAACGCCAAAGGCTCCTGCGGCTGTGGATCGTCCTTTACAGTTTGATAATAAACCCGTAAAGAGATTCATAAAGGCTGGCTTTCTGACTAAAAAAGAAATCCAGCCTCGCCCTCTATAAGGAATGTACTTATACCTTACAGTTTTAAAATCCGTATTTGCTAAGGCACTATCCTTTTTAATCTTAGTTAGAACATTGAATTCTATTAGGCCTTGCCATAGCTTCTAAAGCTATAAAGGAGGGTAAGAGAGATGAAATTCGGAATCGGGTACTACAGCCTGCAATCTCCACCACACAACCCCACTTCGCATCAGCGATTATACGAGGAAATGCTGGAGGAGATAAGTGCCGCCGATGAGATGGGTTTTGATTCCGCCTGGCTTACAGAGCATCACTTTCTTGCCGATGGTTACTGTCCATCCCTTCTCGTAACGGCGGCTGCCATTGCAGCCCGAACGAAAAGAATCCGAATCGGCACTGGGGTACTGCTCTTACCCCTGCATAACCCTATTAGAGTTGCAGAGGACGCTGCAGTGGTAGACCTTATCTCAGGAGGGCGTTTGATCCTTGGGCTCGGACTCGGATACAGACAAGAGGAGTTCGATGGGTTTGGCGTCTCTCTTAGAGCGCGTAAGGGGCTTATGGAAGAGGGAATAGAGATACTCCAGAAAAGCTGGGCTGAGGGGGCGTTTAGTTTTCATGGAAGATATTTTAAGATTAAGGACCTAAACGTAACCCCAAAACCCGTTCAAAGACCGATCCCCATCTGGATTGGGGCCTATCAAGAGCCAGCCATAAGGCGTGTTGCCCGCCTTGGAGTACCCCTATATCTGGCAAGCGTAGGCACGATACCCTTCCTACAAAAGGAGATCGACCAGTTCCATAACGCCCTTAGAGAGTTTGGGCATGACCCAAAAGGGATAGAACAGCCCCTCGTGCGCGACGTCTACGTGACAGAGAAGGGAAAGGAGAAGGGGTGGGAAGAGATTAAAGAACACGTAACCTACATATACAAGGGCTATGCAGAGTGGGGCTCTATGGTAGACCGCGATGGGAATCTAATAACAAATCCCAACGATCCTGTTCTATACGGCATCGCAAAGGAGCAGGGCGTATTCGGCACGCCAGAGGAGTGCATAGAGACGATTCGAGAATTCCAAAAGGCATTACCAACCCTAAATCACCTGATTTGCCGTTTTGAGTTTCCAGGCCTGAGCCACAGCCAATCCATGAGATCCATGCGGCTCTTTGCTGAAAGGGTAATGCCGTATGTAAAGTGATTCCTAAAGGTTGAGATACAGAAAACTCGGAAGAACAGACCTTCTGGTTTCGGAGATCGGCTTTGGCGCCTGGGCCATAAGCGGAAGGGGCTACGGGCCGACAGACGATGGAGAGTCCATGCGCACCCTGCATAGGGCGCTGGACCTTGGGGTCAATTTCATAGATACGGCAGACTCCTACGGAGACGGACACAGCGAGGAGCTTATAGGTAGGGTCTTAAGGGAAAGGGGAGACAGAGAAACCCTAATCGCCACCAAAGTCGGGTGGGATTTCTACTCGCCCGGCGGTATGAGGGGCAATCTGAAGAGGAGGTACATACACTTCGCAGTGGAGGAAAGCCTCAAGCGACTGGGAAGGGACCGGATAGACCTATACCAGGTCCATAATTCAAAGCCCGATACCATGGAGAGAGGACGCCTACGAGACACTAGACGGACTAAAAAAACAGGGAAAGATAAGATCCTACGGGGTTTCGGCCTTTTACCTAAGCGACGGTATAGAGGCGATAAAGAAAGACGGGGAGGCCGGATGTGATTCAGTTCACCTACAACATGCTTGAGCAGGAGGCTGAAGATACCCTCTTTCCGCTCGCACTGGGAAACGGTATAGGGATAGTAGCAAGAGAGCCACTTGCATGCGGCCTCCTTACTGGGAAATACGATGTGGACTCTAGGTTCCCAAAGAGCGACCACAGGCGGGGATGGAGCAGGGGATTCTTAGAAGAGGGAACGAGAAGGGTTGGCATGTTAAAATCCCTGGAAAGAAAGGATAGAACACTCATTCAAGCCGCCATAAGGTTCTCCCTTTCACACGAAGCCGTATCCGTTGTTATCCCAGGAGCAAAGACGGTAGAACAGGTAGAGGAGAATATAGGAGCGGCAGGGATTGAACTTAACCACGATGAAATAGGAAGAATAAGGAAACTCTATAGAAACGATTTTCTTCCCTCAATCCCAAAACTATAATCCGAAGCGAGATAAAGTGGAAGGGTCACTGCTCAGCGAATACGAAAGGCCTACAAAGCAGCACTATGAGATTCTCCTCATGAGCTGGGCGGGTTGGGTATTTGATTTCTATGACCTTATCCTTTACACGTTTCTTCTCACCCCTATAGGCAAGGAGTTCCATTTCTCTAATGTTATGCTCTCATACATACTTGGTGCATCGTTAACGGCAACCGCTATCGGAGGCGTTATATTTGGAGTCCTATCGGATCGTTACGGTCGAAAAAGCGTGCTTCAGTGGACAATACTCACCTATAGTGCTGGAACGTTCCTGAGTGGCCTTGCATACAACTTCGAGCTCTTAATGGTATTTAGAATCATAACCGGACTAGGTGTAGGCGGCGAATGGGCCACAGGCCAGACCTATGTGGGTGAGACATTTCCACCCAAAATGAGAGGAAGATACGGTGCCTTTATGCAAACAGGCGCCCCTATTGGCATCGCTTTAGCATCGATAGTTGGCGGGTTTGTCGCACCCAGAATCGGTTGGAGGGCATGCTTTCTCATCTCCGTATTGCCCGCCATACTCACCATCTTAATAAGGAAAAGGCTTCCTGAATCGGACCTCTGGCTGAAGAGAAAGAGGTTGATTGAAGAAGGGATCCGGCTTAAAGAACCCCTTGAGGATAAGGACGATTACGGGTTTTTCACGTTGTTCTCAAGAACCTACAGAAAGCTCTTCTTCCAATCCCTCATCCTGGCAATCTTTGACATGTCGGCATATTGGTTTACCTACTCCTGGCTGCCCGGCTATCTCCAACAGCAAAGGCAGTTTTCCATGGCTAAATCGGCGGCCTGGATGCTCGTAACCCAAACGGGTGGATTCCTCGGATACTTCACATTCGGCTTTTTAGCGGATAGGTGGGGCAGAAGACCCGCCTACTCGGTTTATTCGTTTATCATGGCGCTGGGTCTTATAATGATAACGCTTATGTGGAATATAGTCGTTATATATCCACCTCTCATCCTGAGCTTTATGTTCCTCGTCGGATTTGGAACCGGGATGTTTGGTGGCTATGGTCCTCTATTCTCCGAGCTCTTCCCAACCGCAATAAGAAGCACAGCCATGGGGTCTGCATTCAACTTAGCCCGAGGTGTGCAGTTTTTCACCCCCGTTATCGTTGCTGTGGTTGCTAAGGAATACGGACTTGGAGGAGGTATATCCATTGCCGCCTTGTTTGCCCTGCTCACGGGGGCTTGGATATGGACATTCCCTGAGACAAAGGGGAAGAGGCTCGCAGTGTGGGAGGTAGAGAAATAGCCAGTGATAAGACCCCTTCTTTTCTTGAAATCCTGGGGATGGACAAAAGGGTTTATCTATAAGTAGTAGTGGCGAGGCATGCCCCGCCACTACTGCAACCCATATAATCTATGTTATAATTTAATCCCTAATGAATTAGGTTCCCTTTTTTCAATAATCCTTTTCTTTCTACAAGGGAAAACCATTATAACTCAGGGTCGCCTTAATCAAGTTATAAAAACGGTAAGAAACGGAGGAGTGAATGGCTCGCACTTCACAGATGATCGAGATACACGAACAGGCAAGGTCGTATAAGAGGGTAAAATCAAAACATATAATAGAACACCTATACACCGACTTTACACCTTGGTACGAACTCCCCGACTTCTGTAACAACATAAAAACCCCTACAGGAAGGATAATAGACTTCGTTGACGACCCCGCTGTGATTATAGGCACCGCAAAGCTAAGGGGCAAAAACAAGAGGGTTGCCATAATAGCCCAGCAGACCCCCTCAAACGATATGGAACGCGCCAAATTCAACTACGGTCTCGTAAAGGCAGACGGCTATGGGCTCTCCCTTAGCATGATGAATTACGCAGAGAAGCACGGTCTAATGCTCCACACCTTTATTGATACAATAGGCGGCGATCCATTTGAATACTCGGCGGGAAAACTCCAGTCATGGCTCATCTCCTACTGTCAGGCAAAGATGATAACGTTAAACACGAAGTCCATCTCCGTTGTCATAGGGAGTGGCGGAAGCGGCGGCGCCATCGCCATACAGCTCGCTCACAGGCGGTTTATGCTCTCCCGTAGCGAATATTCGGTTATTACGGCAGAGGGATGCTCCGCTATACTCTTTCGTAGTCCGTACAACATAGAGGAGGCCCTTAAGGTCCTACAGCCCACGTCCGATTACATGCTTAAATACGGGATCGTAGATAAGGTGATTAAAGAACCGCCACTTGAGAGCTCAGACTATCTTCCAAAGGTACTGGAGAACATCCAAAAGGCACTAAGCCAGGCAACGGATGAACTCGACCGCTCTGACATAGGGTATCTGCAGAGGAGCCTGAGAGAGAAGATAGAGGAATGCGGCCAACTCGAAAAGCGGCCGAGAAGGTATCAGGCCTTTGCCAAGAAACTAAAGCTCTGGCTTCTGCCCTCCTATCAATTTAAAAAGAGCGTCACCCCAGAGGTATCCCACATGCAGATAGCGCTATACGGTGCAGAGCCATACGTGTGTAACGATGAAAAAGACCTTGAGGGAAAGGTAGTCAGATACGGGTGCCGTAACCACTCGACGGAAAAGGAATTCCAAGAGAACCTCTATGCCTGTCCCCATTGCCAAAAACCCAGTTCTCTTGGGTCCGATCATTACATTGACATCCTGCTCGATCCCGGCTCATTTCACGAGATACATCCCGATTTAAGCCCGGAAAACATCGACAGGCGATTCGGCTTTTATGACTATTCAGAAAGCCTAAAAAAGATGTCGGGGCGTACCGACTCAAAAGAATCACTGGTTATCGGATACGGAACGATTGCCGACGTGCCCGTTGCGGTTGCAGTCTGCGACTTCCGCTTTATGGGTGGCTCAATGGGTGCCATTTTTGGAGAGAAGATGAGGCTCATAGTTGACTACGCAATACGCAGGAAGGTACCCCTAATCACCGTATCGGCAACCGGGGGCGCAAGGATGCAGGAGGGCACAGTCGCCCTCTATCAGATGGCAAAAACCATAGCCGCCATCCTTAAGCTGAAAGATGCCGGTCTTCCCTACATCTCCATCCTCGGACATCCAACCACCGGAGGGGCCCTGGCAAGCTATAGCGTGCAGGGCGATTTCATAATCGCAGAGAAGAAAGCGACAATAGCCTTTGCCGGCGATCGGGTTGTAAAGCTTACAAGCGGAGGAAGGGGGGTAGACCCTAACGTAATGACCGCCGAATTCTACGCAAGGCATGGGGGAATACACCTCGTAACCGAAAGGCACCAGCTAAAATCAACCATAGCCGGACTCTTAGCCCTGCCCCCCTGGAATAAGAGGTTGAAAAAACTCACCGAAACCGAGAACGGACAGAAAGAGTAAGACCGGTGGAATTCGGTATAGATGAAACCCCAAACACCACTAAGACAGATAAGCAAAACCCGAACCCTCTTGGCTGAAAATGCACGCTATCAAAAGTCTTATATACATTCCCCGATTATTACCTGTCTAACTAAAAAAATATAACAAAGGTCTAATTTGCTTTTTTTCGTACCGCTAATAAAATTTCAAAGTTAATACTTTGGTATTAACTTTGAACCTCTGTGACTCAAGGGCGGAGCTTTACAAAACAAAAGCGAATCCTCCAGGACACGTAAGAAGAACCAATTAGGAAAATTTAAAATTAATGGACTCATTTAACTATTATTCAGACCTGATATCCCATCTGGTACACCGGGATTTTAGTCTGCGCTATAAGCGATCGATTTTGGGGGTTCTCTGGTCACTTCTTCTTCCTCTAGCCCAGCTACTCGTGCTCGTTTTTCTCTTCCAGAAGGTGGTACCACTCAAAATAGAGGCATACCCTGCCTTTGTTTTCAGTGCGCTACTTCCATGGACGTGGTTTAGTACATGTCTCGGTTCGGCCGGGAACCTATTCATCGGCAATCGTGATCTGGTGCGGCGACCCAATTTCGAACCGTTCACACTGATAATAGTAAACACCCTATCTAACCTACTTCTCTACCTGGTATCCCTGCCTATTCTTTTTATTGTACTGACATTATACAACCGGGCTATGACACCGGCCCTCGTGGTCTTTCCACTTCTTATTCTGGTTCAGAGTGTCCTCATAATCGGCCTCGGTATGATCACTGCCACGTTGAATGTGTTTTATAGCGACATACAACAAATAGTGAGCGTTTTAATCATGCTCCTATTCTACATGACCCCCGTCTTCTACAGTCCCAAGGGGATTGGTGAAAGCTACCGTATCCTGTATAATCTAAATCCGATCGCGGTGCTGGTCGAAAGCTACCGTGATATATTCTTCTACGGTAAGATTCCGGATCTGGGTTCACTGGCAGTTGCAAGCGTTATAAGCGCGTTTTTATGCGGTCTTGGTTACCTTATTTACAGTCGTCAGTTGCATAACGTCATAGATGCAATCTAGAGAAACGGTCTAATTGATTCTGTCCGGAGTATAGGATGTCGAGTGTTTTGATAGTGGAATCCGTCTCAAAGCAATTCAGGGTTCAACGCAATCGCCGCCTTACCCTGAAAGAGTCAATAATAAGGCGTCTTACCGGACAGCGTAATACGAATAATACCTTTTGGGCCCTAAGGGATATAAATTTTTCCGTTGAAAGGGGCCAAGTGCTTGGCATTATAGGGCATAACGGCGCAGGCAAAAGTACACTTCTGCGCCTTCTCTGTGGTCTGGGGCTACCTACAACCGGACGCATTCACCGTAACGGCCAAATCAGCGGCCTGCTCGAACTGGGAACGGGGTTCCACCCCGATATGACCGGGCGTGAGAACATAATGACAGCGGGTATCCTGAATGGGTTGACCAAACGGCAGGTACGGGAACAGGAGCAGGATATTATAGCCTTTGCCGAACTGGAAGAATTCATCGATCAGCCAGTCCGAACCTATTCGAGTGGCATGTATCTGCGTTTGGCATTTGCTGCAGCCATCCACTTTGATCCAGACGTGCTTATTATCGACGAGGTGCTTGCGGTTGGAGACTCCCGCTTTCAACAAAAGTGCATAGAACGCTTGAAAGAGTTTCGTATGAAAGAGAAAACACTGATCCTTACCTCTCACGACTCAGACCAGATTCGAACCCTTTGCGATGCGGTGCTGGTATTAGAAGAAGGGCGGGTTGTAATGCAGGGCGATCCAGAAACCGCCATACATTGTTACAACGATTTAATGCGCCAACGAACCGAGAAACGCGCGGCACAACTCTCTGGGGAAGGGACAGTAAAACCAAGCCTGACACTCGAACAGGGCAGCCGTTTGGGAACCCAGGAGGCAACTATACACGCCGTTAATGTGTATGACGCAGAGGGGCGTGCTACGGACTACCTGTATAGCGGCTCTGGTCTAACGATAGAACTCGAATACAGTCTCACCAAACCGCTACCCGATCTCGCCCTTACTCTGGGCATCTATACGGAGACGAACGTTAAGTGCTTTGAAACCTATATAACGTCCTTCAGCGCAACCTTCGGATCCCTAGCGGAACGGGGCAGGTTTAGGTGTCATCTTCCGGAACTCCCGCTTCTTCCCGGACTCTACTATATAAATCTGGGTCTCTACCCGGTTGATTGGAGCTACACATACGATTATCACTGGCAGATGCATCCCCTGCATGTTGCAAATGGAAACGGAGTACCCAGGGAAAGCTCCGGAGTGGTTTCACTACATCCCATCTGGTCCGTTTCAGATCCATGAGATGAGTACGTAGATCGACGAACCTTATTCTCTCAATCCGTGAATAGCAAAGACAAGAACCACATTATCGTTGTGGAGGCCTACGAAGGCCTCACCGAGTTTCTCTCCGATGAGAGAGAGGAACAGGAGGCCGCACAGGGACTCGGTCTTCCGCTTGAAGAAATAGCCGAGCGTATAGATTGTCGAATCACCATCCTTTGCTGGGATGAGTGGTATCGCTACGAATTAAAAGAGACTCGGATACCGACACCGGGAACAAGACCCGTATTAGAACCCGCTTTTGATAACCCGTCTAGGGTATTTAAATCTGAGAGAGTTAAACGTGTTCCCATTCCCGCAAGGGACCCGGAGTACGGGCTTCCATTCGATAAAGTAGGCTTGAGCCCGCGCTCCTACGGATTAATCAACGATAGCGGCTTAATATATTTCGCTTCCTACTGCCTGAGCAAGGAGATACAAACGCTTTACCGTAAAGACCCTTTTCAGACCGTTATACTGCCCATGTGGGGCGGACTCGGACACGTTTCTCAGATGGCGAGAGCGACCAGGGCTCCAAACCTCATCGATGTGCCATTCGTGGTTGTGGTTACGGATACTTCCCTAAATCGTCAGACTGCCAACCAGGAGGGAATCTGGACTAGACACGCGATCATACGTCGACAGATGGAAGACGTCTCGCTTGCCTTAGCGGATCTTGTACTCGTCTTCGGTCCCAGGGCTAGCGAAATCGCCATCTCCGGCAGGTTGCCCGAGGCCTCTCCCCCTGTTTACACACCACGGTTTGTTGAGAACCGACTACTCGATGAAATAGCCGATATGTCATTAAAACCCGCTGACCTTCATAAGACCCTCCAATTCTTCCTCTATGAGCCGCAACAACCCGCATCGGGGATACTCACAGCCCTGGATGCCGTCCTTCTTCTAACGCATAAGGGAATACGCCTAGACCGACCCGTTATAAGCGCAGGACCACAAATGACATTTGCTCCAATGAATCCGAGAGGGTTTGTTGATTACTGGTCCTCCCGCGGATTTGTACGTGAACTCGTCTATGAAAGACAATGGGAATGGATGAGGGAGTATCCCAATCTCGAACGGGTTTTTCCGGTCCGCCTCTATCCGAGTTTTTTCGACCATCTTCCAAACGTCTGGGCCGAACTTGCCAGGGGTTCATTTGTGCTTCTTTCCCAAGCCGCAGCTCAGGGATTAGCCCCCGGTGAAACCCTTCCACAGGGGGTTTTAATAGAAGGGGATCCGGTGCCCGAAAAACTGGCATATCGCTTGGAAGATATAGTAAGAACAGACATAAAAAGGCTGGACCATTTGAGACGAGAACTGTGTAAACGGGTCGTCCAAGCACATCGCGGGGAGGGACGGGAACGGCTTCTTGAGGAAACCGTAGAAGCCCTAAAGCGACTCATCCAGTCTCCTCCAGAACCCCAAGACCTATCACGAGTCGCCCTTATGTTCCTTGACCGTCGCGTGCCACTTAGAACCCTCGCCCGAGAAGACAAGCCGCCTCCCCTTCCGAAACCGAGACCGGAAACAAAGAAAGGGACTCTCTCCGTTGTTGTTACCTGCTACGAGATGGGCTCTATGATAAAGGAAGCGGTAGAAAGCGTCTGGGCTTCGGAACGTCTACCAGACGAGGTTCTCATAGTCGATGACGGTTCATACGGAGAGGAAACTCTGGCCAGTATCAGTACACTCGAGAGACTGGCCTTAGAAAGGGGTCTTCCCCTAAGGGTCATGCGCCAACGAAACGGAGGGCTAGCCAAGGCAAGAAACATCGGACTCGAGATGGCAAAAGGGGAATTCATCTCTTTTCTTGACGGAGACGATGTGATCGAACCCCAGTTCTATGGAACCGCTCTCCAGATCCTTGAGAGGTACCCGCGTTTGGGAGGTGTTGCCGCCTGGGCATCGATCTTTGGAACCGATGTTCCCAATGGCTTTTGGAACGCCCATCAGACGGAATTTCCGTTCTTATTCATAGAGAACAGCGTAATCGTTCCCTGTTTAACTCGTACGGAACTCCTTAGAAGCTTAGGTGGCTACGACACACGCCAACGCTATAACTACGAAGATTGGGAGCTGAGTATAAGGATGCTCGCTTCGGGATGGCCGATTGTAACGATTCCAATGCATCTTACAAGGTACCGGGTTCGTCGAAATTCTCTTTACCGAAGCATGACGTATCTGCAGAATCAGGTTATGCGAGAACTACTTCTTAACACACATCGTGAGACGGTTTCAAGATTCGCCGTCGAGATAGCCATGCAACTGGAGTATGAATTGAAGAAATTCGTTTATCCCGGTGGCGAAAAGGAGAACCCTAAGAATACACTCTTAAAAGTAAACCCAGAGGCGTTTTCACTGCATAACACGATCAACCGGTATCGTTTGCTTATTTTGAAACCCATTAAGAAACTCTCACGGGCAACTCAACGGATTTTTACACGCTAGAACATAAAACTAAAAGGAGATTCACCCTCTATGAAACACCTTATAATCTGTCCCGAATACCCTCCGGCACCAATACCACCAGGTGGGATTGGAACCTACGTGCTCCATATCTCCCGTCTACTTGCCGAAAGCGGTGAAACCGTACACGTAATCGCCCAACTCTGGGAAGGGGCCACAAAGAGAATAGAAGAGAGGTGCGAGGGAAGGCTCATCATTCACCGTGTTCCTCTAGGTGATTGGGATTCCTTCTTGGTTCGTAGTCCGATTTCCGATACCAGATCGAGGGAGGTAAAGGGTCTCTTTCAATCGAGCTATCCACCCCAATGCTTCTCCTGGCAGGCCAGCCTCCTAGCCGAAAGCCTCTGTGAGAAGGAAGGAATAGACGTCATTGAGGCACAGGACTATGAGGCACCCCTCTATTACCTCCAGATTCGACGTGCCCTAGGGCTCGGACCGAAAAGACGTCCTCCCTGTTTCATCCACCTCCACTCCCCTATCGAGTTCATCGTCCGTTACAACGACGAGGATATCGGTGAGCCTCATTTCCTGACACAAAAGAGGCTTGAGGATTACAGTATCGCAGCGGCCGATGCCTTACTTTGCCCAAGCCGCTACCTCGCCCGTCAGTTAGAAACCCATTACGGAATGGAAGAGGGTTCTATAAAAACCATCCCCTACCCAATCGGCGACAATCCCCTACTCGAACGTGACAAGGATACCTGGGAAAACGGGTCGATCTGTTACGTGGGACGGCTTGAAAGACGCAAGGGAGTGATAGAATGGATCGAAGCGGCGGTTTCCGTTGCCTATGAATACCCAAAGGCACGTTTCGAGTTCATAGGCACCAACTGCCTCGGCACAAACAGGATGAGTGGAGAAGAGATTATAGAGCGTCTTATTCCCAAGGACCTGAGGGCGAGGTTCGAATTTCGTGGGGAACAGAAACGATCCCTACTGCCGAGGTTCCTAGTAGGAGCGCGCATGGCCGTTGTGCCATCACGATGGGAGAATTTCCCAAACACCTGCGTCGAGGCCATGTGCTCCGGTCTTCCTGTTATAGCATCCAGAGAGGGAGGAATGGCCGAGATGATAGAGGACGGGCAAACGGGCTGGCTGGCTAGTAAGCCGGGGAGCAAAGGCCTTGCGGAGGCGCTTAGACGCGCGCTCGAGACCTCGCCGACCAGACTCGCCGAGATGGGCCGCGAGGCATCGGTGTCTATACGTAAGATGTGCGATAACAATAAAATAATAGAGAGCCACTTAGATTTCCGTAGTCAGATCGCAAATCGAGGGGCGAACCGTTCTTTACATCTCCCGGCGAATCTGCCTTGGGCAAAAAGACCGCTCTCCGATGGATCGGCATATAGAACCGCAAAAAACGTATCCGCAAGTGGCATTGCCGTTGTGGTTACCTGTTTAAATAACGGACGGTTCCTTGAGGAATGCCTAAAGAGTATCAAACGACAGACACGTAAACCAGTGACCGTGGTCGTTGTGGATGATGGGTCAACCGAAAATCAAACCCTAAAGGCCCTCAATCAGGCCCAATGGGAAGGATGGCAAGTCATTCGTAAAAGAAACGGAGACCCGGTGCTAGCTAAGAATGCCGGTATCGAAGCGGTTCTCGGTTCGGGACTAGACCCGCTTGGTTTTACCTTTCTCGATGCAGAAGACCGGTTATACCCGGGCTTTATCGCCGCATGCGAATCCGTCCTTCAAAGGTGTCCTCAGGTTGGTCTTGTATCCTGCTGGGTTCTTCATTCAGGAACCGATAGTAGAATCTGGATAAGACCCTGTCCGAGCTTCCCCTACCAGTGGCTTTCAAACGACGCGGCTCCCTTTAGCACTGTACGGAGAGAAGCACTCAGCGAAGCTGGCAACTTTCGTATCCTAACAAACCAAGGATACGAGGATTGGGATCTATTTAACGCCGTGATGGCGGCAGGTTGGGTTGCCGTGACCATACCTGAGATACTGGGTGAACACCGGTTTAGAGGAAATTCAACGCCTCCTATAACCGATATACAAGCATACGGGAAGATGCGCCGAGAGCTCTTTGAACGGTTTCCGGATCTCATCGCCCGTGATGCCAAGGACATAGTTTTTCTCACCGAATCCAATACCGCTCAGTTGATGCGTGAAGAACTGTACAAACTCCACGATCAACTCGCTATGGCTCAAATGATGCTTCGACGTCCTGGAGAGGTAGCGCTACGGGCTCTGGTGAAACTGAAAAAGAAGATAATGCGGCGTCCCATCCGGGTGCCCAACTTTATATCCCGCGTAATCGACTAACCCCTTAAAGTAAAGCATGAGCATACTCATATCGGCCGTGATATGCACGCATAACCGCGCCGGCTATCTGTCCAAGGCGATTCAAAGCCTTGTAGACCAACGCATCCCTAAGGACGAGTACGAGATCATAGTAGTAGATAACCGCTCGACCGACTCCACGAAGGAGGTGGTAGAGAGATTCTCAGGCCTATGCAATATAAGATACATCTACGAGTCGAATCTAGGGCTCTCCTATGCACGGAATACGGGCTGGAAGAGCGCGAGGGGAAGGTACGTCGCCTATCTTGATGACGACGCCATTGCCAGTCCGATCTGGCTTGACAAGATCCTAGAGGTGTTTGAGACGGTGACACCGAGGCCTGGATGTGTAGGTGGAAAGGTAGAGCCTATATGGGAA
The DNA here is from genome assembly GCA_964636885.1 of uncultured Spirochaetia bacterium. Taxonomy (GTDB): domain Bacteria; phylum Desulfobacterota_D; class UBA1144; order Nemesobacterales; family CSP1-2; genus CAZWVA01. The sequence goes on from CAZWVA010000020.1 coordinate 19,003, forward strand.
GGTCCAAGACCCATATGGTTATCGGATTGGCTTTTACACGGGCTTGCCATTATAGGCTGGTCTGAAACTCCCCGTGTGTTGACTAACCTTTCTGCGGAGTGGCTTGTCGGCGCTAACATCGCCTTTCCGATTGATATTCTCGAAAGTGTTGATGGATTTACCTCAAGTCTGGACCGGATAGGAAACAATCTTTTATCAAGTGGTGATGTATTTCTCGAAAAGCAAATCACAAAAATGGGATATTCCTGTTTTTATCATCCGGAAATTGTTATTAGACACCACATAGTTAAATCGAGACTTACTCAGTCCTGGTTCATTCGTAGATACTACTGGCAGGGTATCTCCGATGCCGTGATGCAAATAATTCAAGAAAAGCCATCCACACTAAAGCGGCTACGACTTGCCATCTCCGAGACAAAAAAACTACTGCACTCTCCAAGAAGGGTAATGGCCCTTGTTTTACCCACAAACGATCCAGAAAAGTTCACAGAGAAGTGCTTTGCCCTAATAACACTTGGACACATATACGGTTTATTAGGAGCCGCGAAGCGATGACTGTAAAGATACACCTAATCCGCACAAAACGACCTCACTGGGGTGAGTATTCAGGCATAAACCAGTTTTTGAAATATATAAATCACGATAGATACAAGATAGACGTCTATACAGCATCGGATAACGATGAGGACTTTCCCATACGCAATAGACTCGTGCGAGGGTTTTTACGCTACGTGGTTCAGCGAAATGGTATGCAGTATTACAAACTCAGTGACCTCATCGCGGAGATCAAGGCGCTAAGAAAGTGCTGGAAGGAAAAGGTTGACATAGTGCATTACGTTGACGGTGAACACTCGGCCCAGTATCTACCATGGATATGTAAACTACCCATTAGAGTACGACCCAAGATCGTCGCTACTTTTCATCAAACCCCAGAATTTCTCGACTCACTAACCAATAAGAGTGTCATTTCCAGGCTCGATTACGTTACGGTTGTGTCTCCGCAACAGGTCCCATACTTTAGTGCACTATTGCCCCCAGATAAGATCAGAGTGATCCTGCACGGAATAGACACCCACTATTTTAAACCGGGAAGCGGTCCAAAAGATGGAAACGAGTTTAGATGCATTACCGTTGGACACTGGAGAAGGGATTTTAAGACCGTAAGGGAAGTGGCCAAAAGATTGGCTACTCATAGAGAAATAGAGTTTCACGTTATAACATCCAAGCGAACCGGACCCCGTCTAACCGGGCTGGAAGACATGGCAAACGTGAGGCTTTATAGAGACAATATAGACGACCAGGAGTTACTGAAAAAGTACCAGGAAGCAGATATACTGTTTTTACCTCTACTGGAATCCACGGCGAATAATGCCCTTCTCGAAGGGATAGCTTGTGGGTTACCCGTGGTTTCGACTTATCTGCCATCCGTGAAGGCCTATCTACCGGGCAAGGAGGCCATCTTGATAAAAGACAACGATCCGCAAGAGTTTGTTAACACCATACTACACCTTGCACATAACCGCGAGCATTGCAAGATCATGGGAAAAGAGGCCCGAAGGAGAGCGGAGGAACTAGACTGGCGAAAGATCGCTCCACAATACGAAGAGATTTACTCAGAACTAAAGGACGATTAGGTGCAATGCTCAATCCGCTGTTTCTAGTTGTACTCTTCTATTATGTCCTTATTTACCCCGTATCGCTCGGTGCAGAGGGCTCTGGTCTAAGCCGAAACGAGCCCTTTACCACACTGGAGATTCGCTATCACATTGCTGGGGCAGGAGAGGTGATCCTTGTCTGGGGAGTTAATGGCTGGAAGATCGTTCCTGAAACCATGCGCCCGGCAAAGACCGTGGTAGAGGACGTTATGTATACCCATATGGAGCAGAAGGGTAACGTATTTGTGGCAAAGGTAGTCGTACCCTCAGGCACTACCGTTGATTATGCTTTCGAGATAACAAAGAAGATCAATGGCGAATCAATAGATATTTGGGATACAAATGGACCCCGTCCTCCTAGAGACTATCACACAACCGTTTTGAAAGATAGTATCGCCGAGGTGAATGCGAATTTAACCATGGAACAGTACATAAAATTGGGAAGAGGCATTTATATATGCCTCTATTTTTTACTAATGGTTTTCGCCGTCTTTAGTACGAGCATCATACTAAGGCATACACTTCTTTCATCTGGATGGGGCAATACATGGTCAAAAAATCTAAAGCGAGGAATCGGTATAAGCCTCGATTTTTCATCAAAAAACGTGGTGATATTTATCATCTCAATTGGATTGCTAAACCTCCTTGTAGTTGGCACAACCTCTCTCTATTACCACTTTCTCAGGATACCGGACTTTTGGAAAGGACACTCCGTAATGATGTCTCTATCTAGGCATCTTAACCTAGCGCTTGAGGGCACCGTTGCAAACTGGTATTCATCAATGCTGATATTCCTTATACCCATTACTGCGGTTCTCTGTTTTATCGTGGATAAAAAACGATTTGAGTCGCGTCGCAAGCGCCTTTTCACCAACGGCTGGCTCCTTATGGCAATGTTTTTTTTGATACTCTCTTTCGATGAAATCGCTTCCTTTCACGAACGACTAGGAATGATGGACATAAACCCATTCAGTAACTGGAGAGTGGGTTGGATATCTCAGCTTGCCATACCAATAGGGTTGGTTACGTTTTTTCTCCTAGGGTTCGCCTGGCTGCACCTTCACCGTAGCCGCTTGACGCTTGTGCTTATGGTCTTGGGAACCCTGCTGTATCTGGCCGTTCCAGTAGAGGAGTGGATTGAGCTCACTCTATGGTCACGAGCTAGTCACCATGAAAGTTGGCAAACCCTTTACAGGCCGATCCTCCAAGTCGCCGCAGAGGAAGGTACGGAACTCTTTGCGGCCCTGTCCTTTCTCAGCGCAAACTTAGTCTATCTGCACTATGTAGCCAAGCAGAGTATCGATAAGAATAACACCTCAACGATAATCGATTTTATCGAAAAACCCAATACGCTGCTTGTTGATACCGTACTGCTTCTATGCATATATGGTCTAGGAATGAAGGCCGTCGAACTAACCGTTAAATACATACCATTCTACTACGCAAGCGTTCCAGCAAACTGGTTCCCCAGTACATTGGCAGTAATGGCTGCGATTATCTGCCTTCAAATTTGGTCCGGAATACGGAGTAAGAATGGGCTTGTAGCTTATTTATACATGATCTTTGCCCTGTTTAGCATCCTCCTCTCTATGTACTATGGAGCAAACATGAGAGGAGGAGTCAATATACTACACGGTTCCGGGTTATCTATAAAACAGATTACCGGTATAGGCCTACTTACTAGTGCTGTGATTCTGAGTGCTATCCTACTACTTCAGGTTAAAGAGTGGTGGAGTCGAATCGGCACATTCGCGTGGGTTATCCTGCTTGGTTTGTCATTCCTAGGTTCTGGTAGGACAAAGGAAGCAGGGATATTGGATTTTGCGGCATTTGCGTTCCTCCTCGTCTCCTTACTTGCACACATTTATAGGTGGGGAGCTCTAGAAGAAAATAGACATTCCCTAAGCCGGCCCTTAAACCAGCTTGGTGAAGATTAAAAGGGGCTTTAGATACCATGCCAAGAAATAGGAGACTCTTCTGTTCCAAACCGTTTAAGTGGTTTGAAGTAACTCAGGTGAATGAAACCGGAGAGGTATATATGTGCTGTCCCTCGTGGCTCGACACCCCTATAGGAAACCTCCAATATCAATCGGTTGAAGAGATATGGAACGGCAAAAAAGCGCAAGAGATAAGACGCTCGATTCTAGATGGATCGTTCAGGTACTGTGATTCTACGAGATGTCCCTTTTTACAAACCGTATCGGAGCCGGTACAGGAAGTAGAAGACGTTAAAGACGAGGATTTAAGACTAGTAATAGAAAAAGGACTCACAATCCTGCCCTATGGGCCCAGGGAAATCAACTGTTCCTATGACAGGTCTTGTAACCTATCCTGTCCCTCGTGCCGAACGGAGATAATAGTGGAAATCAAAAACAGGCAACGGATATTGACCATTCAGGATAAGATCCAAAATGAGGCCCTCAAGGACGCCCACCTCCTCTACATCACGGGCTCAGGGGACCCTTTTGGCAGTCCGTTTTTCAAGAGATGGTTACAGACCATGAAGAGGAAAGACATGCCGAATCTAAAGAAAATACACCTGCATACAAACGGACTTTTATGGACGCAAAAAATGTGGGCCACTATAGCGGAAGACATAAGAGAGGTTATAAAAAGCGCGGAGATTTCAATTGATGCGGCGCGTCCAGAAACCTATTCTATCAACCGTAGGGGAGGGAGTTTTAAGAGGTTGTTAAAAAATCTGGAATTTATCAGTTCCCTACGTAGAAGCGGTCCCCTCGAATGGTTGGGAATCAGCATGGTCGTTCAAGAGAATAATTTTATGGAGATGCCAGACTTTGTCGATCTCGGCAAGCGTTTTAACGTTGATACCGTTTATTTCAGCCAATTAGTGAACTGGGGAACATACTCCGAAGAGGAATACCGTAGCCGAGCTATTCATTTACCCAATCACCCAAGGCATCCAGAGTTTCTCGAATTGCTTAACATGGAGATTCTTAGGGAATCCATAGTGTACTTGGGAAACTTGGCCGAATTGGCGAATAAAACCGAGAAGCAATCCTAACAAACTCTAAGTGGCTAATAAAGGACTTGGAAAAAGTATCCATAGTAATACCCGCACATAATGCCGCTGAAACAATAGCCGAGACGATTGAGTCTCTACTCGCTCAAACCTATCAGGGCTGGGAGGCGATTGTCGTCGATGACGGCTCGACTGACGGAACAGCACAGATAGCCGCGAGCTTTGCCGAGAGGGACGCTCGCATTCGAGTAATAAGCCAGCCACAACAAGGCGGAGTGAGTACGGCCCGGAACACGGGAATCGCCTCGTCTCACTACTACTGGTTGCTATTTCTAGATTCCGATGACTGGATTTCACCCCAACACCTAGAGCGTATGATGGATACTCTTGCCTTTGATCCAACGCTTGATGCTGTCCACTGCGGCTCGGCGCGTGTGGCCCCCGACGGCACATTAATCCCTGAGGAATTCTGGCCTCCCTCAGGCGATCTGTTCAGCACCTTGGCACGCCAGTCGGCCTTCCCCATACATGCCTGCATCGTCCGCAGGTCTCTTGTCGAGGTCGTCGGAGGATTCGACACCTCACTTCGGACGTGTGAGGATTGGGATCTTTGGCAGCGAATCGCCCGTACCGGTGCCCGTTTCGGTGCGGTTCGTGAAGTCCTCTCATTCTATCGTATGCGAGCAAACTCGGTCTCTTTAGATGGTTTCCAGATGTTCGTAGATGCCCTTCGCGTCCTTAAGCAGGGACACAAACCTGACACCCGTGTGAAGAACCCACATCCCGACCATGCAAATGGGCTACCAATAGAACTCCTACCAAGCCAGGTGTTTTACTGCCTGGGCTGGTGCGCGGGTCTCGCGCTTGGTTGTGGAAAGGATGCACGTCCCTTACTCGATGTGCTTAAGGACTACCGCTACCCACAGATCGATCCAAACGGTGTTGCCCAGAACATATTCAAGGCAGTGCCTATATCACAGTGTCAATCCCCTAACGTCTGGATCAAACTATGGCCTAGCTTGGAGCGGTGTATTAGCGAGTTCTTGATCACACTTGAGGAACATACACAAGCCTTGGGGCTAGCTCGCCGTGCCCTCATCGCTCTGGAGGGCTTGATACTAGAGTACTCAAAGACCAATTGGCCCCTCACCATAGGAAGCACGCATGGAGTCCGTATAGAGACTACAGAACCGATTCCAGATATCCTTCTACCCTCGCAGGTCGAGCGTCTCAGATGCACGGTTGAGATCGAAGGGGACCATATCGGTACGATCGAACTTCCCGTATGTGATGGAATCGTTCCCAGATATGTGCTTGCCGATGCGATTTCGGCGGATTTTGCCTGGCCGATTCTCGGGCGATTTTTTGAGCGCACGGTGTACCGTGAACTCAGGGTTCTATGGGAGTCAAGGGATATATCTGTATGGCGTGGGCAACTGCACCTTGGGAACCTGCTTCCTGATAGTAACCACCCATTCTGGTCTCAGGTACATAACTCTATAGGCTGGACGGTTTTCCTGCAAGAGGTGTGGGGGCACCCAGATTGGCCTCTCGATCGCTTTTATGACCCAGGGTTTGCGGAAGAAAAGACTCCCCTGCATCTGGCTGAAAACGGCTGGCTTACAATCGAGGTGAGTGGGAACATTCCCGATATCGAGTTCCAAGGCCAGGAACTCAACATCGTGCTTACCGTGGGCGGGGTTGCAATTGGAGTTATAGCCATTCCTGTAAGGCAGAATATCTTGCGTGCACATGAACTTCTGGTAGCACTCACAATTGGTAGTGGCTATGAGTTATGCCGTGTTGCTGTGCGGGAGGGTTTACTTGGTAGGCCGATGGCGGATCAACCGGTATCACTTCGGGCTCGCCTGTCAGAAGCAGCCGCACTCGCACAACACAGTGGAGACAGTATAAGCCTAGAGATGCCTGCAAACACAATCCTTACACCGGGTTCTGCCCACGCTCTTTATAATGCGCTACAGCCTAGTAAGAGTGGAGTGATACTCGGCCAACGCTCGTATGGAGCAATCGGTACAAGCACTTCTCGACGAGCAACGCTTCCTGTAGGTGCTCTTCATGAGCTTATTGAATCCGCTTCAGTCGCCGGCGACCCAGTGATTCGGATCTTGGATGAAAGCGAGCAGCCAGAGTGGGTAATCTATGCACCGGATTTGTTCCATTTGCGTCCGTTACAACACAAGTATGTATCCGTCACCAAACCAAAGAAACCCCAAGTAGCCAATTCCATAAAGGCATCGGTTTATGATAGGCATCATTTTGAGAAAACCTTTGCAATTCAGCCTGATCCGTGGAAATACACTAGCCCATACGAACAGGTTAAGTACGAGCAGACTCTGTCTCTACTTCCCCCAAAGCGGATCACACGGGCACTCGAACTCGCCTGTGGAGAAGGTCATTTTACAGTGCAACTCGCTCCTCGGGTCGGTAGCCTTATTGCAGCCGACATCTCCCAAACCGCCCTCAGCAGAGCCTCCCAACGCTGTACCGGCCTGGAGAATATTCGCTTCGTACATCTTGATCTCACTAGAGACCCTTTGCCCGGTCGTTTCGAGCTGATTGTGTGTAGTGAGGTGCTATACTTCGTTGGTGGACGGGCAGAGTTAAAGGCCGTTGCCCGCAAGCTCGCTGATGCTCTTGATCCAGGCGGTTACCTTCTCATGGCACATGCGAATCTTATCGTTGACGAACCTGATAGAACAGGCTTCGACTGGGATCTCCCGTTTGGCGCGAAGGTAATCGGTGAGACTTTCGCAAGCACTTATCCCCTTCGGCTCTTAAAAGAGATTCGAACCCCTCTCTACCGCATTCAGCTTTTCCAGCATAGCTCTGGCTTGCGTCATCTCCTCCGCTGGAGAAATCCAGAGGTTATAAACTACACGGAACAGCCTGTAGAACCCATACCCGAAGTCGCTGCACACATATTGTGGCAAGGTGGGAGTCCGCGGCATACCAAGGTTACTGGGTCTGTCGTCACCTGTAAACTTCCAATCCTAATGTATCATCGCATTGCTTCGACTGGCTCGTCCACGACGGTTCGCTATAGGGTGACACCAGAGTCCTTCGAGGAACAACTAAGTTACCTGCGTGATGCCGGGTTCTACAGCATCGGCCTTGAAGACTGGCGGATAGCGATGGAGGCACGAAAGCCGCTTCCGGGCCGAGCGGTACTCATCACGTTTGACGATGGCTATCTAGACTTCTTTACACATGCTTGGCCTCTACTAAAACACTATGGCTTCTCGGCTACAGTCTTTCTAGTTGCCGACGAGATAGGTAGAACAAACACCTGGGATCACTCCTATGGCGAGGAAATACCGTTACTAGGATGGAAGGAGATTCGCCGGCTCCGGGACGAAGGAGTAGAGTTCGGTTCGCACTCTGTCAGCCACCGTCCCCTCACCGGGCTCTCGGTGAAGGAGATAGTGAGAGAAGGCGCCCGGTCAAGGGCTATATTAGAACGCGGCCTTGAGCAATCTGTCACGGCCTTCGCCTACCCTTACGGTGCCGAAGACCGCGTTATCGAACACCTTATCGGAGCCTGTGGTTATATATACGGTCTATCCTGCCGACCGAATCTTAGCGGGTTCCACGATTCCCTTCTCGCTTTGCCCCGTATCGAGATTACCGGTTCCGATACACTACAGGATTTCATTGCGAAGCTATGCGTGGACTAGATACAACTGCCCGCCGAATGCGAAGCATCATCAATTGATGCTCCTTTAACACTTCAAAACATAAGAGCGCTGAATGATGAATAGATCTATAAATGAAACTCATAGGATTGCCGTTATAATCGTAAACTGGAATGGGCACAGATTCCTTTCAGACTGCTTGAATTCGATCTCAAGCCAGACATACGATAATTACAAGGTCATATTTATCGACAACGGATCGGGAGACGACTCAGTTAGCTTTGTTCGGAAAAACTTTCCAAATATTGAGGTAATAGAGATCGAGAAGAATACAGGATTTGCGGTTGCAAATAACATTGGGATTAGAAAGGCGTTTGAGGATAGAGATGTAGAGTACATCGTACCACTTAATAACGACACAAGGGTAGATAAAGACTTTCTTTTGGAACTGGTAAGGGCCTATCAAGAAGGTTCTCAAGCCATGGGAGGAAAACTGGGGTCTGTTGCTCCAAAGATTTTAAGTTTCTATGAAGACGGAAGGATCGATTCGGCGGGAATCCTGGTTTATAAAGACGGAAGCGCGATCAATCGGGGACTGGGTGAATATGACGGGGAGGAATATGCCAATCCGGTAGAAGTCTTTGGGCCATCCGGATGTGCATGTCTGTATCTACGGGAAGCTCTGGAAGACGTAGCTTATAAGGAATCACAGACAGCCAGAGATGTTAACAACAGGGAGTATTTCGATGAAGATTTTTTTATGTACCATGAAGATCTGGACTTGGCATGGCGTTTGCAACTCCGCGGTTGGAAAAGCGTTTACGCTCCAAAAGCCAAGGTACGGCATATCCATTCCGCAACCGGAATCTCGTACTCTCCATTTAAGTCGTTCTATATCAATAGAAACCAGTACTATAATCTGATTAAGAACTTTCCCTTCCGGTTCTTGGTGAGAGGGTTACTTTTTACGTTATACCGGTACTGGCTTTTTGCATGTGGCGTTTTAAAGGACAAGGGACCGGCGGCAAGGTTAAGGGAAAAGTCGAATATTTGGGAAATGGTGAAGATCGTTTTCAGGTCCTGGTGGCATGTCTTAGCTAATCTTCCAAGGCTTCTAAAAAAGCGAAGGTTCATTCAGGAAAACAAGAAGATCGGGAATAACGAGTTTGAGGAGATACTGCAGAGGTTTGAAGCGGACCTATATAAGATGGTTTTTGATAGTTGACATAGCAAAAAGTAGATGCGAATACTGTTCTGTAATTATGAGTATCCACCTCTGGGAGGGGGAGGAGGAACAATCACCTCCCTGCTTGCTCAGGAGATGGTAAAACGCCACGAGGTGACCGTTTTAACGTCTCAGGGACCCGGTCTTCCAACCGAGAGCGTCGAAAACGGGGTTAGGATCATACGCGTACCGGTTTTCTTTAGAAACCGTATATCCGTAGCGAATCTCCTTTCCATGTTTATGTTTATCCCAATGGGGATTAGAGCGGGGAAAAGGCTTTTAAGTACGAATCGATTCGATATCATAAATACCCATTTCGTTCTTCCCAGTGGCCCCGTCGGCGACGTGATATCCGATCTTGGGCATATTCCAAATGTCCTTTCGGTTCATGGGGGAGATCTATATGATCCAACCAAAATCACATCCCCGCATCGCTATCCATTCCTTCGATCTTGGATAAGAAGGCTACTGAAACGCGCAACCCTGGTCATCGGGCAATCCAGTAACACAATTGAGAACTTGCGCCGTTTTTATACCCCTGAGATCGAGTGCATTAGAATCCCTCTAGGGATACAGAATCCTAAGATAAAGCCCACTCATAGAGGAGAGTACGGCTTTGGTGAAGACGAGTTCCTAATGGTTACGGTTGGACGTCTCATACCGCGAAAAGCCGTTAATCAGCTTATTTCAATATTGGAACGCCTAAACAAAGAGAAGGTACGTCTATTAATCATAGGAGATGGACCCAAGAAACAGTCTCTTAAACAGGAATCCATAAGGAGACAACTAGGCAATAGGGTCATTTTCATGGGTCATGTCGGCGAATCCGAAAAGTTTCGGATTCTTCGTATGTGTGATCTCTTCGTTTCTACAAGCCAGCACGAGGGTTTTGGTCTGGTTTTTCTGGAGGCGATGGCATCCGGGCTCCCGGTTATCTGCTACGACTCCGGCGGTCAGATAGACTTTTTACGAGACCGGGAAACCGGCTATATCGTTCCACTCAACGATTTACACCTCTTTACAAAGCGATGCGAGTCTTTGATCCTAAATCCGGAACTCCGTAAAAAGATGGGTAGGGCTAACGAGCAACGGTCTGAGGAGTTTCATATTACCAAATGCGCTCTAAGATATGAAAGCGTTTTTAAAAACGTACTCGAAACATGGAAGAAGAGAAAACCATAGGGAAGCATAACCGTAGTCCAATTAGCCAAATCGCGTGAAGGGGCTTATACGGCTCAGAAAAAGGGGAATTACTTTGTCCAACCATAGGCCCGATGTATCTATCATCATCCGAACCAAGAACGAAGAGCGATTTATAGGCCGGGTGCTTTCGGCTATATTCAATCAGGATGTCGAACTAAGGTTCGAGGTGATCGTTATCGACTCCGGTTCAACCGACCGAACACTCGAGATCGTCCGTCGATTCGACGTCCGTCTCTACGAGATCGAGCCCGATATATTCACATTCGGACGTGCCCTAAATCACGGGGCTACTCTGGCGCTCGGTGAATACATTGTATACATATCGGCACACTGTATACCTACGGATTCCAAGTGGATGGCAAATCTGTTGGAACCGATCCTGTCCGATCCATCTATTGCGGCCACGTACGGGAATCAGATACCTATAAAGGGAATGAATCCCTTTGAGGAGCGATCCCTCATCTCTGGATTTGGCAATGGTAAGGCTCATTTCTCAAATGCCAACTGTGCTATAAGAAAGAGGGTATTGGAGAAATACCCATTTGATGAAAAGGTGAGTTTTTCAGAAGACTTCATATGGTCTCAGGTCTTACCCTTTGAGCATAAAATAAAATACGTTTCCACTGCATCTGTATACCACTCCCATCCCTTTACTTTAAGGTACTGGGCAAAGAGGCACTATGATAGCGGCCTGGCAGACCAGTATATGACGTATTTCTATGGCTTTGAACCAATATGGAAAGGCAGAAGCTACAAGGGCAAAAAGGTCCTGGAAACGGTATGGAACCATCTCGTCTTTTTACTGGGTAATAGATACTTCCGATATATCCCCATTCTCCCCATCTATTTTATCCTGCGGGGTTACTACTACCATAAGGGCATAAGCGATGGTAAAAGGCTCTACGGCCCATCTAAGGGTAAATAGAATCCCTCGGTCTTTAGAAAACCCTTTCACTAAACACAGTGAGGATTCTAAGGTGTATAGGTTCCCGTGAGTTTTTTAACCTCTTCAACCTCTTCTGGTTCATCTAGAATCTCGCCTTCTCCCATCTCATATAGGAAGTTCGCGTTATCTCTAGGAGCCCTACTCTTTACATTCGGGTCGAAGAAGACCTCTTTCGTATGAACCAGTCCCGCCCTGTCGTAAGAAGCGAGCTCGTATTTCATTCCCATTCTAAGCGCATCGCAGGGACAGGCCTCGACACAGAACCCGCAAAAAACGCACCGCATAAAGTCTATGTTATAGACCTTCGGTCTCCTTTCAATGCCGTATTCATCCGCGGGCTCGGCCACTATGGATATAGCCTGAGTGGGACAGGCAACCTCACAGAGCTTGCAGGCAACGCATCTTATCTCCCCCCTGTCGTCTGCTGGAAGAATATGGAGCCCCCTGTACCTCGGTGGGAGTTCCTTTACCTCTTCAGGGTATTGAACGGTTATCGGCTTAAAATCGAGGATGTGCGACAGGGTTATCTTTAATCCTCTTAGTATCTCAGGGATGTATAGCCTTTCAAGTAGATTCAACTTCGGTGGTTGCAGGACCTTTATCTTTATCGGCATTCTGTTTTCCTAAAAGACTCGCTTGTAAGATAATCTAACATAAATAAGTGGATTTTAAAGTTTCAAGATAAAATCACCCTAAGGAAATAAACCGCTTATTCGAAATCCTTTCTCATGTTTATATAAATAAAGATCCCGGAGCATATAGAGATCAAAACCATAAAACCACCGAGAACGGGGTTACCCAAGAGGAGCTTTCCAATACCGACCATAGCAAAAAATACGAAGCAAACACCGAGAAACCAATTGAGAATCACAGGTATAAAGGGAGGGGGGTCTACCACCGGATTTGCCTTTTTTGCTACTGGATTCCACCAGCCCCAAGGACGAATCCTCCTATAGAAGTTAAGAAGGGTCTCCTCGGGCTCCGGTTTAGTGAGGTATGTAACAACCAGCCAGGAGGCTGTTGAAACGGGGATGACTATGATTTGATGCTTGAGCTCAAGAGGTGCCTTTATAAACGACGTGTACAGGGTTAGGAAAAGGATCGTAAGCACAGATGCCCCAAGGGCCGAGATCTCAGACCAGGCATTTATCCGCCACCAAAACCACCTGAATATTAGGACAAGCCCTATTCCCGCGCTCATAGCCCAGAGGAAGATCCAAGCCTTCCCTATATCCTCTATATGAAAAGCGAAATATCCGGCAAGGAGGGTGAGTACAAGGGTAGAGAGCCTTGAAACGAGGATATAATGGCCCTCACTTGCGTTTTTACTTATAAACCTTTTATAGACATCGTTCATCAAGTAGGAGGCTCCCCAGTTTAGCTGTGTCGTTATCGTGGACATAAAGGCAGCGAGGAAAGACACAAAGAGTAATCCCTTAAGTCCGGGGCCTAGGAAGTCCCTTATAACCAAGACGTACATCGCCTCCTCATCCCCACCCGTCATTTCAGAGGTAGGATAGGCGATCAAGGAAAAAAGGGCAACCAGAACCCAGGGCCAGAAACGAATCACATAGTGGTTTAGCACGAACCAGGCCGTCCCAAGAAGGGCATGGCGCTCATTTCTTGCAGAGCACATCCTCTGGATAAAATACCCTCCGCCATCAGAATTATGAGAAGACCACCAGATAACCGATACGTAAACAAGAAAGGCGAAGAAACTGGAGGACCAGAACCCCTCGTTCACGGGCTTTCCTTGAGATGGGGTCATAAAGAAAGAGAGGTGGGTCCCTAGTCCCGTTAGCCTCTCCAGGAATCCATGATACCCGCCCACTGAAGGGGAACTCACCACTATATAGGCAAGCAAAGTCGTCCCTATAAGGGCAACGAAATACTGGAAGAAATCGGTAAGGGCCACGCCCCAGAGCCCAGACATCGTCGTGTAGATAAACGCAATGGCTATACAGAGGATAACGGCAAAGGTCGTCTCAAATCCAAAGAATACCTTCAAGATTTTTGCCATTGCGCTTATCACCCAGCCCATCACTATGAAATTAAAAAGAGTCGCAAAGTAAAAAGCCTTAAAGCCCCTAAGAAAAGCGGCGGGTCTTCCGCTATATCGGAGCTCTATGAGTTCGTTATCCGTAATTACTTCAGCTCTCCTCCATAATCTTGAGAAGACAAACACGATAAACACGTGGCTAAACATATAGTTCCACCAGAACCAGTTCCTCCATATTCCGTCTGTACGGATCCATCCCGTTACGACAAGCGGAGTGTCCGCTGCAAAAGTCGTCGCAACCATAGAGGTCCCTATAATCCACCAGGGAAGGTTTCTACCAGAAACGAAGTAATCGGACATGCTTCTACTTGCCCGCTTTGTAAAATAGATACCTATAACCAGAGACAAAAGCAGATAGACAAAAACGATTAACCAATCAATCGGGCTTAGTGCTGATAATACGGCTTGCACGGAGCTGGGCATCTCACCGGCCTTTTAGGTCTAATTCCACAGGCAACCTCCCCTGAGGTTCAAGCCTTCCGAGAAGGACATCCGCAAGGGCACGTTCGCAAGCATCCATACGGTCAAAAGAGCAAAGAACCGTATCAAAACCCTTAAACCCCTGAACCACATAAGGGGAGCCGAGGGAAACTAAAATCCTCTCACAGTCTAAATCACTTACCCGTCTCAAGAATCCCTTAAAAGATTCGGGCAAGTCCGTATGTCCCTTCCAGGCGGCAACAGAAGTATAGACGAGACAGATCACGGCTCCCTCAACGCTTTTTCCATTGGGTAAGAACCCATCCGAGTCTCGAAGGGAAACCGACTCCTTCTCACATTCTACTCCCGCTTCGGCCAGGGACCTGAGAAAGGACAAGGCTCCTCCCTCCTCCTTTTGAGCCACATCAAGAACGTAAACCTTAGCCCTTCTCGAACGGAGTCTTCCACCCTTTATACGACAAATCGAGCGCCTGGCTATCTCTTCGATCAGATCCTCTCCGTAAGCCCTATCCGGGTATCCTTTATAAGACCGATTACCGAACCATTTTCTCTTCGCCATGACTATCTTTTCTACCGCCTTATCCAGAATCGACTGAGAGCCCTCCCTCCCCTTAACCATTTCAACCAATCCATCTAAGAGCCTTAGAGGCTCCTTTGGGTCAAGAACGATATCACACCCCGCAAGGAGGGCAAGGTGCGCCGTTTCCTTCTCGTTACCCAATCCCTTAAGAGCTCCCATTCTCAATGAATCCGTTATGACTAAGCCTTTAAATCCCAGATCTCGAATTAGGAGTCCCCGAACCATTTCGGAAGAAAGGGTTGCAGGAACCCCAGTAGGATCGATATCCGGTATGGCGATATGGGCTACCATTATGGAGGCAACCCCACTCTTAATCGCCTCTCTAAACGGGATCAAGTCGCATCTCCAGAAATCGTCACGACACCGAAGGGAGAGAGGCAGGGCGATATGGGAATCAATCGAAACCCCACCGTGTCCCGGGAAATGCTTGGCACAGGCCAAGATCCCTCTATCCTGACACCCCCTTATAAAGGCCGACCCGAGTCGCGATACGAGAAGTGGGTCATCGCCATAAGAACGGATATTTATAATGGGATTTTTCGGATTCGTGTTTACGTCCACAACAGGTGCAAAGAGGAGGTTGAGTCCACAGTCCTTCATCTCTTCAGCAATAAAACCGGCTTCCCTGAAGGCAAGCCCTTCGTCCCCTATTGCACCAAGCGACATGGTAAAAGGAAACCGTGTCGTACCCGATACCACCTGACCTACCCCTCGCTCCGCATCGCAGGCAAAAAAGAGTGGAAGGGGTGAGATCGCTTGAAGCTCCTCGGTTGCCTCCCTTATCCGCCTGCGTTCACCCCCAAATACTATGAACCCGCCCACGTGAAACCTTTGAACGAGCTCCCTTGCATGGGGAAGCGGATCGGAACCCCTAAAATCGAGCCTGGGCATGACGATTTGCCCGATCTTTTGGGGTAATGAGAGCCCTCCTATATAAACGCCATTCATAGTACCTTGCAGTGCCCTAAATCGCGTTTCTACCTAACACGATTTTTCCTAAGGGCACATGTCTCCTTGCCCCTGTAACGGAAGGGAGATTCGTAGAATTACCTGAAAGGAGCTCATTGGCTAAGACGGCAAATGCCAAGGCCTCCTTTGCCTCCACAGGGATCCCGTATTCTTCTGATGTTGAAAACCTCAAATAACCCAATCTCTTTTTTAGCCTCTCTACTAGGATAGGATTCCTGCAACCGCCTCCGCTTAGGATTACCTCCTTAACCTCCCATTTAGGAAGGATAAACCACTCATAAGAGAGGGCTATGGATTCGACCGTAAGCTCTAGAAGGGTCGCTATTAAATCGCTTAAAGAGATCCTCTTCTCTTCAACCGGTCTATAGAGCTCTAAGGCCATCTCCTTTCCAAAGAGTTCCGCCCCTGTAGATTTAGGTGGAGGCTGGGTGAAAAACGGATGAGATAAAAGCCTTCCTAGTAAATCTCTACTAACCGAGCCCTGGGATGCGACTCTTCCGTCCCTGTCATACCTTTCTTTTCCATCCGTTGCCAAGTCCATAACCCTATCCATAAGCATATTCCCCGGCCCCGTATCAAAAGCGATGACCCCCTCTATTCCATGTGTGACCACTGTGGCGTTTGCGATACCGCCTATATTCTGGGCGATGCGTACCATTCCGGGTTCATGAAAGAGTATATAATCCACGTAAGGGACAAGTGGAGCCCCCTCGCCTCCTGTGGCTACGTCACGGGTTCTAAAATCGCCAATCGTGGTTATTCCGGTGCGCTCTGCGATTACATCCAGTTCGCCTATCTGCATTGTAGAAGGAACACCCTTCTTTGAAGACGGAGGATTGTGATAAACCGTCTGACCGTGGGAACCGATTAAATCGATATCGGTAACCTGGAATCCGGATCTCCGTATCACAGCGAGGGCCGCCTCGGCAAAGGCCTCCCCAATAAGAAAATTGAGCTCACACAAATCGCGGGTCGAATCTATATCCCTTAACCTCTCAAGAACACCGGACTCATAGGGGATAGAGACAAATTCAATCAGATGTAACTGGGTCTCTAATCCGCTTCCCCTTATCCTCACAAGGGCGGCATCGATCCCATCCATAGACGTGCCGGACATTAAACCCACCACAAGCCGCTCCCCTCTATTAAGAATCGCGTTTAGCCCCTTCATCTAATCGAACAATCTCACCGTTTAACATACCACCCCCGCCTTATGGCTCAGACCTCAACGCCTCCCTCAGGAATCCGTTACACCTCTCTAACAGAGCTTTCGCCTCCTTGTACCCCAGATCCTTCCTCCCCATAACCACTGCGATCTTCACGTTCCAATTAGACCTCCTCAATAGACCCTCCGCCTTCCTGATATTCACACCTAAAATCTCCATTACGATCCTCTTTGCCCTGTCTCTTAACTTTTGGGAATTTGGCCGTACTTCGACCATAAGGTTTCCATAAGTCTTACCGAGTCGAACCATAGAAGCCGTAGTCAACATGTTTAGAACCATCTTCGTCGCCGTTCCTGCCTTCATCCTTGTGGAGCCTGATATTACTTCAGGGCCCAGAATGAGGGAGATGGTAACATCAGAAAGCGTGGATCTAAGCGGATTACACGTGATAAGAATACGCGCTGCCCCTCTTTTTTTAGCATAGTTTAGTCCGCCTTGAACAAAAGGGGTTGTCGCGCTAGCGGCTATCCCGACGACAACATCGTCCTTACCGAGCTTTAGTTTACCCAGCGCCCTCTCAGCCTCGCTTCTCGAGTCCTCAGCCTCCTCTACGGAGCGCCATAAGGCCTTTTTACCACCGGCAATAATCCCTTGAATTGAGCTTGGGCATGTTCCAAACGTTGGGGGACACTCGGCGGCCTCCATGACCCCCAGGCGCCCGCTCGTCCCCGCTCCTATAAAGAGTAAACGCCCACCTCTTCTCAGCCTATCGACGATTAGATGAACGGCCTTAGCGATACTTCTCTTCTCCCTTGAAACGGCCTCTGCGACCTTTTTATCCTCTTCCGATATCAATTCTATGATCTCAAGTGGAGACAGGCTGTCTAGATGTACCGATCTAGGATTTACCTTCTCGGTGATAAGATGCCAGGTCTTACGATGCTTTGCCACGTGAGGTATTATATCCTTTTCATAAGGGTTTTGTAAGACAAACATAGCCATCCTGATTCCAACCTTAGGGAGATTAAAGAGGAACAGGAAGGGAGGGGGTATATTTACAAACGAGATAGAAAACTGGGAGTCAGCGGACCAACTGAGAGCAAATTCTAAGCTAAGATCCCCCGAATACTCTGTTCCCGTTTTGAGGCTTATATTTCTAAGATTTGCCGACTATAAATCCACCATCGCTAAAGATGAGATAGAAAGGATGCAGGTAGCCGTAGAGGCATTACTAAAGCTGATTCCCAGGTAAGAGGCGTTCTTTACTTCCTGAAAATGCGTGTTTTTCATATCTTCTCAACCTTCCTAAGGGTGAAAATATAGATAAAGCGATGCAAGGCAATTGGAGTTGGAGATTAGAAAGAAAATCATCGAAGACCATGTTGTAGATGTGATGATAGCCATAGGTTCAAACTCCTTTTATACAATTACCCCACCCTGTACCTTGTGGTTCTTCGATAAAGGAAAGAGGCATACAGACCGTAGGGATAAAGTCCTTTTTATAGACGCCCGCAACATCTACAGGCGGGTAGACCGTGCTCACAGGGAGTTTACATCCGAACAGATGGATTTATCGCAAACATTGTGAAATTATATCGTGGTGAAACTATATAATAATGTAGAGACGCAAAATCTTGCGTCTCTATAACGGAATAAATGGAAGGAATATTTCCCCGATGGCAAATACCGTGTCCAGAATTATGCAAGGTAGCAATGACTGGAGATTAACACCTGGGATAAGGAGAGGGATAAAAAAGAAGACCTTCTGGGG
>CAZWVA010000021.1:0-37630 GCA_964636885.1 uncultured Spirochaetia bacterium
TCGAATGGGCAAGGGAAATGGAGGGGCAGGGGGCCGGGGAGATTCTCCTTACAAGCATGGATATGGATGGAACGAAGGCCGGATACGATATCGGACTTACAAGGGCAGTATCCCGTTCCGTTGGAATCCCCGTAATAGCCTCTGGAGGCGCCGGCACACTGGAGCATCTTTACGAGGGGCTTACATTGGGGGAGGCCGATGCCGTCCTTGTCGCTTCTATCTTTCATTACGGCGAGTATTCCATTCGGGAGGCGAAGTTTTTTTTGAGGGAGAAGGGAATTCAGATCAGGATATGATAGGTCATTAGCATCTTGTAAGGGATTTTCTAAGAGCTTCTTAGCGGGAGGCGATAGAGTGACGATAAGAGAAGAGCTTGAGGAAATAGAGAGGAAGGTGCTCTCCCCTTTTGCGGCCTTAAGCTCAGAGAGTAAGGGGAGGATGAGGCCAGAAGAGCCCTGTCCAATCCGAACCGCCTTTCAGAGGGACAGGGACAGGATAATACACTCAAAGTCATTCAGGAGAATGAAACACAAAACCCAGGTCTTCCTCTCCCCAACGGGAGATCACTATAGAACCAGGCTTACACACGTGATAGAGGTCTCCCAGATCGCAAGGACGATTTCAAAGGCCCTGAGGCTCAATGAAGACCTCACCGAGGCGATCGCCTTGGGACACGACCTTGGGCATACACCCTTCGGTCATGCAGGTGAGGCTGTACTCGATGAGATATTCCCAGGGGGATTTAAACACGTTATACACAGCCTCCGTGTCGTGGACGTCCTGGAAAGGGACGGTCAGGGGCTCAACCTAACCTACGAGGTTAGAGACGGCATCTCCAAACATTCAAAGGGGATGGGACCGGTTGACAATCCGGAATACCGCCCCGAAACGATGGAGGGACAGGTCGTAAGGGTCTCGGATCTGGTTGCTTATGCTAACCATGACGTCGACGATGCCATAAGGGCGGGAATCATAACGATCGATGATCTGCCGAGGGAATGCGTAAGGGTCCTCGGAAAGACCAATTCCGAGAGGATAAACAGGATGGTAACGGATATCATATTCGAGACGAAGAGGGTAGGCGAAAAAAGGGTGGTTATCAGTAAGGAGGTCGAGGAGGCAATGGTTGAACTTAGGGGCTACCTCTTTAACACCGTCTATATGAATGAGGAGATAAAGAACAATTTCCTAAAGGCAAAGAAGATAATGAGAGAGCTTTACGAGTACTTCTGTAGCCATCCGGAGGAGTTCTGGAAGACCTATAATAGAAGCCCGCGAGAGGGTGAGCCGCTTGAGCGTGCCGTATGCGATTTTATCGCGGGCATGACGGATTCATATGCGATCTCTATTTATGAGAAGGTATTTTTGCCTAAAAAGTGGCAGGGGGATCTGAATAGGCCCTAATGCCATAGGCGATACGGCTCCGTATGCCTCTAGGGGAGTAGGAGATATGGATTTGATCAAACTCGGCTCTGTGCCCTTTTTAAACGTCAAGCCCTTGGTTTCACCGCTCGAAGAGGGTCTGGTAGAACACGATTTCGAGATTATCTACACGCCACCCTCCATCCTCTCAAGTACGCTTTTTGAAAAAAAGGTCGATCTGGGGCTCCTTCCCGTCGCGGAGTTGATAAAGCGAGGGAGATACAGTGTCGTCCCTAATATCTCGATCTCGTCTTACGGAAAGGTAGACAGCGTCATACTTCTTGCCAAATCGAACCTAAGGGAGCTTAAAACGGTTGCAGTTGATGCAAGGTCTCGGAGCTCAACCGCTCTTCTCAGAATCATCTTAGAGGTCTTCTATAAAACCTCTCCCACATATATCCGGAGGGAACCGGATGATGGGTTTCTCATAGGGGTAGACGGTGGGATGTTAATAGGAGACACCGGGCTCAAACTCAGATACTTCCCTCCCAAGGGATACAGGGTCTTTGATCTAGGCGAGATATGGACAGAAGAAATCGGGCTTCCCTTTGTCTATGCGGTCTATGCGGTAAACGAGGGGGTTCTCCTGGGGAGAAACCTCGAAGCCCTGGGGGAGGCAAAGTCTATTGGACTGAGAACGGTTAAAAAGATAGCAAGGGCCGAGTCTATAAGACTCGGGCTCGGTGAAGAAATCTGCCTACGTTACCTCACGGAAAGGATCAGGTACGATCTCGGAGAGAGGGAGATAAAAGGGATAGTGGCCTATAGCGGGTTCCTTTCTCAGATCGAAGAGGCAAGGGCGATTAGCGATTTACAGATCTATTCCGAAGGGAGATACACATCTTGAATAAAATCAATATGAGACTCGGACACAGCCCCGATGCGGATGACGCATTCATGTTTTACGGAATGGCAAGTGGATGTGTAACATCGGATAAGATCGACTTTACCCACGTAATAGAGGAGATACAAAGCCTAAATAGGAGGGCTCTAAACGGTGAGTTAGAGGTTACGGCGATCTCCGTCCACGCTTACCTTTTCGTCCAGGATAGGTACAGGATACTCTCATGCGGGGCGAGTATGGGCGAGGGGTACGGGCCTATAGTTGTGGCAAGGGAGGGTATCAATAGGCTCAATGGAAAAAGGATCGGTGTCCCCGGAAAACTCACAACGGCCTTTCTCCTCCTTAACCTATATGCCGATGGTTTTATCCCCGTTGAGATGCCGTTTGACAGGGTGATGGATGCCGTAAGGGATGGAGAGGTCGAGGCCGGCCTTATCATCCATGAGGGACAGCTTACGTATAGGGATTTTGGACTAAAGAGCGTTCTAGATCTTGGAGATGCGTGGGCAAGGGACACCTCACTTCCACTTCCACTCGGAATAAACGTCGTAAGGAGGGACATCCCCCAGGATCTTCAGGATGAGGTCTTAAGGGTACACAGGGAAAGCATTGACTACGGACTCACACATAAAGACGATGCCCTCAGGTACGCCCTTCGGTTCGGAAGGGGGATGGGTAGGGATCTAGGCGAGAGGTTCGTCCTCATGTACGTGAACGAGTATACGAGGGATATGGGAGAGAAGGGAAAGAAGGCACTCGATCTTCTCTTTTTACAGGCCCTTAGGAAGGGGATCGTTAGGAAGAAGGTCAGATTGGACATACTGGAATAGCGGATCTCAATAAGAGGGCGCTTCTATAGTCCGCTTTTGATTGTCTTTGAGTTCATGTCCCTACTAAACGCTTGGGCTTCTATGTAACCTCCAGCTCACGGGCGTAGTGGAGAAGCAGTTCCGTACTAGAAAGGTCTATAAGGTGTGAGAGGGGAAGCGTGTTCTTTAGGATCTTGCCTCCGCCATCTGAAGTATTTGGTTTAATGCGTTCATAGGGAGAATGGATTCGGGATCATGGATAACGGCTTTTTCATCATACGCCTATACGATAAATCCCATCTGGTTAGAGATAGAGAAGAGTAAAAGGCCGCTAAACAAGGGGTCTAATCTGGGAAACGAATCGACTCAGTGACCCAACAAGCCTTTTAAACCGAAAGGGGTTACTTTCCGGATGCCTGTTTCTACTATCTATCTCAATCTGCATGGCGGGAATGCCGAACCTCCTCGAAACGAATTTTGTAATGGTCATCTGACGTGAAGCCGGAAACACGTGAAGGCCACCGGGAGTAAGGCCATCCGCCTTTACCGATTCTTCGAGTTTCTTTAGATAGAGATCCCTTCCCAGGAGGAATTCTCCCTCGTTTCCTACCCCCGGATATATATCCCCACCTCCCTCTACAGTCGTGCCGTGTATGTCAAGGACGAGTCTTATCCCGAATCCCTTTACTATCTCTTCGAGCTTCTTTTTAAAAGGAGCGTCGTCGTAGAAATTCGGGTCGGTTTCCGATGCCCAGTGCGTGTAGAGCGCATGGCAACCCGTGAGTGTATGGAGGATAACGGAGATCGCCCCTGTGTACCTCTCCTCGATCTTTAGTTTATTCATCCTTAAATGCGCCGTGGCATGGGATGCGGTAACGAGGATAGGGATCTCCCCTCTAAGAAACATAAGACCGGGGGAGTTAGAAGGAGGAAACTCCCTATAACGTTTCTCCTGTGATCCCTCGAATATAAGAGCGAATCGAACCGGATCATTAAGTGCGATAGAGCCGTGTCTTCTCCAGCTCCCAGATGGAATCCTGCTCTCTTTTTTAAGAGCGCTCCTTAGCGCTTCTCCGGCTTCGTATAGGTAAAAAACGTGATCCTTGTACCTTAGACTCTTTCTCCTATACAGTCTGAGTTCGGTTCCCTCTACACGGTCGATCTCCCTGAGTTTCCTATCCACATCGGTGCAGATCTCGTAAAGCTCCCCGGTAACCGTTCCCTCACAGTCCCCATCGAATAAGGCAACGGGGTATTCCATTTTGGTGTCATAGAGTTTGCCGGGTAGATCTAGTGCCTCTATCAGGTTACACCCTTCTAAATGGTGATTTCTCTCCTCTCCCTGGAGAAGAGTTCCGTAGACAAAGAGCTTGGCCTCGTTACCCATCTGGGTCAGGAATACGTATCGGGGTAAACCGTCTTACCACTTACCATAACCAGTTTTACGTCGCCTTTGCAGGAGGAGATAACCGAGAGATAGGGGTTCGAAGAGACGTGTGTGGGGGTGAGAAAGATAAGATCCGCTTCTTTCCCCTTCTCTATACTTCCGGTTTTATCCTCTAGGAAGAGGGCTCTTGCTCCACCGAGCGTTGCCAGGTAGACGGTAAAGAAAGGGGCTTCCTTACCCAATTCTCCTCCAAACGTTAAATAGAAGAACCTCAGTTCTTCGAAGAAATCCAGATTTAAGTTGCTTGAAAGCCCGTCTGTCCCGATCCCTATTCGTTTTAGTCCGGTGTATAGCTTAACTGGGGGGCAACCGACCCTGAGAAGGTAATTGCTCCTCGGACAGAGGACTATTCCGAGATCGTGTTTTCCTATCTCCTCCACCTCTTCCGGAAGGACGTGAACCATGTGAACAGCGGTGACCTTCGTTCCTTTAAAGGGTTTTAATCCCTTTATATACTGAAACGGTGTGTTCGCCGTTTTCCTTGGAAAGGGCCTCCTTCCTACCATTGGGAGTATCCTCCGATCGAAGCCGTTTTCCTCCCCTCTTACGAAAACCGTCTCTTCCGGGCTTTCGGCTATATGGATCCCCAAAGGGGTTTTCTCCTTTCGGCAGAACCTAAAGACGTTTTTAAGGAGGTCAGGTGAGCAGGAGTATGGTGCATGAGGAAACGGTCTTTCTTCAAACGTTTCTCCCTTCTCGAAGGAGAGTGTATTCCAAGAGTCCCTATGCCTGTCGAAGAGTTCGACGAAGAGAACCGTTCTAAGTCCAGATCCCCTGAGTATGGATTTATCCCTCCCAAAGGAAGATATCTCACCAACCGTTGTTACACCGCTTTCTATAAGCGTTTGTATCCCGTCTCTTACGGACCTTTCTATCTCTTCTCCTTTTATCTCCCTCTTTTTGGCTCTTATAACATCCTGGAGCCATCCTATAAACCCATTGGGTTTTCCTACCCTTTTCTTTATCCATCCTAGCTCAAGGTGGGTGTGGGCGTTTATGAATCCGGGAAGGAGTATCCCCCTTCCGAGATCCAGGGTCTTTATGCTCTTATGGGCCTTTCTTAGGTTTGAGGCCTTTCCGATCTCTCCGATTTTCCCATCGACTACGAGGACGGCTCCCCCATTTATCGGGGGAGAGGAAATAGGCAGGATGGTTTCCGCTGTAATCAGTGTCCTTTCCATAACTTACGTGGTTCCTATAGTCCGAGTGAGGAGAATCTATTTATCCTTTCGAGGAGGTCTTTACTTATCGACCCTTCGCATATCTCCTCCACAGGCCCTCTCATTCTTAACGACCAGTCCTCTCTTACCTCTATCTGGAGTTCCCCACCCGGCATGGATACGGTAACGTATCTATCCGTAAAACCGTTTTTCACACAAGCCGCTGCAACCGCACATGAACTGCTTCCAGATGCGAGCGTGTATCCCGCTCCCCGCTCCCAGATGAGTATTCTGACCTTATCCCTCGAGACAACCTTTGCGAACTGGACGTTTGTTCGTTTGGGGAAGAGGCGATGTGTCTCGAGTATAGGCCCAACTTTCCTCGTATAACCATCGTCGAGTTCGTCAACGAATACAACGCAGTGGGGGTTTCCTACGGAGACGGCCGTGAATCTGAGTATCTCACCGTTTATTCTGATCTCTTCGCCGACTACCTCCCTCTCCTCACCTTCTACCGGAATCAGACTGCTCCTAAACGTGGCATTTCCCATCTCCACGGTGACGAAGGGTACCCTGCCGTCTTTTACCTCGAGTTCCACTGAAACTACACCTCCTAGGGTATCTATCTCGAATGAATCCCTCTTCGTATATCCGTGCTCGTAGAGGAACTTGGCGAAAATCCTAAGCCCGTTTCCGCTCTTTTCCGCCTCGCTTCCATCAGGGTTGAATATCTTAAGCCCAAAGTCGGCCTTGGGAGATGGGACGAGAAGGAGTATTCCGTCTGAGCCGATTCCCCAGTTTCTTTGACAGATGAGTTTTATGACCTCGGGTGTAGGTTGAAATGTAATATCGGCTTTATCCAAGATTATATAATCGTTTCCCAATCCGTGTGATTTAACAAACCGGTTCATATGGTATCCTCTCTTTAAAACCAGATTTGAAAGATACGGTGTTTCCCCTTTAGTGGTCTTGAATTCAGATGATCTCTTCCTGATAGGCCTCTGATCCTCTAAATATCACCCTAAATAGATCTGTGGCGGAGATGATACCTACCAGCTTTCTTCCATCCATAACGGGTAGATAACGGACGTTTTCTTCGTACATGATCCTGGCCAGATCCTCAATGCTATCCTCGGCCTGAGCGCATTGAACCGTTTCTGTCATGACCTCTCGTATCTTGGTTTTCTCTAGGTCTTTGCCCTTCGCTATCACTCGAGCTATGAGATCACCTTGGGTGAATATGCCGAATGTCGGTTTCGGGGTTTGAACGATGAGGGCTCCCACATCGTGCTCCGCCATCATCTGAACCGCTTCCTTCACCGATGTGTTCTCATCAACGGAGAGGACGTCTTTAGTCATGATCTCATGTGCCTTCATGATCCTTCTCCTCCTGCTGAGGTTTATCTTGATAAGACCGATGCCTTTTATATGAGTCGGCTCTTTGGCTGATAATCTACGATCTATTGTAAATCAAAATCCCAGATTTGTATATCCTGATAACCCGGATTTCTCGATTGCAAGTGATTAAAGGTGAGGAATCGAGTCTAGATCGTTCTAAGCTCGATTCCTCTTCTATTGGGAGGCAAGGATCACTTCGTGTCTTCTAAGATAAACGTTATTCTTACATGGGCTCTGTACTCGGTGATTTTCCCCTTCTCTATATGTGCGTTCAGCTTGGTGACCTCAAGACCCGTAAGACCGCGGAGTGTCTTATTTGCCCTCTTAAGGGCGTTCTGGACTGCATCTTCCCACGACTTTTCTGACGACCCAATCACCTCTGTTACTCTTGCTACGGCGGCCATAATAACCTCCTTTAGTGCTGGATTTAACCCTAGAACTATCAAATCCTGTAAACAAAGTCAAGTGTTTTTCCTCTTCGTACCATGAAAAGGTTGTGGTCTTATCTGGAAGGCCTTAAAGACGGGGCAATTTATCTCCAGATACCTTACGATAATTTGACAAACCGCTATAAAGAGTTAAAAATCTAGACTTACTCCGAGCGAAACCGAAAGTCCCTAGGAGGTGTAGATATGATAAATGACTTACACGACCTAAGCGGCAAGGTTGCTCTTGTCACCGGGGGTTCGAGGGGTATCGGTAGGGCGATATGTCTTGTCCTTGCCGAGGCCGGGGCCGATATCCTACTCAACTACGCGAGAAGCGACAAACAGGCGGACGAGGTAAAGAGAGAAATAGAGAAGATGGGGAGGAGGTGCGTTACTGTCCGGGCTGATGTGAGTAAGTTTGAGCAGGCCCAGAACCTTGGAAAAGCGGTTATGAACCATTTCGGAAGGGTTGATATTCTGGTAAATAACGCAGGTGTAAACAGGGACAGAACGCTTCGCAGAATGACCCCTGAGCAGTGGAATGAGGTTATTCAGACCAATCTAAACAGCGTGTTTAACTGTACCAAAGCGGTGGTTGAGTCTATGGTCGCTCAGAAAAGCGGAGTTATAATCTCCATCTCATCGATAATAGGGGAGATGGGAAACGTCGGTCAGACTAACTACGCCTCCACTAAAGCGGGGATAATCGGGTTTACAAAGAGCCTGGCGAAGGAACTCGCTAGTAGCAACATCCGTGTAAACGCCGTCGCTCCCGGATTCATAGAAACGGATATGCTTGGTACGGTGCCGGAGGATATAAGAAAACAGATACTGGCACAGATTCCACTGGGGAGATTTGGCACCCCGGAGGAGATCGCCCTTGCCGTTCTCTATCTATGTTCCCCCGCTGCAAGTTGGATTACCGGGATCACGCTCAGGATAAACGGTGGACATTACATTTAATCCTAGGAGGGTTGTTTTATTCCTCGTTCTCTAATGCCTAAATCCAACTGGTTTACTTAGACCTCGCTATTAGCCAATCGGCAACCCTTGGCCAGAGCTCTTTTAGAGATTTGCTGCTTACCGAGAGCCCTATATGACCCGTTGGATAAATAATGGTTTCCTTATCCTCACTGGATATTAGATCGTTAAAGACCACACTGGAAGCGGGCGGTACCAGATGGTCATGCTCGGCTATGAGGTTTAGAACGGAACACTTTATCTTTCTAAGGTCAACGAGCTTTCCGTTTATTCTAAGCCTGTTTTGTACGAGTAGGTTTTCTTGATAACAGTACTTGATGAACTCTCTAAAAACCTCGCCCGGAACCGGGATGTTATCATTAAGCCACTTCTCCATTGCAAGGAAGTTCTCGACGAATTGTTCGTTATCGACGTTTTCATAAAAACTCACGTATTTTGATACGAGATTCTGAATCGGCTTCATAAGGAGAAACCCAGTCTGGAGAAATTCCGGGGGGACGTTTCCAAATGCCTCTACGAACTTGTCAACGTCAAAATTAGACTTATCCCCCCACAGATTAAGGGTTCCTTCGACCTTAAAGTCGATCCCGGCGGTCATGAGAATCAGGTTCTTTATGTCTCCTGGATGAAGCGCCGTATACATGACAGACATCGTTCCACCCATACAATAGCCCATCAGGCTTACCTTGCGGGAGCCCGATATCCTCTTAACCTTATCCACAACCTTCTTTATGTACCTGTTTATATAGTGGTTGAGGTTTAGGTTCTTATCCTCGTCACCGGGGACTCCCCAGTCTATCATGTATACGTCTATTCCCTTTTTTAGCAGGACCTCGACGACGCTTCTCCCCGGTTTTAGATCGAGTATGTAGGGACGGTTTACAAGGGCAAATACCATGATTAGGGGAACGGGATAGGGGTTCTCGGTTACAGGACGATAATGAAGGAGCCTCAGTTTGTTTTCTGTAAATACGACCTCATGTGGGGTTGTGCCCACCTTAACCTCCGGAGGGTTTATTAGGGCCACTTCCACCGCCTTTACGAGCCTCTCTTTCGCTTTCTCGGCTTCCCTGATTAAGGATTCCAGGTAATTCGTTGTCATTGGATTTACTCCTTAAGATTCACCCTTTACAGGGTGTATCACCTACCTTGATTTTTACCGACTAGGGTCCCAAATAAATCGATCTGGGCTACTTGGTAGGAGCTCTCTTTGAGGCCTTTATCTCGTCAACCTTATCCATGAGGTCGTTTATCTTGGCCTCGATGTTGTTAATGGAGGATAGGACTCTATCAATATCGGTCTTTGTTGGAATACGCATATTCCTTAGGCTCTTCTCTATAACATCGTCGAGGTATTTCTTAAACTCAGAAGACTTTTCAACCGCTTTTCCCATATTCGCGGCAAAAAGCGGGCTGTTAAGCCACATCTCCAGGGCTTCGGACATCGTTTTTTCCCACGTCTCGTAAAACCTCTTGTAGTATGCGATGGGATCAAACTCGGAAGCATTACCCCCTTCGCCTTTACTCATAATCGGGCTCTTCATCCATATATCGATCGCTTCGGACATCGTCTTTTCCCATGCTTCATAGAACTTCTTGTAAAACTCTCCGTAGTCAAAATCCTTACTCATCGCTTTTCTTCCTCCTCGTCTTTGATCTCGTTTTCTTACGCTCTGCTGTTGGTTCTGGGCTGACCTCGAGTTTTCTTATCTTCTCTTCTAGGTGGTTCAGCCTCTCCTGAAGCCTGTCCAGAGAATCTTTGAGTTTATCCGTATCATCCCTTGTGGGAATATACCTCTGTTTCAGTGTTCGCTCTATGGTGTCCTGTATGTATCTCTTAAACTCGATTGATTTTTCAATCGCCCTTTCCATACTGTTTGTAAATAGAGGACTCTTTAGCCAAATATCAACCGCTTGAGATGCCGATCTCTCCCAGGATTCGTAAAGCTTCTTGAAGTAGCCAAAGTAATTCGATTCCTCTTCCTCGTCTTTCTCAGGCATGGGAGTCCTCCTCGACTCATTATGGAAATCCTCTATACATTATACCCTTCTCTCTCAAAAGGGGCTACTTGGAAGGGCATCCTATAAAACACCGGTCTTTTATGATTTGAAGAGGTTTAAACTCTCCTCAAATGCCGCAAAGGCCTTTTCAGCCGCCTTATGAGTGAGGTTTAGCAGGTCCTTTGTGAATCTATCCGATACGTTTCTTACCAGTTTTACGTATTCTCTCTGGGCGCTTGTCAGTCTATCGAGGTTTCCGTTCGGGTAGAGACTGGGAAAATCCTTTGGAAGCCTTTCAAGAGCCGATTGTAACTGCTCTATGTATCCCTTCTGAACCTTAAAAAACTGCTCGATCTGGGAGTCTATAAACCTCTGGTTCTCCTCCCAGAGGGAAAGGGTGAATTCAAGACCTGAGAGGTAACTGTCCTTTACAAGACCGCCAATCCCCTTAACGAGTTCACTAAAATCCTCCACCTTTACTTCCTTTTTCTTTTCTACCATCCAAATTGCCTCCTTGTTTTTGGTTGGTATTAATATAATATCGCTCTAGTCGGCTGTCAAGGTTTTTCTTCGCATTTGCGAAAAATAAATATATAGCAATTTCAATATATTAATAGAATAAACAATTGGAATCTATGGCATTAGCGAATAAAATTAGAAGGGTTTCTCCTTGTAAACACCCCGTATCGGTGAGCCGAACCGCGTTTCTCTTTTCTCTAACCGGGAGGGTATGGCAGTTTACTTTCCGATATATCAGGTAGAATCTAGTGTCTTACTCTGTGAGCCAGATGTTATAATCCTTTTCTAAAAGGGTGTTTCCTTGATCCCTTCTATCCTGTTTTTCTTTTTGATCCTGCTCTTTCCCTGGGGCTACCTCTACGGTCAAAACCCCTACGATTACGGGCCAAATACGGTTGTCCTTGGCTGTCTTCTCCCTCTAAGCGGTGAATATGAAACGGTGGGAAAGAGGGCATTAAGAGGGGTTCTTACCGCAACCGATGTATTCTCCTCAGGGGGTAGGGTCCGGATAATAGTTAAAGACACGGGAGGTGGCACCTGGGACATCAGGAAATCGCTTGAAGAGATGGTTAGGGAAGATGGGGTATCCCTGGTAATAGGACCCATTCCGAGTACCTCGATCGACGAGATAAGAGGAGATATAGAATCCCTAAGGATTCCGACCTTGGTTTTTCCACTCTCCGAAGGGGTACCTCTGGGTAATCCCTATATCATTGGGTTTTCCTATTCGATAGAAAGACAGGCGGATGTACTTGCAAGGTACGCTGTGCAGGAGATAAGGATAAAGGACTTTGCCATCCTCCACCCCAGGACCCGACTCGGAGAACTGTTTAAAGAGGCATTCGCCAAATCTGTAAAGCGACTTGGCGGAAATATAACATACACAGGCTCTTACGATTCAAAACTCACCGATATCACTATGGAAGTCGAATGGATAAGGGCGGCCCATCCAGAGGCGATTTTTATCCCAGATGGCGCCACCCGATCGGGTGAGCTGATAATGAGACTCAAGAACCGGCTACCCCCCGGTAATACGATCTTTCTCGGACCTAACACCTGGAATAGCCCTGCCTTTCTAAGGACCGTAGGCGGGGAGGCGGACGGGGTTATATTTAAGGTTCTCTTTACGGACTTCTTCTTCCCAGACAGCAGAAGATGGGTAGATTTTAGCTCCGGCTTTAAGAGTGCCTTTAAAGAAGAGCCGGGATTCCTTGAATACCAGGTCTATGAGGCCGTGAGGCTGATCCTCGGCGCATTAAGACCTCCTATCGAAAGAAGGGAGGAGGTGATGGAACGACTCCTCCATGGAAACAACCGGGATTTCGATATAACCCGAGGCCTAAACGGCGGTTTGGAGATAGCACCCAAACCGTTTATCCTTACCGTGGAGGATGGAAGGATACGTAAGATAAGGTAAACCCGTTCCATAGAGGCGTTTTTAATACGCCCCTAAAAAGTCGTGTCGACCGGGAGAAAGGTAACCGATTACAAAAAACGTAAAGAGAATAACCCCGAACCCCAAAACGGCACCTAAGGCGGACTTCCTTCCTCTCCAACCGGCGGCAAGCCTTCCGTGAATAAGCACGGCGTATAGAAACCATGTAACCATGGACCACGTTTCCTTCTGCCCCCATCTCCAGTCTTCCTGCCAGATCTCCTTTGCCGAGAGTAGCCCTAATGCCAGCCCTGCGGTGAGCAGGGGAAAACCCACAATGAGACAGAAATGGTTAAGGTTGTCGAGTGCGGTAAGCGAAGGCAGTTTCCTTAAGAAGTTTCCCATTCGCTTGGATTTTATCCTTTTTTCCTGGAATATGTATAGGACCCCCACGATAAAAGCAAACGTGAATATGGCCTCTCCGAGAAGGGTAAGAGTGATATGAACCAGGATCCATGGGTTCTTAAGGGAAGGATCGTGTTCTATGATCCCCTGGGGAAGGATAATGGATGGTAGGGCCATGAGAAAGGCAAGCGGTGCTATAAACGCCCCTAGAATAGGGGTCTTAAACATCGCCTGTGAAACTATATAGACTAAAGCGATGAGCCATGAGAATAGGTAGAGCGATCTATCAAGCCCTCCGGCTATAGGGTACCCCTTTAAATATAGGATGACCAGACTAACCGTATGGAGTAAGGCCCCTATTCTGAATATACCGAATCCAGACGTCAAAACCTTTTGCCTCTGGGTCCAGAGGTGGGCGAAGTAGAAAAGGGAAGAGGTAAAGTAGCAAACCACGATAAACCAATGCCAATCCATAGATTCTATTTTAATGTATAATGGAACACAAGTACAATTCGGGTTAAGAGATCAGGATACGACGGTTTTTTTAAGATTTTCGGCCTGATAGTAGGCGATGAGGGTCTCTATCAACTCATCCAGGTCTCCATCTAGGATGGCTTCCAACCGATGAAGGGTAAGCCCTATTCGGTGGTCCGTAACCCTGCTCTGCGGAAAGTTATACGTTCTTATCTTCTCGCTCCTCTCTCCTGTCCCTACCAAGTCACGACGCGTAGTGGATATCTCTCTAAGACGTTTCTGTTCCTCCAACTCGTATAGCCTGGCCCTAAGCATTCTCATGGCCTTTGCCCGGTTCTTGTGCTGTGATCTTTCGTCCTGACACTGGACTACGATCCCAGTTGGAAGGTGCGTGATCCTTATGGCCGAATCCGTCTTATTTACGTGCTGTCCACCGGCGCCGGAGGCCCTAAAGGTATCTATCCTTAGATCCCTCTCATCCAACGTAACCTCGACCTCATCGGGTTCTGCAAGAACCGCCACGGTCGCCGTGGAGGTGTGTATTCTGCCGCCTGCCTCGGTAGCAGGTATCCTCTGGACCCTGTGTACGCCGCTTTCGTGTTTAAGCCTGCTGTAGACGTTTTTCCCTTCTATAGATGCGATTACCTCCTTGAGGCCGCCGATTCCCGTTTCGCTGATACTCATTATCTCGACCCTCCATCCCTTCCTCTCCGCATAACGCGTGTACATCCTGAAGAGATCCCCGGCAAAGAGGGCCGCTTCCTCCCCGCCCGTTCCTGCCCGAATCTCGAGAATGACGTTCTTTGTATCGTTTGGGTCCTTGGGTAGAAGTGCTATACGGAGCCTCTCCTCAAGCTCTAAGCGCTTGCCCTCTAGTGCCGCAATCTCAGCGCGGGCAAGCTCGCCAAGCTCCTTATCCTCGATCAACACCCTGTTCTCTTCTATCTCCCTTAGGGTTTTTTTGTAGTCCCTCCAGATCTCAACGACCTCGCTTATCTCGGAACGCTCCTTTGAATAGCGGTGGATCTCAGATGGGTTTATACCAGGATCGCTAAGGATCTTCTCTATTTCCTCGTATTTTTTCTCCACCTCTTCGAGGCGTTTTATAATCCCAGTTTCTACCATTCCAGGTATTAATATTTACACATCTTGCAAAAATTTCAAGATAAGGTTAAACTTGTTATGATAAGATTATGAAAACAATGGATATTCTTGAAAGCAAGATAAAAGAGGCGCTTCTTAGAAAGGCCGAACTAGAGGCCGAGCGTATGAATCTCGTGGAAGAGGTTGCGAGGTTGCGAAAAAGCATTATGGAAATCGAAAGGGAAAAACAAGAGATCAAGATGAGGATAGATCAGATTATAGAGAAGTTGGAGCTTTATCTTCTCAGGTCCGAGGCATAAATTGAAAAGAGTAAAGATCACCGTACTAAACAACGATTTCCTCATTAGAACAGATGCAGATGAAGAGTACGTAAAGGAAATAGCACACTACCTCGAAGATAAGATAAAAGAGGCCTCTCCACAACCCGGCAGTATGGTAGTGCCCCGTCCTTTTCTTCTTGCAACGCTTAGGATCACGGATGACTATTTCAGATTAAAAAGAGAATTTGAGGAGTTTAAGAATCGTGCCGAGGAAAGATCAAGGAATCTGGTTGAGTTATTGGATGTTGCCCTTAAACAAAACACGACCTTTGATTCCGAAAGTGAAAAAGAGAGAGAGGAAAGCAGAAAAGAACAACAGGAGGAGCTTTTTAAATAGTGTCGGTTTTGAGGAACCCATTTCTGGTCTCTCCACTTTTGGAGTGAAAGATTCCACCACTTTTGAAGAAAAGGCAGGGCTCCGTCGTGGATTAATCAGGAGAAGGCTCTGCCTCCCTTCTGAGGAAGTAGATAAAAACAGCCAAAGGATCTCAGAGATTATAACTCGGCTTAAGGTTTTTAAAAAAGCCAAGAGGATCGCCCTCTACTCTCCCATAAGGAACGAGGTAAGGACAGAACCGATATTTAAAAGGGCAGTGGAATATGGGAAAAGGATTTACTTCCCCCGTATAGAGGGTAGCATCCTCGAATTTCACGGTGTAGATGACTTGGGAGAACTAAAGCCCGGAAGATTTGGAATCCCTGAGCCAAGGCTGGATTCCGAAAAGATCCGGACTGAAGACCTCGATATTGTGGTCGTTCCGGGAGTCGCATTCGACCGCTTGGGTAGGAGGCTCGGCTACGGAAAGGGCTACTACGATCGTACCCTTAAAGGGATCGATAGGGAAAGGCTAATAGGACTAGCCTATGGGTTTCAGGTCCTAGATCGGATTCCGGTGGAGGCAGGAGATATAGGGTTAGGCTTATTGATTGCAGAGTCGGGTATAATCTTTGCAGAAGGAGGATAGCTATGATGACTATCTGGTTCACGGTGGCTACTGTTCTGGCTTTTATCCTTGGGGTTGCTGGACATTACCTCTATAGGATGATGGTTGAGAAGAGAAATCTAGAGATTAAGAAAAGCGAGGCGGAGCTCGTCATCGAGATGGCCAAAAAGGAGGCCGAAAAAATAAGGGTAGAAGGGGAACTCAAGGCAAAGGAGATCGTTGAGAGAACAAAGGCCGAGATAGAGCGCGAAATGCGTGAGAGGCAGAAGGATTTTTCCAGGATTGAGAAAAGACTCCAGAGCCGTGAGGAGCAACTCGACAAAAAGTACGAGTCTATAGAGAGAAGGGAATCCGAGCTATCGAGAAGGGAACGGGAGATCTCTATAAAGGAAAAGGCCCTGGATGAAAAGCAGGCGGAGCTCGACTCTATCGTCGAGGATGCAAAGAGGAAAATCGAGCAGATCGCCGGTATGTCCCAGGAGGCCGCCAAGAGGGAACTCATAAGCATCATCGAAAACGAGGCCAGACACGAGGCCGCAAAAAGGCTAAAACAGATAGAGGACGAGCTCCACGAGAACGCCGAGAGAAAGGCAAAGGACATAATCGCCCTTGCTATTCAGAGATACGCCGGTCAGTACACGAGTGAGAAAACGATCTCCGTTGTTAGTCTTCCGAGCGATGATATGAAGGGAAGGATAATAGGGCGCGAGGGAAGGAACATCCGTTCAATAGAGGCCAGGACGGGTGTTGATATTATAATAGACGATACCCCTGAGACGGTGGTCGTCTCATCTCTAAATCCTATAAGAAGGGAGATAGCAAGAATCACGCTAGAGAGGTTGATCGCCGACGGCAGGATCCATCCGGCAAGGATCGAGGAGATCGTATCCGAGGTTGAACAGGAGATCGATAAGGAGATTCAAAAGGCCGGTGAAGAGGCCGTATTTGATATCGGTGCGCACAACATGCATCCAGAGCTCGTAAAGCTGGTGGGAAAACTGAAATACAGAACCAGTTTCTCACAGAACATACTCAGCCATTCGCTTGAAGTGGCCTTTATCTGCGGTATCCTGGCGGCCGAGATCGGATACGATTCAAAGCTGGCCAGAAGAGCGGGGCTCCTTCACGATATTGGGAAGGCCCTTGACCATGAGGTCGAAGGCTCCCACGTGGAGATAGGCGCGGATGTCGTAAGAAAATACGGTGAACCTCCAGAGGTCGTGGAGGCCATAGCCAAGTACCATGACCCTCAACCCCAGTCCCTCCTGGCCATACTCGTTCAGGCGGCTGACGCCATATCGGCGGCAAGACCGGGAGCGAGGAGGGAGACCTACGAGACCTACGTAAAGAGGATAGAGGATATTGAAAGGATAGCGGGCTCCTTCCGTGGGGTTGAAAAATGCTATGCGATTCAGGCAGGCAGGGAGGTCAGGGTTATAGTAGAAAGCACGAAGGTAAACGACGAGGAGGCCGCCCTGTTATCGAATGAGATCGCAAAGAAGATAGAGCGTGAGGTCGTCTACCCAGGACAGATAAAGATCACGGTCATAAGGGAAGTGAGGGCCACGGCTCATGCTATGTAGTATGCCCTTATGAGAAGGGCCCTATTCCAAACCGTACTTAAGGGAAAAGCAGGGGTATCGGTCGGGCACCGTCTGTGAGTCCAATATCCCACTCATGCGGTTTGTTAGAATCCTTAGAATGCGAAGGCTAAAGACCTATGGCAGCTTTGTTAGGGTTGAGCATACCCTTTTTTCCTTTCCCCTTATACTCTCCGGCTCTTTCCTTGCGGCAAGGGGCATTCCACCCATTAAGCTACTCATACTCATACTCCTTGCGGGGTTCGGTGCAAGGACAGCCGCCCTTGGACTAAACAGGATAATAGACAGGGAGATCGATAGGAGGAATCCGAGAACAAGGGTGAGGGAGCTCCCATCAGGAAGGATAGGTCTTGGAGAGGCACTCACAATAGTCGGAGTGGGCGTTTTACTATATTTCGCCTCGGCTTACCTGATCTGCAACCTCGTTCTCTATCTCTCCCCGATTCCCCTTTTCGTTTTTACCCTCTACCCTTATATGAAGAGATTTACATACCTCTGCCATTTCGGAGTGGGGCTTGGACTCGCCCTTGCTCCACTCGGGGGATGGGTTGCGGTTAGTTGCTCCCTTAACGATATTCTTCCACCCCTTCTCCTCTCTCTTTTTACCCTGTTCTGGGTCTCGGGTTTCGATATTATCTACGCAACCCTCGATGAGGAGTTCGATAGAGAGGGCGGTCTATTTTCCCTTGTATCCAGGTTTGGAAGGAGTAGGGCGCTCTTTATCTCGGCTCTCCTTCATATATTCGCGTTTCTTGCGCTTTCGGTGCTTTGTTTTTACGAGTTTAGATCCCCTTATGCCGCCTCGTTTTTACTCATCATAGGGTTTCTCCTCTACCTCGAGCACAAGAAGTCCCATGACGTAGACCTTGCCTTCTTTAGGATAAACGCCATCCTTGGGTTCTTCGTTTTCTTTTTCGTCCTCTCTGGGATATACTTAACCTGATATGAGGACTATAGTGGGAATCACGGGTGCATCCGGAGTGATTTACGGGGTCGATTTTTTAAGAAGATGCCCCGATGACAAGTTTCTCGTTGTTAGCAAGTGGGGGAAAAGGGTACTCCATGAGGAGTTGGGGCTTAAGGTTGAGGAACTAAACCACTGGGCTAAAAGGACATTTTCAGACTCCGACCTTGCTGCCCCATTCTCGTCAGGGAGCAATCCCTTTGATTCCCTGGTGATAATCCCCTGCTCCGTTTCAACCCTGGGAAAAATCGCTTCGGGGATCTCGGATACGCTCATAACGAGGATCGCTCAGGTGGCACTCAAGGAAAGAAGGAGGCTTGTGATTGCACTAAGGGAAACCCCGCTTAGCTCCATAGCGCTCGAAAACGCCCTTAAGCTCTCAAGAGACGGGGCCATAATAATGCCTATAAGCCCTCCCCACTACATCGAGATAAAAAGCGTAAGCGATCTCGTAGAGGGGTTTGTGGATAAGGTTCTTAAGGTGATTGGGATTGACAGCGGACGCGGTTGGAGGTATGAGGAGCTTGAATGATTGCGGTGCGTTACCCAAAGACCGAATCGGTTGTGTGTAACCCAAGTAGACTCCTAGGACTCGCCTTCAAATGTGTCTCTTGTGTCTTGGTCTAAGTCTTTACCAAGATCGATTTTTCGGGTGCGATGTTCTTCATAGTCGGGTACGAGACGGACGTATTCTCCATCCATAAGGGGAGACGAAATCATGAAGTCGGCCGAGGCTCGATTACAGGCGATCGGTATATTCCATACTACCGCCACCCTTAAGAGGGCCTTGACATCGGGGTCATGGGGCATCGGTTCGAGTGGATCCCAAAAAAAGATAAGGAAATCGATCTCGTTGTCAACTATCTTAGCGCCGATTTGCTGGTCACCGCCCAATGGCCCACTTTGAAGCCTGTTGATTCTTAAGCCGAGTTCGCGCTCCAGGATTTCGCCTGTGGTGCCCGTTGCGTATAACTCATGGTACGCCAGGAGGTCGCGGTTGTATCTAGCCCACTCCACCAGGTCCCTTTTCTTGTTATCGTGGGCAACAAGACCTATCTTCTTATCGCGTTTCATGACGATCTTTTTGTAACTCATGCTTCTTCCCTCGCCTTTTCTCTAGTCCGAAAGATACAATCGGTGTGACGTCTCCTTTAATGCCACCAACTACGGAAAAAGAAGAACCCCCTTTCTACTCTTGATTCCTATCTCGTACCATGAGATTCAGGAGGTCGTGTTGTGACACTATTCCCACCGGCTTCCCGTCGCGGACGACGGGAATACGGTTTATATCGTAGTCGAGTAACCTTCTAACCACCTCCTCAATCGGATCGTCCTCGGTTACCGTGATCACGGGACTCGTCATGATTTCCTTTGCGGTCATCGTACGGGCTACCCTATAGATCTCTTCAATACCCTCCTTAGGCATCCACCTGCCGAATAACTGTGGGGCACTAAGGGTTGAGAAGGGAACCCCGTGTTCCTTTGCCGTGAAGTCGGACTCCGTTACGATTCCAACGAGTTTACCACCCTCATCTACTACCGGTACACATCCGATACGGTTATCCAGCATTATCCGTGCTATTTCCTCCAATGTGGTGTCTTCTCCGACGACAATTACAGGCCGAACCATGATTTCCTTTACCTTCATTTCCCTCTCCTCCTTCGGATTTAACCACTAAGACACGTTTTCAAACTCCGCAGTTCCCTTATATATAATCGATTCCAAATGCCCGCCTTCTGTGTTCTTCATATACGTCCTTTGGAATCATACGAATCGCCAACCATAAGAATAGAGGAACGATGAGGGCATCATCCAGATGCCCCAAAACCGGTATAAAATCGGGGATAATGTCAAACGGCAAAAGGGTGTATCCAATCGCAATCCAGAGCAACCATCTAGAGACCCTGGGAACCCTGGGATCACCGTATAACCCGCGATAGAGCCTTATGTTTCCTTCGATCGTCCTATTAAGCATATAGATGTTTCTAATCCAAGAATTATCAAACAATACCAACCGTTTTTCAAGCGGCCCCGTCTAAAAACCAATGGCCTATAGCGCGGAGACCCCTTGGCTATGGAAGAAGGTAAAAAACGGCTAAAATATAACACGAATACCAAAGCTGGAGATAACCCGGCCATGAATCGCGTTCGCCTAAGGAGGTTCATACTCGTATCTTCATTCCTCCATGCCCTGTTTTTTCCTATAGTGTCTTCCCTATTCCACAACCTCGAAAATGAAGAAAGGGTCACTATACCAAGACCGATTGAGGTTGGATTCCTAGGCGGGTACAGTGGCTCCAGAGGAGGGGATTCCCCACATACAATTTTAAAGAGGGAAACGGAGCAGAAGAGAGAAGCGACAAAGCCCGTCAGCCGTAAGATCGACCCGTTAAAGAGAAACGTCGTAAAAACCGTTACTAAAAAACGGGAAGAACCAATTAAAACCACCCATACGGTGATTCAAAAAAGGGATATCAATCCGAGTGAGACCGAACCGGATGTTCAGATAACGGCGTCTCAGGATACAGGACCGGTCAGTGCCTGGCGTTACGGAACGGGAGAAGGCATCGGTAATGGAGGGACTATGCAGGGTACACAGATCGCATATCCCGATTATAGAATAAACCCAAAACCCCGCTACCCGATGATCGCCAGGAGGAAGGGATACGAAGGGGTGGTACTCCTAAGGGTATGGGTACTCGATAACGGAAGGGTTGGAAGGGTTGAATTGGAGAGGTCGTCGAGCCATAAGGTTTTAGACGATTCGGCACTCGATGCGGTGAAGGATTGGATCTTTATTCCGGGTAAAAAGGACGGGGTCCCCATTTCAAGTTGGGTAACGGTTCCCATTAAGTTCCAACTGAGTAGCGGATGATTGAGCACATCCCGTCTCAAGGAACGACCCTAATTACGCCCCGCATGAAGTTATGACGTCTACAGAAGTAGGGATACTCCCCAACCCTGGAGAATGTAAATGAGAAGGTCTCTCCCTTCGTCAAGAAACCGGAATCGAAGGCCTCACCGGGTTTATCAGGCGTCCCGTTTGTTATGCTGTGCTCGATTGGATCACCGTTTGTCCAGACCACGGTGGTTCCAAGAGGCACATCTAGTGTTCCGGGCTTAAAGGTAAAGAGCTTGATATCCACTCTTACCACGGTTTTATTTGAAGGGTCTGAACCTGTGACGGTCTTCAGACCCAAATAGGAAACCATTCCTAAACCGAAAAACAAGATTAGGAAAAAGCGTAAACCAACTGGAATTCCCATTAGAAATCAATTCGCAAAGCGTTCGGGAAACTGCTTTACCATGGTCTCGGCCAGAGGATCGGAGATCATCTGCATATGGCCTACCGCCTTTCAGAGCTCCGTGTATGCCCTGGCTTCGTCCCCTTCTGCCTGGGCATCTATAACGGCCTTAAGGGTAAGGACATGTGTCTTTACCAGATCGGCCACGGTATCCATGGGAAGCGCAGGGCTTAGAGAGTTTAAGAAGGCACCAAACTCCTTAGTATATGCGATGAGGTCCTCAACCGCCTTATCCTGCTTGGCCTTGTCCTTTGTTACGACTCCGGTTGTATAGTCAACGACAAACCCTATGTGCTTCCGCCATAGTGGGAGAAAGACCTTGCACCCTCCTTGAATCCTTCTGTTTTTTATTCTATATATACGGTTGACCTAACGTATTTGGATTAAGAATGGGGCGGGCCGAATATACAGCTCCCTACTTTTTCCCTTTAAATGGTGTAAATTTAGGGAAAGAGGTCGAATCCGAGTGACACTCATACAGATACTCCTTTCAAAAAGGGTTCTTATATCATTCTCCATAGCCCTTCTCATATCCATTTTACTCCTTTTCTTCCCACTTCTAGATACGCTCGGCTTTGAATTCTCTTTGGTTATCGCATTCGCCCTGGCCTTTATCTCGGCCTTTATATCCGCCGAATACATAAACCTGGATATAAGCAAGAGGTTTGCAAAAGAAAGGAGGTTCTCTGACCTGGTATCCTCGATTTTCATCGTAAACCTCCTCCTCGTCGCCCTTCCCTTCGGCATAGGATTCATGGGTTCCACAATAAGGGAAGACTGCGACATAAGGGAGGGGGTGATCTTCTATGTTTTAATACCCGTTGTTACCGTTTTTTTCTCCACATCGCTTGGGCTTCTCATTGGAACCGTCTTTCCCAAAAGGGGGTTTTTTATGAGCGCTCTTCTTCTTATAGCCACGATCTGCCTTTCACTTTGGAGGCTCTACTCTAATCCCTCGGTCTTCTTCTATAACCCCGTCATCGGATTCTTTCCGGGCCCCCTTTATGACGAGGTGATACCCATTACGCCAACGCTTCTCATATACAGGGCTACCGTGGTCTGCTGGGGTCTTCTTTTCCTGGTCATACTGAGGCTCCTACGTGGATTAAAGCGCGGCTCCCTAAGCCCAGGGGCCATACTCTCCCTATGTGTTTTGGTTTTGATTTTGACGGTTTTCTATATTAAGGAGGAAGAAATAGGGGTTACATACACGAGGGATTATATAACGGGGAACCTCCTTACCGGTTCGATCGAGACAGAGCACTTCGTTATCTATTACGTTCCGGGTACCCGAGATGCCAGGGATATAGAGCTTATAGCAAACGACCACGAATGGAGGTATAACCAGTTAAAGGGGTTTCTTAACGTGAGTTCAAACGAGAAGATCAGATCCTATATATACCCCAACATAGAGACGAGAAAAAGGATCATAGGAGCTGGAGAAACGACGATTGCCAATCCCATACGGAGAGAGATACATCTGGTCTACGATTCCTTTCCGAATCCGGTCCTCAAACACGAGCTAACACATGTAATGTCGTCCGAATTCGGCACGAGTGTGCTTAAGATAAGCCCCAAGGTAGGCCTCATCGAAGGGGTCGCCGTTGCCGCCGACTGGGGTACGACAAACGGACTAACACCGCACCAGTGGTCGGAGTCGATGCTTAAAGCGGGAATGAATCCGGACATTAAAGGGATATTGGGCCTTGGATTCTGGTACGCCCCACCAAATAAGGCCTATACGCTCATGGGCTCCTTTTGCCGATACCTCATAGATACATATGGTATCGAGAGATTTAAAGCCCTCTATAGGACGGGGGACTTCTCGGTTTATGGAAAGAGCGCAGATGAACTGATAAGCGAGTGGGAGTCTTTCCTTGAAGGCGTCCCAATACCCAAGAATGCCCTGGCCCTTGCCGAGTACAGATTCAGAGAACCCAGTATATTCGAGGCGGAGTGCCCGAGGAGGGTCGCTGCCCTAAAGGAGAAGGGGCTTAAGGCCTTTGGCGAGGGTAACCTGTACGAGGCCAAAAACCTCTTTCTTAAGGCCCTGACCTTCGACAGCAAAGATCCGGCTCTCATAAACAGCCTGGCCTACCTCTACTACTATGACGGGGACTACGATAGGCTTATGGGGATCGTTGATAAAACGGAGCCCGGCACACAGGTAGATAGGAGCATCCTCGAGAACCTAAGAGGAAACGTCCTCTGGCATTCCGGAAGGGTCGGAGGAGCCGAATCGGTCTTTAAATCTCTTCTCGAAAAACCCCTTCCAGATGACATAAAGAGAGAGATAGAGATAAAGCTATCCTCTATATCGGCTGGGGGAGAAATCGAGAATAAGATCCGCGAGTATTTCAGCACAAGGGATAAACCCACTCAGGTAGTGTTACTGGAAGAGATCACTAAGGGATTCCCGAATTACTCCCCAGCCTACTACCTAATAGGAAGGGTCTTCTTCTCCGAGGGGAATTATAAAACGGCTATCCCCTTTCTTACCGAAGCTGAGGCGCTTGGACTCTCCTCGGTGAACCTAGAGAAGGAGAACTCAAGGATCCTCGGCGTCTCTCTTTTTGCAACCGGCGATTATGAGGAGGCCATAAAGAGGTTTGAACGCATCATAGAGATGGACCCGAATGGAGCCCTTAGAGACTACGCCCTCGATTTCATAGAGAGGTGCAAGTGGACTAGAGGCAGGAATTTGAAGTAATCCATCCATCCGATATAATCTAGGAAATGAGGAAATATAGAATCGCAGCCCTTGTCTCTCTTTTCGTTATAGCCCTCGACCAGTTAACAAAATGGCTCATCCGGGCGAATCTCGTCCTTTTTGAAAGGGTGCCCCTTTTACCCTTTCTCGACATAACACACATCAGAAACAGAGGGGCAGCCTTTGGAATACTAAACGACCTTCCGGAAGGGGTAAGGATACCCCTTTTCGCCCTTGTGCTCGTTCTGGCGATCTTTGTGATCTCTATGTTCTTAAAAAAAGCCGAATCTGGGGATAGGATTTTAATCTTTTCTCTTTCCCTCATAATGGGGGGTGCCATTGGAAACTCTATTGATAGATTCAGACTGGGTTACGTCACGGATTTTATCGACTTTCACTGGTTTGGAGATCCTAACTACCACTGGCCTCCATTTAACGTGGCGGACTCCGCAATCACTATTGGCGTTATCCTGATCCTATTTGATGCCTTCTTTTTAAAGAGGGGGAGATAGCCATGTTTACCGGAATAGTAGAAGACGTAGGCAGGGTTAAGGGGATAAAGACCGGGGCAAAGGAGGCAATCCTCACGATTGAGGTAAAGAAGATAGGTGCTTGGGAGATACGGCTTGGGGATAGTATAGCGGTAAACGGCGTTTGCCTCACCGTAACCTCGGTTGGGAAGAACACGTTTACCGTAGAAGCCTCTCATGAGACCCTGAGAAGAACGAATCTCTCCAAACTCAAGGTGGGAAGCAAGGT
The DNA here is from genome assembly GCA_964636885.1 of uncultured Spirochaetia bacterium. GTDB lineage: Bacteria > Desulfobacterota_D > UBA1144 > Nemesobacterales > CSP1-2 > CAZWVA01. The sequence goes on from CAZWVA010000021.1 coordinate 24,972, forward strand.
GAACCTCGAGCGCTCCCTTAGGGTGGGTGATAGACTGGGCGGTCATATAGTAAACGGCCATGTGGACGGATTGGGGAAGGTGGATTCTATGGAGAAGAGAGGGAAATCGATCGAGGTCTGGTTCTCCCTGCCACCGGAGCTCTCAAGATACGTTGTGGAGAAGGGCTCGATAGCCGTAGACGGCGTAAGCCTTACGGTGAATGCGGTAAATGGAAACCGCTTTTCCGTAAACATAATCCCCTACACCCAAGAGGCCACGATATTTTCCGAGCTAAGACCGGGGGATCAGGTCAATATAGAATGCGACATAATAGGGAAGTACGTGGAGAAGTTTGTCTCCGAAAGGGGCATAAAAAAGGACACTTCCCGGCTCCTTGAAAAGCTATGACGGTTAGACGAATCGGGTTTAGATACCGTGACTAGGACCAAGGGATACAAAAACATATTCCTCATAGGTTTTATGGGAGCCGGTAAGTCGAGTGTGGGAAAGAAACTCGCAAAGAGGCTCCATATGGGTTTCTCAGACCTCGATGAGGCCATAGAAAAGGGGCTTGGAGTCACGGTATCGGAGGTATTCTCAAGGTGGGGAGAGGGTTTCTTTAGGGATACCGAATCGAGGATCTTGAGGTCGTTGGCACAAAAAAGCGGTCAGGTGATCGCAACAGGGGGAGGCATCGTCCTCAGGGAGTGCAACTGGGAGACTATGAAAAAATGGGGAATCACGGTCTATCTAAGGGCCCCAATCGAGGTTCTCTGGAGCCGGATTGAGGGAGACGCATCCCGTCCCCTTCTTCGAGTAGAGGACCCGCTAAAAAGGGCGCAAGAGCTTTTCTCCGAGAGGGTGTCCCTATACGAGAAGGCGGATTTGATCGTTGACACGGAAAACGCCTCACCCGATGATGTGGCAGAAGATATAATAGAAAAACTCATAACCCTTCACCCATCCGGATGCCAAGGGAAAAAGGGAAATACAGATGTTAAAGATACCTGCTATAAGGGAGGGAAACGCTACGACTAGAAGATACCGCTTTCGTTTCTGCTCGACCGCCCATCTCCCGCACGGCTGGGACGCAGGCGTTATGTTTGAAGAAACGAAAGCGGTATTTGACGGTTCTCCGTTACGGCTTTAGAATTCTTTAGACGCATTTAAGGGTTCTTGTAAAGGCCATGGCTATTGTTTACCCCAAAAGACACCAGGTAATAGTGATCGGCGCGGGCCATGCGGGCTGTGAGGCGGCCCTTGCCTCGGCAAGGATGGGATGCAAGACCCTCGTTCTTACGGCTAACATAGACACAATCGGGCTTATGTCCTGTAACCCCTCGATCGGAGGGGTCGGAAAGGGGCATCTCGTAAAGGAGATAGACGCCCTTGGGGGCGAGATGGGAAAGGCCGCAGACGCAACGGCGATTCAATTTAGAAAACTGAACACGAGAAAGGGGGCCGCCGTTCAGGCAACGAGGATTCAGGCGGACAGGCAGGCCTATAAGGCCTACATGAGGAGGGTTTTAGAGGCCGAAAGGAACATAGATATCAAACAGAGGATGGTAGAGGGTTTCCTCGTAGAAGGCGGAAAAGCGGTTGGGGTAAAAACAAACCTGGGAGAGCGTATATTTGCGGATGCAGTGGTAGTTACCCCTGGAACCTTTCCAAACGGCCTTATCCACATAGGCCTTACCCAGATTTCCGCCGGCCGTGCAGGAGAGGCACCCGCCATAGGGATTTCAGACTCGTTTAGTAGTCTAGGCTTTAAAATCGGGAGGCTTAAAACCGGAACCCCGCCGAGACTAGACGGAAGGACGATTAAATGGGAGATACTGGAGGTTCAACCCGGGGATCCCGATCCAAAGCCCTTTTCGTTCTCAAACGATAGGGTCGAAAGGGAACAGATTCCCTGCTACATAACGTATACGAACGAAAAGAGCCATGAGGTGATAAGAAAAAACCTTCACAAATCACCCCTCTACTCCGGGGTAATCAAGGGTATCGGCCCCAGATACTGCCCGTCGATAGAGGATAAGGTTGTAAAATTCCCGGATAAGGAAAGGCATCAGATATTCCTTGAACCCGAAGGGGTTGGCACCTATGAGATATACCCGAATGGAATATCTACAAGCCTTCCACTCGATGTCCAATACGAATTCGTAAGAACGATTAGAGGCCTCGAAGAGGTGGAGATAATGAGACCGGGGTACGCAGTTGAGTATGATTTTTCAGACCCCACTCAGCTTAAACCCACACTCGAAACGAAGCTCGTTGAAAACCTGTTTTTTGCCGGACAGATAAACGGAACAACGGGTTATGAGGAAGCGGCTTCCCAGGGCCTTATCGCGGGGATAAACGCGGCACTTCGAGTAATGGGAGAAGAGCCCTTTATACTCGACCGCTCTGAGGCCTACATCGGGATACTGATCGATGATCTCGTAAAGAAGGGAGTAGACGAACCTTACAGGATGTTTACCTCCCGTGCCGAGTATCGTCTGATCCTTAGAGAGGATAATGCGGATCTGAGGCTTAGAGAAAAGGGCTACAGAATAGGACTCGTAGGAGAAGGCGATTTTGAGAGGTTTCTCCAAAAGAAGAAAAGGATTAAAGAGGAACTCGAAAGGCTCGAAAACACAAAGGTCCTTCCAAATCACCGGTTTAATGAGATACTAGTAAGGATGGGTTCTTCACCACTTAAGAAACCGCAAACGCTTAAAGAGATCCTGAGACGCCCAGAGATCACGTATAGAGAACTAGGCCTCATCGATCCACCTTCGGGTGCCCTCATCGGTAGCGATATCTCCTCTCAGGTTGAAATGGAGGTTAAGTACGAGGGCTACATTCAGAGACAGATGGAGCAAGTGGATAGATTTAAGCAACTGGAAAACATCAGGATCCCTGAGAATTTCTCTTACGAAAGCATCCCCGGTCTTTCAAGAGAGATAGTTCAAAAGCTCTCCCGCATTCGCCCGACCTCACTCGGACAGGCGAGCCGGATATCCGGCATTACACCCGCCGCCCTTTCTATTCTTATGGTTTACTTAAAACGGAAGGAAATACAAACCAAAGGGGATTACTCTTCTTCTGTTTCTTGACCTTCCTCTTCTTCCTCTTGGTTGGATAGTTCTCTTTCTAACTGCTCCATGATGTCTTCATAGTCCCCACCGACATAACCCGCGTCCTCTGGGTCTTCTAGCATATCCACAAGGTCTTTTATCTTTTTTCGACCCCTTCTAGGCATCACTTGTCCTCCGTTGCTTCCATAATCGCGATTCGGTTAGATTAGTGAGTTTATGCTAAACAATAACCAGGATTCCCATATTAAAACGGAATCCGATTATATATTACTCATCTCTAGTCCTCACGTAAAATTATAAAACCTACTTTTTGAAAAACAAGATTTAACAGTCGGAAGGCGGGTATCTTGATTTTTTTCGAGCATAGGGTTATTATTCCTACCCAGCAGAACAAACCCATAGAAGAAGGAAAGAGGCGGAGGTAGGCAAAAAGATGGAAAAGCTAGAAAAAGAACACGTAAGCAAACACGTGGACATCGAGTCTAAGAGGTTCTTCTTTGATGTTAAGGAAAACCACAAGGGAAAGTACCTAAGAATCACCGAACTAAGCGGTGGAAGGTCCTGCATCGTAATTCCCCTTGGCGGAATAAAGGTCTTTAGGGAAAGATTGGGTGAGATTATAGAAGAGGCCGAAAAGCTGATAAGTGTTGAAGAGGAGTTTTGAGGTTTATCTCTTAAAAGGGGAAAGCGGAACGGGCTTTATCGTTCGTTTCTCTTAAAAAATAAAAGCAGTAGGGCGGTTAACTCAGCGGTAGAGTGCCATCCTCACACGGTGGAAGTCACTGGTTCAAATCCAGTACCGCCCACCATCTCCGGGTTATTGGGTTTTATATCATGTTAACCCACTCGTGGTTGTTTTTCCCGAATCACAGGGTGGTTGTCTTCTTGTCAATCAATGTAAGGAGAGCCTCAACCACCTGAGAATCGTATTTTATTCCCATTCCATTTATCATTTCGGAAACGGACTCTTCCATACTAAGAGCGGAACGATAGGGACGGTTACTTTGCATGGCTTGAAAAGCGTCGGCCACGGCGACTATCCTCGCTTCAATTGGTATGTAGTCTCCACTAAGCCCAAATGGATACCCCTTACCGTTAATCCACTCGTGGTGGTAAAGCACAATAGGGAGAACCTCACGAAGAACGGAGAAGCGCTGAACCATCCTTCCACCTATTATCGTGTGGCGTTTAATGAACTCGTATTCATCCGGGGTAAGCTGGGTACCCTTGAGTATAATACTCCTTGGTACCGCTATCATGCCGATATCGTAAAGGATCGCGCCGAGTCTTAAATTCTGAATCCTGTTCTCGGGCAGGTTTAATTCCCTTCCCAAAGACGCAGCGTAATTCGAAACGATAGCCGTCTTTTCAAATAAGGATTTGTCTTCCCCATTAGAGAGATAAAAAGATGCGAGCTGCTCAGCGGCGAACTCCTTGAGCTTGACACCTATGTCTTCTATAAGCCGTCCGATCATCCCATAAGGAAGGGATTCTCCGTATTCCGTTTCCTCTCCCTCATAATCCTGAAGAAGGATACGATTCTTTCCGCTCTCCTTGGCTATATAGAGGATCTTATCAGCCCTCCTCATAATCTCATCGACACCGGAATCCTTATAAGGATCTATCTCCACAATACCTCCGCTTAACGTGATTCTGACCTTTCTACTATTTGAAATCTCCTTTGCGATCCGCCTAATCGCCAGGGAGGCTTCTCTCATATCCGCTTTCATGAGTAACGCAAACTCGTCTCCGCCGAGCCTAAAGATCTTATCCTCTTCTCTAAGCAGCTTTCTAAACTGAGAGGTCACCTGTTTTAGGATCATGTCTCCAAAGGAGTGACCGTAAGAATCGTTTATCTCCTTAAACCCATCTATATCAAAGACCGCGAGGCTAATGGCAGTACCGTTTCTCCGGGCTTCTGACACATCCTGAGAGACCAGTTTATAAAAAGCACGACGGTTAAAAACACCGGTAAGAGAATCGATAAAAGCCAGCTCTTCGATCTTTCTCTTTTCCTCAATCTCCCTAGCCTCACGCTCCCAGAGTGCGGAAAGGAAATCCACTATCAAACTCATATAAGAAGGATCGTTCCCTTCGGGATTTAAGACGCCGCTCTTTGAGAAATTAAGAAACGCCCTAGACTTGCCTCCCGCAAATACAGGGACCGTTAGGATAAAGTTCGGCTCGCTTGGTCCTTCCGTGTCAATAAACTCCTCCTTAGGCTGGATCTCGATCTTAAACTCGGATAGGTTTAAGTCCGGTGAACTATTTAGAGCGAATTCCTCGATGCCCTTTAGTACGGAAGATAAATAACCCTTCTTAATCCTTCTATGGGCAAATACGTAGCATTCTTTCGTATCTATATTTACAGCAACAAAAAGGGACAGATTCGAGATTAAACGCCTTGAATTAGTCCCCAGATACCGTATCGTATCTATGAAGCTGTTCTTTATAGAATACTCAAACAGATCCCCCAGGAAATCGAATCCGGTCTTTCCCTGTTTCTTCTCCATCTTGCACTAAAGACGTCCTCCTACCTTGCAGCCGCCGCATCCACAACCCTTATAATCACATCGTCAGGGACGGCATTTAGAAATCCCACCTTTAGATCCCGAAAAACCTTTTCGCTGTTTGGGGGAAGGACATCGTAAATCGTGATCCTGTTGGAGCCTATCGGTCTTCTAGGGGATGACGAATAGAATTCTATTTCGATTTGAATGTTCCTATAGGTAATACCGCTTCTATTTTCAAGTGTGATTTCGTTTAGTACACCTATGGTTCCAGCGATACCTCCACCCCACTCAAAATCCTTTACCACTATATCGTCCTTGGGTATGGCCTCCTCTTCTTCTTCTGGAGCCTCTAGAACGGCGCTTGCCTTTTCTTCGGCAGGTAAAACCTCTGCCTCTCCTTTGGATGAGCCCTTCTCTTCTGTTTCCTGGGAACCGCCTTTGAATAATCCGGTTATGCCCTTTTTAATCCTAGAGCGCCTTCCCATCACGCCCTCCTGAGAACCGGACTCCTCCCCAGGCTCCGTGGAGGCGGTCTCCTTTTCCTTAGGTGATATAGAGGCAACCTCGGATTCGACCTTTTTAGAAGACTCGCTTGGGGTCTTTCCGCCCGAAGGAGGGGTATTAGAAATCCCCTCTTCGCCCTTTTGGGCGAGCTTCTGTCTATACCTCTCTGCGAGCGTCAACTTAGGAGATCCTTTGGTATCACCCCCTTCCGCTCCCTGAACCCGCTTTTCGCCTGTCTCTCCCTCCGTCTTCTTAGCTACCCTCTTTGCCTGTTTCTTAATCGGTTCTCCCTTCTCCGCCAAGCGGTAATTGAGCTCCTTGGCCGATATCTGGGTTGCATCCATTACGCTTATATAGGTTTCCTTTGTATCCGGGTGCTTGAACCCAACGTTCACATTCCTAAAGGTTCTCGTGCTCCGTGCAGGAAGGACATCATGGATTACAACCCTGCTTGTATAGCCTTCATAACCGACTTTACCAGAACCACCGACTCCCAGATTGTCCACTTTTATCTTTATATCCTTATAGTGGTTTCCGCTTTTATTCTCCAGGGTGATTTCCTTAAGTATCCCCTCGGTAGAGTATTGGCCACCCGTCCACTCCCAGTTTTTCACCAGGATGAGATCCCTTGGAAGACTGGGGGGACCCTTTTCAACCACCTCGGCTCCCACGACCCTAAGTACGGTCTTTTGAAGCTCCGAGTGCATAAATCCAAAGTTAACGTTATAGAAGGTCTTCTCGCTCCCAGCCTCAAGAACGTCGTGAATCGTAGACCTTAAAGAACCAAGCGGTATATCGTTTGTGGTGTATAAGTCTACTTCTATCTCTACGTTCTTATAATCCCTCTTGCCTTTGTTTTCGAGCCTTATCTCCTTGATTATACCAACCGTGCCCATACCACCAGATTGCCACTTATAGTCCTTGATGAGAATCACGTTCTTTGGAGATTCGGGTTTTTTCAAGGCGGCACTTACAACCGGGGTGAGTATACAAAAAGAAAAAACGGAGACAAAAAGCGTTACCAAGAGGTTTCTTAACAAACCGTCTCCTCCCATAGCACCATTTTTCCGTACCGCTCTATACTGCATCTTTATTCCCCCATTTTGAGTTGAATAAGATTATACACCATTCCCGGTTAAAATAGTAACGATACATCCGACGTTTCCCAAACCAATCAAAGACCACTTGATTTATAATACGAAAAAGTGGTATAAGAAATAGTAGAGGCAAAATACGGAAAGGAGGATAAAACATGGGCACATACATACTGCTGAGTAAACTCACACCGGATGGAAGGAAAACCATAAAAGAGAGGCCGGGAAGGATAAAGGAGGTGGATCAGGAACTCGAAAGAATCGGAGTGAGGGTCATTGAACAATACGCCACACTCGGTCCCTACGATTTTGTAAACATAGTTGAAGCCCCGGATAATGAAACCATAAGTAAGGTTTCAGTCGACCTATGTTCAAGGGGCACCGTAGAGATAATGACTCTAGCCGCTATACCAGTAGACTCATTCATATCGGCAATCAAGGCCGGAAAGAAGGCCAAACCAAAGAGAGCCAAGACGGCCAAGGGAAAACCCAAGAAGAAAAGATAAAACCACACTGGGTCCAAATACCCACGATGGTTTTGACCTAAATCACACGACCTTAAGGTTGGCCCATCGTTCGGTCGCATTTGAAGCGAGCCAATCGTATAACCCATAACGGTTTTTTATTGAGATCGCTCCATCCGGGTGTGTACGTGATACGTTTTTGACTCCAATCCTCCTTTTATGTAAACTGGCTTTTTGAGAAATGGGAAAGATCAGAATCCTTCCTGATGAGATCGTCTCCAAAATCGCGGCTGGGGAGATTGTGGAAAGGCCCGCATCAGTTGTAAAAGAGCTACTCGAAAACTCACTCGATGCAGGAAGCACTCTTATACAGGTAGAACTCAGAGCGGGCGGAAAGGGGTTAATAAGCGTATCCGATAACGGCGAAGGGATGACAAGGGACGATGCTCTCCTTGCCATCGAACGTCATGCCACTAGCAAAATCAGAGACATAGGAGACCTTTTCTCTATAAAGACACTGGGGTTCCGAGGGGAGGCGCTTCCAAGTATAGCGAGCGTTTCGAGGTTCAGATTAACCTCAAAGACAAGGGAGGAGATCATCGGAACCAGGATATCGATCGAGGGTGGGACTATAAAAAGAGTTGAAGAAACGGGATGCCCAGCGGGAACGACAATAGAGGTGAGAAACCTCTTCTATAACACCCCGGCCAGGCTGAAATTCATGAAGACCCAGGAAACCGAGCTCGCAAGTGTACTAGACATAGTGCAGAGGGAGGCCCTTCCCCGTCCCGATGTGGGATTCGAGGTATCACACGAAGGGAAAACCCTGATTCAACTACCAGAGAGGAAAACGGTTGAGGAGAGGCTATCGGAGATCTTTCCCGGTACGGAACTCTTTCGAGTCGAGGCGGAATCCGATGGGGTTAGGGTCTATGGATTTATGAGCGGCCCTCTGGATACGAGATCAACCACGCAGAGGCTCTACACATACGTAAACCGAAGGGCCGTAAGAGACAGGTTCCTTACACGTACCGTAATCGATTCATACGGAAGATCCATAGACAAGGGGAAGTTCCCCCAGGGGGTTCTTTTCATAGAGGCTCCGGCATCCGATGTCGATGTAAACGTCCATCCGACAAAGAACGAGGTGAGGTTCAGAAGACCAAAACTCATCGGGGACCTAATAAGGGCCTCGGTTATGGCCATGTTAAAAGAGGCCCCATGGATAAAAGGCTACCATCAAAGGGTTGAAAACGCCATCCAGGTCTTCTTCGAGAAAGGGAGGGCTTTTGAGACCGTGCGCTTGGATAAGCCGAGTGGGAACCCTCATTCTCAGGAAAAGGGAAGTAGCCCCTCGATAGAGGACGTCTCTTTAAGCCCCTACAAGCCGCATTCCAATGCCCTTTTTAAACGGGAAGGCTTCTTCTCCGGGCTGGAGATAATAGGACAACTGGGAAGGCTCTATATAATCTGCGCATCAAAAAGGGGTATGATCCTCATTGACCAGCATGCAGCACACGAGAGGATAAACTACGAGAGGATAAAAAACGCCTATATGAGGGACGGTATCGAGATAGAAGAACTCCTTTTTCCGCTTGCGGTAGAGCTATCCCCTTATGAAGCGGGTTTAGTCAGCAGGCATAGGAAGGACATTGAGTCCCTTGGAATAAGGCTTGAGGAGTTTGGAAGGGATTCCTTTCTCATAAGATCGGTTCCCTCGATACTAAAGAACGCCGATATCGAAAGGGTTCTAAAGGACATGATAGGAGAGATCGCCACGCTAGGTGAAGAAAAGAGCTTGGGGAGTCAACTCGATCGAGTGATTTCAACGATGGCCTGTCACTCGTCTATCCGGGCGAATGAGGAGCTAAACGGGGAGAAGATGAGATCCCTTTTGGAAGAACTGGACAGGGCGGAGTTTCCCCACTCGTGCCCCCATGGAAGACCGGTTGCAACGGAGATCACGTTTGAAGAGATAGAGAAGATGTTTAAGAGATCATGAGCATGAAGGAACTCATCATTTCAAAACTGAGGGAGAGCGCTGAGCTTAAGCTCCGCCTTGCAAAGGATTCTATAAAGGAGATAGAGGAAGCCGCTGAGATTATACAAAAGGCGATTAGATCGGGCGGAAAGATACTCATCTTTGGAAACGGTGGGAGTGCGGCCGATTCCCAACACATAGCATCCGAGTTTGTAAATCGCTACCAGAAGGAGCGTAGAGCCCTACCCGCTATAGCGCTTACCACGGATACCTCGATTCTCACCTCTATAGGAAACGACAGTTCATTCGATGACATATTTTCAAGACAGATAGAGGCCCTAGGTAGGAAAGGAGACGTAGCATGGGGAATCTCAACGAGTGCAAGATCACCAAACGTTATAAAGGCGCTCGAATTCGCAAAGTCCCAGGGTCTTAAAACGATAGGGTTTACAGGGGGAGACGGTGGAAAGATAAAGAGGATAGTTGACTGTTGTATAAACGTCCCATCCTCGTCCACACCCAGGGTGCAGGAACTACATATAACAATCGCGCACATCATATGCGAGCTTATCGAAGAGGCGATTTGCAATAAGAGGGACGCATCCAAATAATCGATGAGGTACTACCCGGTCAATCTGAATCTAGAGGGGAAAAGGTGTATAGTCGTGGGAGGAGGACCGGTCGCAGAGAGGAGGGTCCTCGGGCTCATCGAATGCAGGGCAAGTGTTACCGTTATAAGCCCCAAGCTTACCCACAGGCTTAGGGAGCTATCCGATAGTGGAATCATCCGTCACGTAGAAAGGCCCTACAGGTCTGGCGATCTAAAGGGTGCCTATCTCGTACTCGCATCCACGAATAAACGCAGGATAAACCGTAAAATCGGGGAAGAGGCAAGGGCCTTTGGCATCTTGGCAAACATCGCAACTGCCCCTAGTCTATCCGATTTTACGCTTCCAAGCGTAATCAGGCGGGGGGATTTTATGGTCACCCTTTCTACAGGTGGAAAAAGCCCAGCCCTTTCACGCAGGCTTAGAATCGAGCTCGAGGGCATATTTGGAGAGGAATACGGGGTCTTTACGGAGATCCTCTGGGCCATAAGGGAGAGGTTTCGCAAACACCCCCCTGAGGAGAGAAAACGGATATACGTAGAGCTCGCCATGTCCACCATTCCAAGGCTCCTAAGGGAAAAGAGGCTAGGGGATGCTGAGGCGGAACTCAAGAGGATAACCGGACTCGGTTTTGGCGAAATCGGTTTCCAACCCTAGATTCTTTGGACCCCTACAAGCTTGATTTATCCAGATGCCTTAGCCATACTTTTTAGGATACATGCGGATTAAGTGCCCGAGATGTGGAAAGCCGGTCGAATGGGAAGGAAACGAATGGAGGCCCTTTTGTTCGGAGAGATGTAAGATCATAGACCTCGGTGCCTGGGCCTCGGAGGAATACAGGATCCCTGAAGAGCCATCGCTTAGAGAAGGTCAAAAGCGGTTAGACGGAAGAGATGAGGAAAAATGAGTTCAAGGTATGTACTCAAACTCGTCTATATATCAAAAAGGGTGACAATCGGTGTGTATGAGTCCATATCAAACCTCTATCTGGTTCAGGACAGCTTAATAAAGATCGAGGAGTTCATGAGGGAGGAAGGGAAGCACACCATGATGGCCGTAAAGAGACTCGACGAACTTGGGATCGAGACGCCTAAAAGGGGTGGTGAAATAGCAGAGAGGTTCGGTGAAACCATAGGCAGGGTTGCTACGGTGCTTGGCTGGAGGGGAACGTGTTTTTTCATGCAGATGGGTGAGGAAATGGAAAGGCTCTTTCTCATGGCGGCATCTACGGTCTGTAGAAACAGGAGCGACCGAGAGATACTCAACCTCATCATATTCGATGAAAAAAAGCACAGCGAGTGGTGGAGAAGAAAACTATCCGAGAGGAGGCATTAACAATGGCGGTTGTCGATACAAGCGGCTTCTATAAAGGACTTAAGATCGAGTTTGAGGGTGGGATTTGGGAGGTCCTTGAGTACCATCACTCAAAGATCGCCCAGAGAAGTCCCGTGGTAAAGACAAAGCTTAGAAACGTTATCACAGGTGCGGTTCAGGAGGTGAACTTCAGGTCTGGCGAGACGTTTAATATCCCCGATATCGAAAGAAGGACAATGCAGTTCCTTTACAAAGACAGTATAGGATACTACTTTATGGACTCAGAAACCTACGAGCAGTTCGGTTTTAACAAAGACCAGATCGGGGACAAAGCGAGGTTTCTTAAGGAGCAGCAAGAGGTAACCGTATTCTTCTATAAAGGTGAGCCGATTGGCGTTGATCTCCCAACCACGGTGGAGCTCAAGGTAATAGAAACCGAACCCGGGGTAAAGGGCGATACCGTATCAAGCACAACCAAGCCCGCAACGCTTGAAACCGGGGCGACCATCTCCGTGCCCCTCTTTGTTGACATCGGGGATGTAATAAAGGTGGATACAAGAACCGGAACGTATATAGAAAGGGTAAAGAAGAAATAGTCCGGTCCTGATCAACCTAACTCTGCGTTCCAGTCAACGGTCTCCTCTGCATGGAGTTTTTCCAATGGCCAGTTAATAGGAAATCCAAAATTCGGAAACGGTTGCCAAAGACCGCTGTCTATAACCCTTGCGCCCATGTCTCTGAATACCCTAAGGAGGATTAAAACAAAATCGTTTGAACTTATATCGGCGTTTCCAAAGAGCATCCCATTGGGCATCTTTCCCCATCTGACGTTTTGCTTGAGGTCGTCTGCATGTGAGGTTATAAAACCACTAACGATACCCTCAAATTCCTTTAAAAGCTCTTCTTTTGTCATTCTGGTCTCCTAGGCTTGGTACACGGTTTCCCTTCCTAAGTCCCATCAGCCAATGTAAGTATAATGCCGATTATATGAAAATACCCGTAATCGTGGTATGTGGTGGAAAGTCCCGATCGGATGCCTTATAAAAAAGGGACCATCGGCGGCTGGCTGGAGATTAACACCTGGGATAAGGAGAGGGATAAAAAAGAAGACCTTCTGGGGC
>CAZWVA010000022.1:0-37162 GCA_964636885.1 uncultured Spirochaetia bacterium
CCTCTGCCCACTCCCCTCATAACGCTTAAGAAATCCCCAAACCCATCGACCGAGATAGAGACAGCGACATCAAAAGGGGATACGAGAAAGGCGCTTCCGAGATGCGCCCTATGGTGCTCGACGTTTTGAACCCTAGCCTTGATGTCTGAGGCCGGAACCCCTAGGGCCTCGGCGATCCTCACCTTAACATCGTTTACCTTTGCGACGTTCTGTAGTCTGTCCCTAAGGAATCCGAGCCTCGGTGCCTTAACAAGCACCCTTAGGACCTTCTTATGGAGATGGGCAGATGGGTTTCTTGAGATGGCGATATAGTCTATATCCCCAATACCTATACCGGAATACTCTAAGCACCATCTTATGGACTCCGTCGGGAGTCCGGCCCAGTGCTTTATCCTCCTTATCCTCTCCTCCTCAATGGCACAGACGAGGTCGCCGTCCGAAAGGAGACAGGCCGAGGAATCACCGTGGTAGGCATTTAGACCGAGTATGTACAAAGAATCATCCCTCCTTACCTTTCATCGACTAGTATGGGATCTAAAGATCGGGAAGGGGCCGAGAGAGGCATCTATCTCACGGTAGACCTCTTTTAAAGAAATGCCTTTCTCCTGGGCGATCCTTTTACAATCGTCGTATTCGGCCATCACGTTCACCGTCCTCCCATTCAACTTGGAGACCTTTACCCTTACCCTTCCATACACCGTATCGATCTCCATTATTTCCCGAACGAGGACGCTCCTTCTCTCCTCCCGAACCCTGACCCCTATGGTCGTCGTCTCCCTGAATACGGTCTCGATTATCCTGTCCTTATCCTCCGGGTTCGATAGCACGGTCAACTTAAAGGCGGGACGGTTCTTTTTCATCAGGACGTTCGTTATATAGACGTCGAGTGCACCTTTCTCGAATAGCCTTTCCATAACACATTCAAAGAACTGTGGGCTCATATCGTCTACATTCGTTTCGATTATGGAAACGGCATCCTCTCTAACGCCCTCCTGTCCACAGGGGGTACCGATAAAGACGCGTAATACATTGGGATGATCCAGGTCCCTCGCACCGGCCCCGTAGCCTATCCTTTCCGTTCTCATGAGGGGCATATGGCCGAATCCCTCGGCCAGGGAGGTTATGATGGCTGCCCCTGTAGGTGTCACGAGTTCCGCATCCCCCACGGTTGAGTATATGGGAACGCCCTTTAGTATCTCAGCCGTGGCCGGAGCCGGGATGGGGAACCTCCCGTGAGAGAACTCGACGAAACCGGAACCGACGTTTAGATAAGAGCAATAAACCCTTTCTATGCCTAGGAGTTTTAGACCGATAAGGGTGCCAACCACGTCGACTATGGTATCAATGGCACCGATCTCGTGGAAATGGACATCCGAGATGGGTAGATCGTGTACCCTTGCCTCCGCCTCTCCTATCCTTAGGAATATACCCTTCGCCTGGGCCTTAATCCACTCCTCCATCTTTGAACCGTCTATTATGGCGTTTAGGTCTGCAAGATTCCTATGCCTCACCTCGTCTCTGCTAACCACGTTAAACCTGGTTGCCGTAATACCACACTTTACCGACCTTACTGCGCCGATCTCGTAATCGCTCAGCCCCAGTTTATCCAGTTCTTCCCTGAGCTCACGGATATCAAGGCCGGCGTCAATCAACGACCCGATTATCATATCGCCGCTTATCCCGGAGAAACAATCGAAATAGGCTATCTTAGACATCCGATATCACCTATCTATCAGAGATGCGAAGTACCCCGCACCAAACCCGTTATCGATGTTAACGACCACGATCCCAGGGGCACAGGAATTTAGCATTGTGAGAAGGGGGCCGATCCCCTGAAAACTCGCGCCGTATCCAACAGAGGTTGGAACCGCTATCAGTGGCCTTCCAACCAGTCCCGAAACGACGGAGGGTAGAACCCCGTCCATCCCCGCAACGACTATTAGGACATTTGCCCTCTTCAACCTCTCCCTATTCCCAAACAGCCTGTGGATTCCGGCCACCCCGACATCGAAGAGCCTCTCGACCCTACTTCCCATGACCTCCGCCGTTACCGCCGCCTCCTCGGCCACAGGGATATCGGATGTTCCGGCACTTATAACGAGTATTCCCTTCCCCCTACCTTTCCTCCCCTCATAACTCCCGTTCCTAACGACGATCGTTTTCGATACCTCGTTGTATTCGGCGTTCCTTACCCTCTTCTTTACTAGTGTATAAACCCGCTTAGAGGCCCTGGTGGCCAGGACATCCCCCTTTTTAGACAGCCTCAGTATGATCTCGGCCGCCTCGCTCGGCTTCTTTCTCTCACAGTAGACCACCTCAGGAAACCCCTTCCTCAACGCCCTATGGTGGTCTATATTTGCAAACCCAAGATCCTCGTAGGGTAGGTTTTCCAACCTCCTTAATGCCCCTTCGAGGGAGGTCTTACCGTTCTTAACATCCGAAAGGATCTCTTTAATCTTTTCCCTGTACATTTAAGGAATTGAGAGAGCCGCTCCTAAATTGTGTGATTTCGATTTCGTTGAACCCGATCTTCTTAAACCCTTCAACTATTAGCCCAAGATTCTCGCCTATTATTCCGAGGTCTCCTGTATTGACCTCTATCCTCGCCCTCCCCTCGAAGTGCCTGACCCGGAGCTCCCTGAGGCCGAGTTCCTTTAGTAGATTCTCCGACTCCTCTATCATGGCCAATTTCCTTAGCGTGATCTCACTCCCGTACGGGATCCTGGAAGAGAGGCATGGGCTTGCGGGCTTATCCCAAACCTCTAGGCCGAGACCCCTGGCCAGTGTCCTTATGTCGTTCTTTGTGAATCCCGCATCCCTTAAGGGACTTACGACACGATACTCCTCGGCGGCCTTTAGACCCGGTCTATAGTCCCCCAGGTCGTCCATGTTCGTGCCGTCTGCTACGAATCGGATCCCCTTCCTTCTGGCGATCTCGTATAGCTTTGAATACAGCTCGGCCTTACAGAAATAACAGCGGTTACGGGGATTTCTCACGTAATCCCCGTTTCTCGTCTCATCCGTCTTTATTACGAGATGCCTCACACCGATCCTGCGTGCTATCCTTCTTGCCTCCTCTAGTTCACGCCTCGGCAACGAAGGGGAGTCCGCGGTTACAGCCAAAACCCGGTTCCCCAGAACATCGTGGGCCACCTTAAGGAGAAGGGCACTATCGACCCCGCCCGAAAACGCTACTATCAGAGAATCCATTCTTCCTAAAAGGACCTTTAATCTACTGTGCTTCTCTTCCAGATCTCCCATGTCTGGCGATGGCCTCCTTACGGAATACGAAAGCGAGACCGGTTAAAGAGTATAGGATGTCAAAGGGAACCCATGGATTAAAACTTCCTTCCCCTGGATTCCCACTTGCCTCCAAGAGTTATCCAAAAGGAAAGGGCGAGGAATTTAACATCCAACCAGAGGCTCTGCCGCCTAACGTATATGAGGTCATATCTGAATTTCTGTTTCCTGGTGACGTCACGGGGGGCAAAGATCTGGGCGAGTCCGGTGAGTCCGGGTTTTACAGAATGCCTTTCCCAGTAGCCTGGTATCTTCTTAAGCGGTACCGGCACCGATGACCCATTGGATGAGTGTCCTTTCACCTCTATCTCAGCGGGAAGGAGGGCACGGGGGCCCACCATGCTCATATCCCCTTTAAGAACGTTTAGGAGCTGGGGAATCTCGTCCATAGCCGTAGCTCTAAGCACCCTTCCTACCCCGGTTATCCTGTGGTCGTTTTCTTTGGCCTGGAGAGGACCGAAGCGAACGTCAGAGTCCGGGATCATGGTCCTGAATTTAAAGGTCTTAAAGAACCTGCCGTGTTTTCCTACGCGTTCCGAACAATAAAATATGGGCCCCCTATCCTCTATCCAGATGGCAATCGCTATGATGATCGAGATAGGAAGACAAACCACTATCCCCAAAGAGGATAGCACAATGTCGAGGATCCTTTTAAGGAGGTACTCTTCGCGCGTGCGCCCTTTCGGGTGCGTTTTCCCTATACTATGCCAGCCGTTTGATCTGTGAATCTCCCCCTCGAGATACCTCAGCTTAAGAGGAAACCCCTTTATAGAGAGGGAGGGTTCTAACCTTCCATCCGATTGACCACTAGAGCACGGGTGATGCAACCCTGTCTGACCGCTCTCATCTTCTGCTTCCAATCTCTCCCTCTCGTGGATATGCATATTTGACCTTCCTTAGGCCCAAATGGATTGGGATTTTCACATCACATAAATATCAAATCGGCAAAATCAAATCAATAGTACTTTAGTAGGACTTTAGTACTAGTACTAAAACTGGCCATCCTCCCCTAAGAGGAGCCGATATACTCTCGATTCCGAGAGAGATGAACGCGTACTCATCTCATGAAGAACTGTGGTATCTTTAAGAGGTTTTTAAAAAAGAGCGTTATAATGGCACCGTTTAAACCGTTTATTCTCATTGCCCTATAATCCTCTACGGTCTTTCTTATCACGTTTCTTATGTTCCCGTTACTCACCCCACCTACCCTCATCTTAACCAATACCTCCGGTATATAATGCGTGGTTATCCTTTGCCTTCCCAGGAACCTGAGTACGAGTTCATAATCGGCGGCTATCCTTAGGCTCGTATTAAAGCACCCGTACCTCTCGTAGACCTCCCTTTTGACGAAGAAGGTAGGGTGTGGAGGCATCCAACCAAACCTGATTAAGCCCTCCCTGTATTTACCCGCCCTCCAGTATCTAATCACCCTACTGCCGTCCCTATTAACATAGACCAAGTCTCCATATACGCTCTCGACGCGGTGGCTCCTAAAGGCCTTGGCTACCCTTTCGATAACCCCTCGATCGGCGTAGAAGTCATCGGAATGGAGAAACCCTATTACGTCCCCCGTTGCCATACCTATACCCTTATTCATGGCGTCATAGATTCCACCGTCGGGCTCGCTTACGAGCCTGGAAATCCTATCCCCATACCCTCTTACAACCTCCAGGGTTCCGTCGGTAGAGCCGCCGTCAACTACGATGTGTTCCAGATTCCCATAGCTCTGCTCTAGTACGCTTCTTATACAATCCCCTATATAGCCTCTGCTATTAAAAACGGCGGTTATTACGGAGATCCTCATTGTAAGCCTACTTCAGGTTATCGTATGTACCCCAGGGCCTTTAGCTTTTCTGCCGTCTCCTCATCGAATCTCACCCTTTCTGTCTTTTTAACGTTATAATGCTCCTTGAGTTTTTCGGCTATCTTTCTATCCTCCATCAATATGTCCCTCGCCATCCTGACCTTTTCAGGTAATAAATGTAGGATTGAAAAGAGTTCCCCGGGGTCGCGAGAGAGATCGTAGAGCTCTTCCCTACCCGTCACGATGGAGCGTATGTACTTAAACCCATCGAAGATGACCGATTCCATATCCTCACCGTATAGCAAGCCGGTACTCATTATCGGCCTCTCACCGAAACTAATGCGATCACCCTTAAGGAGAGGGGAGAGTGAACCTATACCTAGATAACCACGCTCGTAGTCTATTCCGCAGAGGTCTAATACAGTCGGCATTACACCCTGCGTTGTTACGCCTGTGTTTACCCTCCCACTTATCCCAAAAGACCGTGGTGGTTTTATTATGAGTGGGACGCGGATAACCTCGTTATAGAGTGTACGTCCGTGATCAACGCCTCCGTGCTCCCAGAACTCCTCCCCGTGATCGCTTGTAAGGACGATTAACGACCTATCGTAGAGACCAAGCGATTTCAGGGCACCGATAACCCTCCCGATGTTCTCATCCACATAACGAACCTCACCCCTGTATAGCCCCTTTACCCACTTTCTCAGCTCAAAAGGTGGGGAGAAACGACCGACCCCGCCTTCTGACAAAAGGGCAATCGTATCCGGCGGGGGGGTCTCCCTCGGAATATACTCGGCAGGAGGTGTATAGGGGCCGTGCGGGTCGTAGTAGTGTATCCAGAGGAAGAAATCCCTTTCACGGTTTGATCGAAGCCATCCTATAGCCAGTCTCGTCAAATCGCCCGTTGAACCATAAGGCATAAATGGGTTAAAGAACCGCTTGGACAACAGTTTAAGTAGAAGAGGACCCATCGTACGCCCTATTGCACGTGGAAAGAAATCGTATTCGATAAAGCCTTGGGAGAGGTTGAATTCTGGAAGAAGAAGTGGGTTATACCCAATAGCTACGGTAAGGTAGCCGTCCCTAAGCATATACTCGGCTAGGGTTTTTAGGCTGTCAGGAAGCCTGGAAGTTGTCTTTGTCGTCACATGAACCAAAGGTGAAAGCCCCGTCATAATCGAGGAAACGGAGGGGAGGGTCCAAGATGAAGGTGAGAAGGCGTTTGTGAAGAGAACGCCGTCTCTGGCCAATAGGTCTATATTCGGGGTATGCACCTCGTTCTTTCCATCATACGAAGAGATGGCATCGGCTCTAAGGGTATCCACGGTTATAAGGACCACGCTCTTAATCCCGTGTTTCGTCTCATCCAAGCCCTTAAATTGGATTCGAGAACCTTTCGGGGCAACGAGGGTTAGAAGGGGGCCGAGGGCAACCGCGATCATGAAGGCCATAAGGAGCCTTATTACGGTGGTTCGATCCATGGAGTAGAACAGGACTAGGGTAGAGAAAACCAGAGATATAAAACCGGTATTTAGGAGAAGCGACTCAACCGAGAAGAAGGATCGGATCCTGTAAACATAGAACCACACAAAGACCATAGTTTCAGAAGCGAGAAACGGTAATGAAAGGGCAAATACGAGGATTCCATTCCTCAACCTTGAGCCGCGAATAAGGGATATGACAGGGTAACTCACTATTGAGAATAAGAGGGATACAATGCCAAGCGTAAGTATGGGGACGGAGAGACGGATTAGATCGCCGGGCTGGAAGATGCCCGGCAATACCTTTATCAAACCTAATACGTAATAAGCCACAAGAAACAGGGTAAGTGAAAGGGCAAGTGATATTGGGTCTGGCCTTAGGAACCTCCAAAGAGACATGGCAACGAGGAAAAAGAGGATCGAATAGGCGAGGAAGAAAAAGACGATTGACACGACGAGTGGGGGAAAGACCGATAAAAAATCAGAGAGGCCGGAAGGCCGAGAGAAAACGCTTATGGATATGTCGATAAAACCCATAGAGATGGCGAAAACGAGACCTATTATCGCAACCGCCCTTACACTGCACTTCATTTCATCGGATCTATTAGAGGTCATTTGGCTCCCTTTTAACCTCCCCTACACTATCGAATGAGGTGCCAGTCGAATGTAACACTGTTTCCATCTCCAGGCATGGCTTCTAGCTCGACCCTAAAACCATCCCTGGTCTTAGTTACGGAGCGTATGCGGTTTGAGCCGAGCGGCGGAGAGCCGGTTGTGACCGTAGGCGTTACGGTGAGAAAGTAATTGGCATCTGGCTCCTGCGTACCAAAACTCACGGTGCCCATAGAGGTCTTGCCTGAGATGGTTAGAGAACCGCGGAGATTATTTGCGGAATCCTGTGTTCCGGATAGTCCCCTCAGGCCGATGAGATTTGCCCCCCACAGTATCTGATGCGGAAACACGGCATAGGAATTGGCAGGGGCCTCTGAGGGGATTGGAACCATATACCTCGCCATCCTCAGAACCTCATCGTCCGATAAACTGGCGCTTACCGGTATATAGATCGCAAACGGCTTCCAGTACGATGTTGGATGATCCTTATCCACGGCGAGATCGAAAAAGAGAACCGCAGAACGCCCAGAGACCACGCTTACCTTAAATGCGCTAACGACGGGTATCCAACCCCCTTGCCTCTGCCCGCTGACATCACTTAGGAATGGAAACACCACGTTATTGCCGTTACTGAACCTATTACCGGGATCTTCGAATCCGAACGTACTCAGGGCATAGGGCGGCTGATCGGGTGACTCCGATTTCAGCCATCCCCCCACTATAAACCAGTCTCCAACGGCAAGTCTATCAAATGACCGACTGAAAACCCTTCTACCCTGGCGGCCTGAGGGGCTCATGAGTAGGGCCGCAGTCGGTGTACCATCCGGTGCCCTTACTCCGGTTTTTACCTCTGCAAAACCGAATAGTGTTGACCACGTATCGACGTTCTGATTGACGTTTAAAGGCCTATACGGAACGAGATTGAATACCCCATTTGAGCCCTGACCCGACCATCTTCCATAAAAGATCCCGTCTCTTATGGCGGAGTAGTCTGCCCTTTGAGAGCCGAGATCCCATCTTGCACCGGGGGTGTTCGTTGAGCCGTCCAGAAACAATCCCCTGATCTCCCCTCCTTCGACAAGGGGCATGTCCGGATGCGGTGGGGAGCCATGGATAAAAACATTGGATACCCGATGAGGCGGCTTACCCAGTAGCTCAATGACGGACTTGACCCGACGCCTGTCGGCAATGAGCACCCTGTCAAGCTGTATACCACCTATGGGGACATTTGTACTATCCAGCATAAGAAAGGGGGTCGTGCCGTTTTCAAAGACGACGTCTGTGAGCGTAACGGCCCCCAAGGCGAATATCGGTTTCTCTGCGGCCAACTTAATACCGTTTCCCGAGATTATGGTATTCCGTATCTCCACGAGTCCCGATTGCGGCATCGTGGAACCCGGTGACGCCGTGATATATATGCTCTCCCCGGCACCGGGTGGGGAGGCAAAAACGCTATCCCTGATCCATACCCAGAAGAAGGCGTCAATCACAAGCGGATATGCCGTCTTCTTGTTATCCGAGAGAACAGAAACGTTATCAAGCGTGGCGAGGGCACCATTTTGGAGGAGGATCGCCTTACCAGAAGAGCCGATAATGAGTACATTCTCGACCACCTTGGAATGTGTCCCTATCAGTTTTACCGTTGGAACGTCCCCAGGTGGGGATATGAGCCTAGCCTGGGGGCGCCTCGTAAACTGTACGTATGCGTTTGCCCCCCCTTTTCCGGACAGCCTGACGTAGGGTGGAATGACGAGTGTCTCCTTAAGCCTCCAGTTCCCCATGAGCTCTATCGTGATCCACCCGACTACAGAAGGTATATCTATCTTCCCAGAAACGAAGTTTCCGTGCATAACAACCGTTCCACCCGTACCTTTAAGTGAATCAACCGCCGCCTGAATCGCCTTCGTATCGTCCGTAGTCCCATCACCCTTTGCCCCAAAGGCCCTAACGTCAACAATCGGTGCTCCTGCAACCGACTTGATCGCTTCACCGCTTGACGAACGCGGAAGCACTGGCCCCGCAGTCAATAGCCCCATAACGCCTTCCCACTCTTGGTAGGAACCGATCATCCCTTCACTCGTAATACCGCCTTTATCATGATCCCGAATGGCCTCCTTGATTTCCGTCATGTCCCTATAGATAAACGCATCCACGAGGAGAAGGCACATAAAAGCCAGGGATACGACCGCCTTATTCATTATTTAATCACCGGGTTTTTAGACCCTTCGTACCAGTTCCATGAAATGGGCGGTACCGTCAACCCACCCCTTTTTACGGTCATAGAAATAGTCTATTAGACTCTGACTAACCATATATACGAACTCTATCCGTTTGCCTTTAGAAGGAGTTTATTGTTGACTATCATTCTGCTCCGGTCTGGGTTCGACTGGTTTACCAACAATCGCATAGAAGACGGGATGAAGGACCTCCCGTCCAAACCAGGACTCGTATAGGAGCCATGTGATAAATCTGCTATGGAATCCCGCAAGTGCGATCCAGTTTCTGGGTGTGCGCTCTAAACGAAACCTGCGTGTGCGTGCGGTAGCCGGATGTACGTTGAATGTGATCTCCTCCAGACTAGACGGCATATCGCCAAGGGCCACGGCATTCCTCAGGTGTGGAACCCTATTCCAGGGAAAACCCATTAATTCCGAGACGTAGAGGTCGAATGCCCCTACATGGGTGGCGGCTATAATCAGGTCCATCCGCACCGGCTCCCCTTCCATAGGGCCGTTACGGTCCAGGAAGTACGTGCCGTCGGCAAGCACGGAAGGACGGAGAGCTCGGTTTATCGCAACTACGGCGTCGTTAAATACGAAGTGAGACCTCAAGCGCATTTTGTCAGGAATGCAACCCCACTGGTTCTTGTAGCCAAGGGTCAATCCCGTCATGCAGTGCACCTTCGGTACGGGCATGCTTATGAGAAGATCCGTTCCGTGTAAGAGGCGCACGGGAAGGGGAACCCTGTACGTGCCACCGTGGGAGCTAAACGCTATAAACTCCCTCTCCTCTTCGCAGAGGTTAACAATCTCAACCCCGAACTCGTCCGCTAGGGAGTAAAGGCCGTGACCCGTGAATGCCTCCCTGGCATCCCAGGCACCATAGCCGCCATCCGATTCGACAATCGAAACGAAATCGGAGTACTGCCTGAGTATGCGTACTGCCTCCCTTATTACAACCGGAGAGGTCGTGACACCGCGCTTATAGTAGGGATAGGTCAGGTTCGGTTTGAGTGCCACCCTGGTTTTCTGAGAGACGCCTGAGAGGATGCCGGATTCCAGAAGGGCGGAATGAATCGCTTCCGCCAGGTTTTCATTACTCGACTTGAGTATGACGCGGGGTTTCTTACTCAATGCTCCTCGCAGATGAACCGTAGGATTTCCAGGATTGAAACAGATCGGCCATCTGAGATACCGGTTTATCCCATGAGAGGCCTGGCAAGAGGGCAAACGACCCGGATTTTAACCCTCTGTAGAGATCTGAATCAGTAAGTAAACGCTTAAGGCCATCTCTAATAGCGGAAACGTCGAGATCCACAACAAGCCCTGCCCTGCCCTCCACGACCTCGGCCACACCGCACGTGCGTGTTACGAGAACGGGCACACCCAATGCAATTGCCTCTAGCACCGTATTACCCCAGTTCTCGTTTATAGAGACGAGGACGAAGAGATCGGCATCCAAAAAGGCCGAGAGCTTATCCTCGCCATAGAGACCGGGAACAAAGCGCACACGTTCTTCGATACCCATCGTATACGAGAGCCGATGAAGTGCCCTGAGGTAATCCTGGGATTCCGAGGGACCGACGATAACCAACGTCCAGGGAAGCCCTTTTAATCCAGATATGGCCTCCAGGAGCCCTTCCAGGTTCTTTTTCACCTCGATCCGTCCCAACCATAGAACCATAGGTGTGCACTCCGGGATTCCGAACCTCCTCCGAAAAAGACCCCTCTTTGGAGGTGACTTATACGCCTCTAGATCTATTCCGTTATGACGAATGACGAGTTTTTCAGGAGGTATGCCGAATCCAAGTGCCTCATCCCATTCAACCTTCGAGGTAACCACAATGGCACGGGCACCCATTAGCATCGAGTAGCCAAACAGGGCATGATAGACGCGCTTAAGTCGCAGGCTGCGTACAATGGGTATCGTCATACCACTTGGCTCAACGCTATAGGGAATCCCGTTTCTACGTGCCGAAAAGGCGATCGCTGGGCCTAGGGCGTCATAGAGACCGATTATATGCACGGCATCGAAGCGGCTTATCTCTGAGGCGGCAAACCCTAAAACGGCGGGATTTAGAGACACATTTCCTATTCTAAGCCACGTACCGAGGTATGTTACGCTGACCCCGTTTATGCAGTCTCTCCGGGTTCGGAGGGCCGGTCTCCTCTGGCGATCGACCACGCTAGAGGTCAAAACCATGACCTCGTGGCCCAGTCTATGCAATCCCTCGGCAAGCGCCACCGCATTTCCCACCCTCCCGCCAAACGAATACGCCGGACGATAGTTCTGTACGGAAATGAGTACACGCATAACCAGTTACGCCCCTATTATCTCTTTGTATACACGAAGGATCCTCTCGGCTGTGGTATTCCAGTTAAAGAGCCTTGCCCTTTCGAGACCCCGATTAACGAGGGTTTTTCTAAGCCCAGAGTCCGTAAGGACGCGCTCCACACCATCGGCAATATCCTTTGGATCTTCGGGATCGACGATTACCGCCGCCTCCCCTACTACCTCCTTAAGCGATCCCCTGTCCGAACACACAACAGGTGTGCCACACGCCATCGCCTCAAGAGGGGGCCAGCCAAACCCCTCGTATAGGGATGGAAATAGGAGAAGATCGGATAGGTTATAGATAACCACAAGATCGTAAACGTTCAGTTTACCCAGGTAGTGCACGGAATCACCCATTCTCAGGCGACGGACGAGTTCCCATTGTGTAGGGGTGAAGTTCTCTCCGACCTTAACCAGATGCACACCCCCGTGTCGACCAGATGGAAGAACGGCCAGAGATTCTATAATCCCCTCAAGGTTCTTGTAGAAACCGCTACCTCCAACGTGGAGAACCGTCATGTGCCAATCAATACCAAGGCGCTTACGGCCCTCGGAGAGGAACCCATGGTCTTGGATCTTCCGAAACGCCCTGTGGACGCCGTTATAGACCACATGGAGCCGGTCTAAGGGACAGCCCAGGAATCTAATGACATCCCGCATCGTGCTCTGAGAGACACATAGTACGGCTCTAGCCCGTTGAATGTGACCGACGCTCCACCTAAACGCCCTGCCTGCGACAAGCGGTCTTGAACCGTTCAACGGGATCTCTCCCGCCTCTAGTTTCAAAAGCATAAGATCGTGGCAGGTAACCACTGTGCGTTCCGGGTCGAGCACACGAAGCAGGTGCGCATTCGCATGGTCTACAATATGAAAGACGTCCGACCTCATCTCACGGAGCTGTCTAGGGAAAGACCAGAACCTCCCGACATAGTCCTGTATACGTAGACCCATGATCCCCGCCATCCGATACACGAGATCCGACCTTAAACGAACGTCCTCTACATCACACCGTTTAACAAGTGCATCCCGCAAGCAATCCGCATAGAGGGACATGCTTAGGCTTCTTGACTCCTTGACGTTTCGGACGAGTGAGACCCTCATGTATTTAACCCCTTAACCCGTGTAAACCCCGATCGAATTGTTAGCGGAGTATTGGATCTCTCCCAAATCTCTAAAACGGTCTCCCTTATCCTCTTCCTGTAGTTCTCCCAAGTGTATTTTTCGGCCTGCTTCCTCGCATTCCTTCCAAGAGATTCGAGTCTTTCCCTGTTATCATGAAGGTATAGGATCCTCTTCTTTAAGGCCTCTACATCGTCTACAGGAACGATGAATCCATTTACACCATCAACCACAGCGTCCTTCGCACCGGTATTCTCCGAAACTATAACGGGGGTTCCACACGCCATAGCCTCTATGACAACCATCCCCCAGCTATCGAGATAGGAGGGCAGGACAAACACATCCGCATCCCTATAGTAGGAGGCAAGCTCTCCGTGGTTTAGATAGGAGACATATCTGTAACCCCCCTCATATCTCTTAAGAACCTCTCTCGCATCGGAGATCTCCCCTATTACTGTCACCTCGATATCCCTAAGATCCAACTGCCTACACGCCTCCAAGAGGAGATTTATCCCCTTTCTCTTCGTCACTGTCCCCACATAGAGGACCTTAAAAACCCCTTCCTTTCTATACGTTTCCTTAGGGCTGAACTGTAGGGGGTCAAATCCGAGATTCAAGAGGTATATCTTATCCCTTGGAATGCCTTCTGCGATTAGGGTCTCCTCGGCGAATGTGGATAGGGCTATTATATAATCCGTGTACCTCAGCTCCTCATCCTTAAGCCCGTTTATCCTGCCGATTATACCTTTATCTGCAAATATGCTTTCAAACTCCGGATACCTGTATCTCAGAAGCTCTATAAACCTGTAGTGCACCTGTGCAAGGTCCAGAACCGTAATGAAGTTTAGGCCCTTTGCCATCCTAAACGTCCTTAGTGCCGAGGTTTCATACCCTATTACGATGTCTGGCCTGAGCTCGCCTATCCGTCCTGAAACATACCAGTCGTGTATCTGGTTTCCGATGTATATACCCCGATCGCCTCCGTATCCCCAAAACAGCCTTTCAAACCCCTCACGGACTATCTCAAAGAAGGGGAATACCTCGACGAGTTTCTCGTCTATACCCTCGTAGTATCGCTTCCTTAACTCCCTCTCTATCCGCCTTCTTAAACCCGATGGGAGAACGTTCACGAGTGAATACGGAAAACGACCTGGCATATACCATATGGAGGTTATGAATCTCGCAAGATACCCCCCCTCTTGCAGGGCGTAAACCAGTTGATGGGTGTGTTGCCTAGCCGGTTGGGATACCAGGACCCTTGGCCGCATTGTTTCTCTCTAATCTACTTACCGATATAAGAAGCCCTAAAAGGGACCAGTATATTATGCTGTTCATGTAATCGAAGACTATATTTAAGCCATACAACACAGGCAACTGATGAATAAAGACCATAAGGGCAAGGAGTTTTAGTTCAAAGGTCTTTATCCTTTTAAACACCTTCCACGTATAGAGGAGTATGGAGACCCTGAGGAGCACAACGATAACAAATCCGATTAACCCGAATTCGAGAAGGATCCTCTCCCACTCGGCTTCAAACTCCCTAGGCATATCCCCCCAGTCCTCTACAAATGCCCTCGCCCCTTGATAGGCGGTACCTATACCGTAGCCGACCAGGCCCGCATCCGATAAGAACCTTAGAGGGGAATAGATGAAAACTATCCTTGGAATGACATCGCCACTTGCACTCTTTGTTCTCTCTATAAGGGAAAGTGCCGCTTCCCTACCTATATTGGTGAAGGATATCACGGATACAAGAAGGAAAACTACAACGAGTCCGTATTTGATAAACACCTTCTTCTTAACCCTAAGTTTTCCTCTCAGGGAGAGATAGAAGAACACAAACAACATGGAGTTAATGAGCAAAGAGGCAACCCCTCCTCTTGAACCTATCATGATCATATTTATCACCCCGAGGCAGAGGATGAGCACCCCAAGCCCGCCGATCCTTCTAATCACAAGGAGATAAATGATCACGCTCGTTAAGACCCCGAGATACGCCTTATAGGGGGTCATATAGGAAAAGACCCCGGTTATCCTCGCATGCACGCCCACCAAGGCTATACCGACCTGTCCAGCCGCATCGTTAGGAGCATATTGATTAATCGGGCTAAAAGGGGGAGAGAAATACTGGATTATACCGAGTATGAGAATGGGAAGTGAGAGATATACCATTTTCCTAAAGAACCCTATGATCCTTTCCTCGGTGTCAAAAACAGCAGGCACAAGAAAGATAAGAGGGATAAACCAGAAGTGGGTGATAAGCCCAAGTGCCTGAACCCTGAAATCCGTCGTCACTCTAAAATTAAAGGCCTCGAGAACGCCCCACGTTACATAAAGAAGAAGAAGCCCCAAAAACGGATAATACCTTTTCGGTATCCTAATCCCACTGCTCAGTATATATAGGTAGGGGCCGATCAATATCATATGCTTGACAAAGAATATGTATGAGGAGAGACCCGGAAAGAACCATTTTCTAAATGCCCCTTCTAAAAGGAGCCATACGAAGAAAGAGTAGGACAGTAACCTCCATCTTACAGAGCCAGCAAGTAAAAACAGTAGTACCAATAAAGAGACTAAGGCAACGGAAGAAACTACCGCCAGTCCCCCCACTCCTAGCGCAAATTGGAGAAAGACTACCAGAAATAGCCCCAATACCAGGAGAACATAAAGCTCCTTGCGTTTTAGGGATACATCTCTCATGAGACCACCTATAGTCTTCACACTACCGATTCGCCAAGTCTATGGGCGGCTGTCCGTACCTACCCCTTATGGCATCGCATACGCCGCGTATCCGGGCCCTCGAGGAAAAAGCCGGGGTTCTTCCGGGGCCGGTAATCCAGTTTTTTAAACTGGCGAGTATAACGTACATAGCACGTAACACGGCGGCTGTCTTACCCCTGTGTTTATCGGCGAGCAGAACGGAGTTCCGGGCCATTAGATAGGCCACTAACCCGCTTCCTCTCACCGAACCGCCCAGCTCTGTATTTTCAACCACGGCGTTCGTTACAAGGACACTACGATACCCCTTTTCCATGGCGCTAAGCCCAAGATCATCCTCCTCGCAGAAGGCAAATAGGCGAGGATCCATACACACGCCCTTTTCTATGATCTCCCTCTTTATTGCGATACAGGGTGAGGGAAAGTATATGCCATAAATACACCTATTTGAATCAACCATCGACATCTCCAGGGGGCGTACCCTAGGTCCCCTTACGGGACTCCACAACCCCTCCTCAGGCGGGTTCCGAAGAGGGAAAGCAAGACCCACATCCGGCTCCGACACGAGCGCCTCAACCAAAGCCCTTACCGCCCCCATCTTGGCAAAGGCATCGTGGGCCGCCGTAATACAGGCAGGGGCACTCGAACGCCTTGCCCAATCGCCGAGAACAGATCCGAGGGCACCTGCAAAACCCAGGTTTTTCTTATTAAATACGAAACTCACCCGATCCGTAGACGATAGAGAATCCACAAGAGCCCCTATTAATTCGGGCTTCGAGGCGTTGTCTATAACGATAACGGTAGATGGATAGTCCTGTTCCAGGAAGCTCTTAACAGCACAAAGGCACTGCCCCGGACGGTTCCAGTGGACGATAAATACGGGGATCGGCTCCTCCATGCAATCAACCTACACCTTTCGAGCTATAAGAACGACTTCTTCTCCAAGCAAGCCGTTTATTACCGTAAGAACCCTGCATCCCATGGCAATCAGACGGGGCACCCATCGGCCCTTATAGGTTCTCACATCTCCGTATCTCAGAATCGAGATACTCTCGCGGGCCATCCATTCACCGTTTCGAGATGTAGTCCAAACCATCGGTTCGAGTCCAAATCGCTTAGCCATATTAGCCAATGCACTTGGACCGGGTAATACAAGGTGCCTAGGCGGCTCAAGCCCCCGCCAGGCTCCACCGAACCAACGTGATAGGATGCCATACGGATTAGGCGATATTGAGACAAGGATCCCTCCGGGTCTCAGGGCATCGATCAGTTTCCTTAGGGTTTCAATCGGATGGGAAAGATGCTCAATAACATGGTTCAATGTGATAGCATCAAAGCTATCCGGTTCAAGAGGAGCGGATTCCACAAACCCCTGATGCACTTCGAGCCCAGCCCTACGCACAAGCGAGGCCGATATTGGATCGGGTTCGATTCCCTTCACCTCCCAACCCAACCTTGACATAAAGAGAAGAAACTCTCCATTACCACATCCGACATCCAGCAACCGTCCTTTACGTGAGGGAAGGAAACGCACCGTATAACCCACCCAGCGTCTTATCCCTGGAATGAGAGAGGCAACCACAGATATAAGGCGTGCAATCGGATTAGATGGATTCAATTCATAACCATACACCCGATGGAGTACACCCAACTTGACCTCAAGCATTAGATTCGCCACAAAGCCTGACCTAGGGGAGAAGGGATCCAAAGGCTCCCCGTGCGTTAGATAGTCCGAAGGATAGATGACACCAAAGCACTCCGAGGTCGGGTGGAAATCGAGCCAAATCGTCTCACACTTATTACAGGCACGGTATGTCCACTCCCCAGGAGCAAACCACACCCCGTCTTTGAGCCCCCTGTACCGAAGTTCACCAAGCCGGCCACAGAAAGGACAGTTAGGAACATTTACTGTTACGGTTTTATCAACCCCCGACATCGCTTTCATAGTTCAAAACGCCTTGTACTATACGCTTTATTTATATATTCCGTACCGCCAGAATATGGGATGTCAGTTGGAACCGATCCAACCACTCGATTTTATAATTCAACCCATGGAGTAGAGGAATGGCAGGATGATCCTCCACATGGCTGTCGGGATGATGGAGTTCTATGAGCATAGCCGGGCGGTATCTTTCAATCGTCCTGAGCGCGCCCCGAATGATAGATTCCTCCGCACCCTCGGCATCCATTTTGATAAACCTAACTTGGGAATCCGATTCGCTCAGAAAATCATCCAAAGACACAGTTTTAACGGTCACCCTCTCTCCACCCTTCTTAAAGAGCAAAGAGGCCCACGGAGAGCTTGTGAGAGAAGACGACTCATCAACGGGAACCACGAGTTCCATCCCGTCAATGGATCGATCAAAAACCGCCTTATTAACGGCCCTTATCCTTGAACACAACCCGTTTAGGCGTATGTTCTCCTCCAGTATACTGAAGTTTCCGGGCAGTGGCTCGAACGCTATAACCTTGCCCTCTCGGCCAGCCAGTTTGGATAGGAGAAGCGTATAGAACCCGATATGAGCCCCTATATCGATGACCGTATCACCCTCAGAAACGACACCGGATATGGCGCTTACGACATGTGGTTCCCAAGTCCCGTAGACGAAGCTCCGGTGTCTTCTCCAATCGATCTTCATCCTGTAGCCCTTTAATACACCGCTACACGGAAGGACGGGAAAACCCTGCACGGGTAGTATGTTAAGGACGGAATGAATGACACTGCCGAACCAGGATCCCAATAGGGCCCTTCTATAACGATTTGGGAGAAGGGCTGCTAATTCCGATATAATCCTTTGCATGATAATACCCCTCTATACAAGGAGAGATGATTCCCGACCATACGTTCTTGCTTAAATAGCTCTAGTGCCCTCTTACGGGCCCTCTCTTGGAGCTCTAAAAGGAGTTCTGGATCCTCCAGTATACTCTGCAGACACGCGGCTAAACCCTCCGAATCACCAGGTGGAAACCTTAACCCCGCATCACCAACGACCTCGCTCAATACACCTATATCCGAGACGACAACCGATCTCCCTTGGATCATATTCTCAGCCGCTACAAGACCAAAGGTCTCCCCGTTTAAAGAGGGCATGACAACGACGGCCACATCCGCGAGGGCCTCTTTAAGCCCTTCCTCAGGCAGGTATCCCATAAAGCTCACACGATCCGTGAGGCCTAAAGCGTTTGCCTGCGCCTCTAGTTTTGAGCGTTCCGGGCCTTCCCCTATGATTTTAAGGTTAAACGTCAACCCCCTAGACCTTAAGAGATTGGCCGCTTGGAGTAGGATGTGGACCCCCTTCGTAGTGACAAGGCGCCCTATAAAGGCGAAGGTCAAAGGTATCTTGATCCCTTTTTGGACCACACGATCTCTCCTCTCCTTAACGCCGCAGTGGATCGTGACAGTGGCAGGCAGCCTGAGCTCCCTTGCAAGCCATCCCGTTATGGCGACATTCGCGGATACAAAACCGCAAAGCCAACGGCGAGGAAAGGTGAGGAGCCATAGCTTCAGGCTATGCAGTCTTCCACTTGCCGCATTACACCTAAGGCACTCGTAGTGACGACCCGCCATGAAGTGGCCCGGACAGGGCATTTGGGTCGGCCCGTAAAAGAGTAACCCGTTTGGACATATAGGCTGAAAGCAGTGGTGCTCAATAACGATCCTTTTCCTTAGGAGTAACCCGAAAACCAAGGGGACAAGGCACGGCCCTGCAAGGTGCAGGATGTTGGCACCCATTATCAAACGCACCAACCGAATAAGACCGGGCCGACGCACAACAGAAAAAGGCAGACTCCCGTCGTCAAATCCATCGGCAGGGGTAGGAGTTATAACCGTTATCTCCTCCTTGCCATACACGCCCAGTGAATCCGCAAGGCCACCTGCCAGAAGCATTACAAGGGTCTCCGCTCCACCAACATTAGGAGCAAAAGAATGTGTGTAGATAAGAACCTTCAAGAGAACACCATTTCCAATAGTGTTTAGAACCACGATTCACGGTAAGAGTTTTCGAATCCCACGATATATAGGAGAGAGCACGGGTAAAAGCACAGGAGGGGCAAAGAGCTTTACCAATCCTATCCAGTTATTACCCAACGGATTTACCCAGGCCCCTTGCCACTCTTTACATCTTCTCATAAACTCCTCCATCGTACCCTCCGGAACCGATCCCTTAATACCGATACCAACGACGGTGTGGGGAAAATCGATTTCCCCGGCAAAGGCAACAAACGACGAATCAAAGGGCCTAAGGAGACTCCTAAATGCCTCAGGGGTAAAACGCCAGTAGTCGTAGGGATAATCGTGTATAGGGAAATTCATAACCGAGCTCATTACAACGATACCATCCGGTTTAAGAACCCTATTAATCTCTTCAATCGCCCTCCTAGGAAACTCCACATGTTCAACCGTGTCAAGGATAAGGACGGTACCAACCGATTGAGGAGGAAGGTCTATTTGGTGAAGGTCAAGGATCACATCCACACCGGGTCCCTCACGTATGTCAGCCCCAACATACTGCTTGCCAGGGAAAAAGGGTCTGAGATCCGCAAATCCCTCCTGTCCGGGCACCTGAAGAGAACCAAATTCGTAAATGGGCTCAAGGATGGGTAAGGTTTCAGCGCATATTTTTACAAACTGTCTGACCAAT
This sequence comes from uncultured Spirochaetia bacterium, assembly GCA_964636885.1. Taxonomy (GTDB): domain Bacteria; phylum Desulfobacterota_D; class UBA1144; order Nemesobacterales; family CSP1-2; genus CAZWVA01. The sequence goes on from CAZWVA010000022.1 coordinate 20,232, forward strand.
TCACGCATAACGATTCACACCCCACCTAACGTATTTTCTCAATCCGCTCCTGTGGTCTTTAGCCCAATCGCTGTATATGGCCTCAAGTTTCTTGACGCTCACCTCCCAAGTGAGGGAGCGAACCCGCTTCCAGCCTCCTAGAGCGATCCTCTGACGCATACTATCATCCCTAAGTAGTATTGAGACGGATCGCTCCATCGCATCGATGTCCTCGAAACCGCATATCAAAGCCTCCTTTCCGTCGAGGAGAGAGGCTCCAAAACCGGTTGGCGTGGTTACCACCGCACAACCGCAGGCCATGGCCTCGGCAAGGGCGATACCAAACCCCTCGTAATTCGAGGGGAAGAAGAAGACCTTTGCCCTCGCCAATCCCCTTGCCATATCCGAGGTCGGGAGCTTCGGATAAACCGTCACCCTGGAATGTAACTCGTAGGGAAAACCCGCAAGCACGTTATCCCCTAACCCCCAACCCCACCAAGTCCCGTAGATATCGAGGTGAAGACTCGGGTTTTGGATTAAGAGTTTCGTCATTACCCTAACTACCTTATCAACCCCCTTACGCGGTATCCAAGTGCCTGAGAAGGCAACGCGCTCCTCCCTATTTGGCGAAAAGGGCACTGATAGGTATTCCTCGTCCAATCCGGGTTCAACCACGGCTGTCCTTTCCTCCGGGTAGAGACCAAGGGCCAAGGCGTAACGCCTGTCGCTCTCGCTTAGAGCCACAAAGGCATCGGCGTATTCAAATGCCATTCGGAAAAAACGCATGTGCGTCTGCCTAAAGAACCAGTTGCGGAAACGACCGTCTTTGGTATAGGAAAGGCGCTCGATCTCCAGGAGTTCAAACTCGTTTGTGTGGGCCACTACCAAGGGACGGCTAGGGAATTTAGACAGCCACCACGTGGGCAACCAGAAACCTCCACCATAGAATTCAATGACATCATAACTCCCCGATCCGAGTTTCCTCCTCAAAGAGAGCCAACTTCCCAGGGCCTGACGAAACTGTACCGCCCTTCTAATAAGCCCATGCAACGTCTCGTAATCCTCCGGGGAGCACACATGAACCGTATGACCAAGATCACGCATGCCCCTAGAGAACATAAGCACGGCCTTACCCGAGCCGAGTGTGGGGTCGAGTATGCAGTTGGTGTAGGAAAGTATATTCACAGTGATCCCCTAATTCCAAACAGGTATAAATCCTGAATCCTCCCGCCCTCTACGAGTCCTTTTACCAGGGTTGTGTCTAAGGGAATGAACTCCTCTCTTTGGGAGACCCTATTCCAGTAGCGTCTTAAAGGACCCTGCAAACACCGCGGTTTGGTGATAAACCACCGGGCGGGAAACCAGGACCGAATGGATCTCAATAAATCAGAGAACTCGGGCCAGGGCCTCGAGAACCTGTATAGGTGAACCTCCACACAGAGAGCGAATACCTTTTGTGAGTTCACAGGAGATGGAGGAATCCTCAGTGCAACGGACTCGAACCCTTCAATGTCGACCTTTATAATCACACGATCCTCAACAGTAAACCTCTCCAACAGGCTATCCAAAGAGTACCCTCGGACTAGAACCGTACCGGTCCCTTTCTCAGCACCTCCTAGTCCACCCGATTCCCCAAAGCGCTCTTGGGGAAGAGAAAACTCAAACACACCATCGCAGTCGGATAGCACGGCATTAACGATCTCGATATTCATAAAGCCGTTAATACGACGGACGGCTTTTAGGTAACTGAGACACTCCTTTAAAGGCTCGACTGCCACGATCTTTAACTCGGAGTTTAACCTAGCCATAAGGCATGAGAAGTATCCCATGTTGGCCCCACAGTCCAAAAAACCCGTTGCCTTTGGGGCTAGATCGGATAGGATGGCCTGCAAGGCGTATTCCCTTCCATTAACCACATCACGCCAGCATGATGCCACACCTGGTATGACAATAACGGAATAACCCACCGTGTAAACAACGGTGGTATTGTTGAAGCAAAAGAGCTTGAACAACCAATTGGTCACCGATAGACTACGGATCGGCATATAACGGGAAACGAACCTTCCGGCCACTAATAGGATAAACCCTTTTATTCGACCTAACCTTCTCTTTCTCAATCTCTCCAACCCCCTAGGAGGTTAGAGGACCTATGGATGGCGAGTATGTCTGTTATATGGTCTGTGGGGAATCCGTCTAACTCGGCAACCGTTATCGGACACCCGTGAATATACAAGTTGAACGCCTTCCTTTTATCGGCGATACCAGACTCAAAGTCCTTCTCCCTAACGTAAAAGAGATAGAAACCGGCTTCCCTTAGTAGTGTAAAGCACTCTTCCACGGAGAACCCCGCGCGAGAGAGGTTCTCAGTCGATACCTCGATGTAGGCCGCATCTACTATACCGCTTGTTAAACCGTTCATCGCACCTCTAAGCACCCTCGCTTCCCATCCTTCAACGTCCACCTTCAAGAGGTTGATCTTTTTTATTGAGCGGTCGTATATGTAGTCATCGAGAATGAGGTTTTCTACCTCCTGGGTTCCTTTTTCGGAGATAAAAGAAGCCCCAAAGTTGTCAGGAGATATGTTCAACTTAGAAACCCCAGGGCAATCGGCTACACAACAATAATTAATCCAAATGGTCTGACCTGGGTAAAGCTTCGCCGAAAGAAAGAGAAGATCGCATATACCCTTGTTGGCCTCAAAGAGATGGTATTCAACGTCCCTTCGACCGAGACATTCGATTAAACCAAAGCTACAAAAGCCAAAATTCGCCCCAACATCGAAAAACACCCCACCATCTAATAGAAACGGTTTTGCAATAGAGAAGAACTCAAGATCAAAACCCCCTATTAAAAAATAATTTCTAGCGAACGGATCCCGAATATCCGCAAACAGCCTTGCAGAACCGTTGAACGTGACCAACTGGATTCGTGATTCTGGTGAAAGGAAGAGGAGGAACCTTACCACCTTGTGTCGTCTAAGAAAACGGGGAAGGGAATGGACTATCTTATGTATATCCATATATACACTATTTCTTTGCGACTATAAGAGCGTGATCGCTCGATAGCTCTCCTATATCTATCATCGTCTTCTCTATGTTTATGAGGAGATCCATTAGCGCCCTGTCCCTCTTCGAGCCGCTATCGAAATTCTTAAAGAACTTCTGGTCGAGGGCGTATAAGAGGATACTCCCGTTAAAGTACCTTATATCTATATCTTTAAACGTATCCTTTAGAACCGGGATCACCTTGTCGGAGCTTATACTCTCTGAGGGATCGGTTAGCTCGATTAACCTTGAAGGCTCATCCCAGAGCTTGCCAAATTGAAAGCCTCTCTTTTTCCTTACAGGTATCGCCCTTCTTATCCTTCCAAACAGACAGAGAAGCCAGTTCATGTATCTTGGCCAATGGGGTCTGGGATTAAGGGAATCCGAATCCTGTATTCCACCCGGTTGAAAGGTAAGTAGTCTGTAAAGCTCAAATAATGCCCTTCTCCAGAGTGGATACCTGAAAAAGACGGGCACATACGTCTCCTCAGTAACCCTGAATTCCGGTGGTATCAGATGGATCACCGAGTTTATTATCTCCCTCTGGCGAAAGGACAACCTCATGTGTTTGGGGCCAATGTACTCACTCGATACCAGGAACCCACCCGGTTTTAGTGCCTTATGTATCTCTGAGGCCAGATGCTCGATGTTTGAGATATGATGGAGGGCCGAGTTTGCCCAGATTAAATCATATCTTTCCGGTTCAAGCTCAAGCGTGTTTAGGTCGGCTACCCTGTAGTCGATATTCCGATATCCGGCCTCTCTCGCCCTTTCCCTCGCGCTCTCGATGGCCCCGGGGCTAATATCGATGCCCGTACAGTGAAGGAAGACCCCGAGAGCGGCCAACCTCCTCTCAACGTGGCCAAAGCCACAACAGAGACTCAAGCACTCCGGTACGGGAACCCTGTTCCTCAAATACGTCTCAATGACCCACCGTTCACACCAGTCCGATTCGGTTTTCTCAACCCTGCCCGTGATGCACGAAAAGAGATAATCGCGCACCGGGGGGAAGAAATAGAAGCAATTCGGCGAATCCGGATCTGGGGGTGCCACACCCCAGTGATGAGCGACCCTGGCTACGTCCCTTTGGTCCATGTTAGGCTCCCTTTTCTCCTAAAAGGTTTTCCTAATCGGTCGCCGATTCGATGGTCTTCTTAGAGGGCCGAGAATCCGGGTCTGTGGTCCCATGAGGGGTTCCGGTAGTTTTACCATAGTTACGGGCAACTTGATAGAGTTGAAAAATCCGTTTACCGAGGTTGTTAAGAAAAGACAAGATACAGAGACAAAATACCTTGGGTAGCGCCGATAGGCCTGCCCCTACTAAATACCGTAAGGCGTATCGTCGCGCCAATTCCATATCACCATGCCAGAGTGCGCCGCATGCGGCGTTCCAGTAAGCCCGCCTTCTCGCCCTTCTGGCGATATTTTGCAAGGAAACCGGAGCCTCCTTGGCGAATTTCTCAGCAATCCGAATATGGTCGGAATAGGCCACCCTGTGGAGGTTGGACGATTTGGATGCAGGATTGGCCCGAAAGGTCGCCAGCACCTTCGGTATGTACTTGACCCTGATCCCTCTCATCAATATCCTAACCCAGTAGTCGAAGTCCATGTTGTAGTGCATGTCCTCATCCAAGAACCCGCACTGATTAAGCACACATCGCCGCATAAGAAACCCAGGCTGAAGAATCATAAGAGACCAATAGAGGACAAGGCTCTCAAGTCGGGGATCGGCTCCCTTTATCACTCCAAAAGGTGAAGGTTGGGACTGCAAATCTACAGTCAGGTTATCCCCACAAACCAACTCCGATTCCGAGTCCTCCGCCAAGGCTAATACAGAATCCCTCGCCCATTCAGGCATGAGGTAATCGTCTGAGTTTAGCCAAGATATGAAGTCTCCCGTTGCGATCTTCCATCCCTTGTTTACTGCATGGCTCTGTCCCCTGTCGGGCTCACTCACCCAGTAGGCAATCCACCTTTCGTATCTTCTTATGATGCTTACCGTCTCATCGGTGCTACCGCCATCCATTATTATGTACTCGATATCGGGGTAACCCTGGAGGAGTATAGACCGAATGGTCTCCTCTATAAACGGGCCCTGGTTGAAAGAAGGTGTAACGATGCTTATCCTCGGCCATGGACGCCCGTCGGGCATGACATCGGGCATCTGTAAGCCCTCGGCGGTCCAGGGCCAGCCGGTTTTCCCAGGGGGCGGGGGTGGCAATTCACTTAACGTTGGACATCTCATAGAACTCCCCCATACATTCTAACCTCTCACCTCTTCAAACGCCCCTTGTGCGACGTAGAGAAAGCCCTCCGCATACGCACGAAGCCGCTCAGGAAGGACGTTTCTAGCCTCGAACTCAAGCTCTGTGTCGGGACCCGGTTTTGAATCAATCCAGATCTCACCTAGTTTCTCAGAGAGCTCATCGCAATCCAGGGGGTTAAAGAAGGTAGCCTTTGGGGGATTCTGCTCCCGATGAGCGGGGATATCCGAAAGAAGGACCCGTTTCCCGACGGATCGGGCCTCGTCTACCGTGTATCCCCATCCCTCAAAAAGGGATGGGTTTAGGACGCAAACGCTCTGGCGCATGAGTAAAAGCACGTCGTCTCGTGGGATCAACCCGATATATAAGACCTGGTCTCTTATGCCCCACTCGGAGAGCTTTCGGAAAAGGTCCGTAAAATGCGAGGGATGTCTATAGTCAATCGGGTTTCCCGTGCATACCACGTATACCTTAATCCCCCTACCCTTTAAAACCCTAACGGCTTGAAACACGGCCTCATGGTTTTTGTGTTTCCAGAACTGATTCGGCAGGTAGACGAACCTCTCAGGGAGATCGTACCTACTAACCACCTGATGCGGGTCGGATTCGTATACGGACTCTGGTACGTAGCTAATCGGGTGGAGCACCGTTGCCTTATGAGCGTATGTGGGGGCAAACGCCTCAAAGTCCCTCCTTACGGCCTCGCTCATAAGGATTATCCGTGTCGCGGTCTTTGCAGAGTTAAGAAACGCCCTTTCCCGTAAGAGGTACTCCCTTTCGCTAAACATCTCTGGCAAATGAACGTGCTGAAAATCGGGGAGCCAGCACAGGTTGGCCACCCGTGGATACTTGTAGGTAAACGCAGAACCGAATACGACGTTTATCCCATGTTCTTTGAGAAATCTTTCCATTGACACATCGCGTAGAAGCATACGTTTTAATGCCCCATTTAATACCCAGGTGGGGCTCCAGCGCCGGGGTGCATCGTACACTATTAGGTCGTCGGCCTCCTCGTGAGGGCGGCCATTTGTACTCTCATGCCTCGTCATCGTAAGGAGGTAGAACCTCATTTTCTCTCCTCGTATCCGCCTCAATGCGTGGAGCAGGTTTTGCCAGTATACCTCCCCAACGGTCCAGTCCCCACCTCCTGCCATATAGAAAGCCATTTTTAACTGCATACCCTATTCCTAAGTAGCGGATTTTATGAAGCGTGGAGCCTTGCGCCCTATAGCCCTTAGCCCACACCGGATGTGCCACCTGGCCAGGGAGGAAAAAGTAAAGAGTCTTCCCCTTAGAACCCGTATGTCGTCCATCCAACCCGGCTCGGTCCAAGGTTCCTCACTGCGACGCACTATAGCAGCCCCTGTCACGTAGTTATGCCACGGGGCTGTCTTGCGGTTCCATGCAAGATAATCCGAGATATCCTCTATGTTCCAAGGAATACCAGCCAATCCCGGTTCAAACCAGGGAGAATCTCTAAACAGGCTGTCAAATTCATACATAGTCAATGCCCGTCCATTCCATTCTGGAAATGTCATCTCCATGTCCTGTTCACAAATATCAAATGTCATAACCAGTAGGCCATTAGGACGCAATACACGGGCCGCCTCAGATATGGCTTTAGCCTTATTCGGCATGTGCTCGATTACAGATATGCTCAGATATATATCCACACTTGCCGTAGGAATGTCAATATACTGGGCATCGAGTACGAGCTTATGAACCGTAATCCCTAATAGTCGGTTCGCCCTCCGCCAGACATGCCAGTAGTCCGCTCTTACGTCAGAGACAGTCACATTAAAACCATGAGTGGCAAGAAACCATGGAAACGGGCTTCTTTCACTCCCTATATCCAACAACTGTAGTCCCCTTCCCTTTAATCGCTCGAGTTGAAACCACACCCAAGGATACTCCCAGATAGGACTATAGGTCGTGTATATTTGGAGATTCCCTAATGCAGCAACCCGATTTAGGTGTTCCATAAACGACTTATACGGGGGACTTTCCAACTCCCTAAGCGAAGCCAGGCATTTTAACGTCTTAACTCCATTCATACTAGATCCTAAGCAACACTATTTGCGGGGCAGTAGTGTATGAATCCGTCTCGCACATTCCCAGATATTATTAAAACCGGCATCCTCTCCCTTAACTATGAAAGGCCGTACCCCTCTTCTTACAACCGATTCCAAGTGCCTGAGAAAAGGCAAGCCATCTATGATCCTACGTGCCGCTCTTTTAAACGGGTGCCTCTTACGAGAACCGTTTATAGCGGCGTACACACGGGATCGGAGCTCCGTGGGCTGATTATCGAGTACACGGAAGAACTCCTCCTTATCAGCTTCTACACTTACACCGGCGCCCTCGTGTATCAGAATACGCTCCCAGCATCCTATGAAATACCTCTCCCAATCGATCTCAATACCCGCCAATCTCGAAGAGACCCTTTCCTTAACCATAAGAAGGGTTTCTGCGATAAAGTTAGTCGTTACCGGAACCTTTAAAGGAACCCGTTCCAGGAGGTTTCTGTTCCTGAACTCACGGACGAACTCCTGGAATGGGTTGCCCCGATTATAGAAGGTCGCCGCTCCTATACCCTCTGCAAAAACCCCCTGGAGCCTTAACGGTCTATCTATATAGGTCCACCTGGGAACCGCTGTGAGGATGAAAGCGGAAAAGGAGTAGTCCGGGCAGAGTAGAAACAACCTCCGGGATTCGGCGCGTATCTTAGAGATTATGTCTCTATGGCAAAATGAGTTTTGCATCCTTGGGGCCTCGTATGTATCCCCACACATGAATAGATGGGTAAGCGTATCCCTGCTCTCACGCCTCTCTACCCTTCCGGTATAAGGGAGTATCTGTACACAGTTTCTTAGTCCCGCATCGTACCAGTTATCGCTGTAGTAGACCGCGCTTCCCAGGACCAAGAGATCCAACCCGTATCCCTCAATAGCATCGGCAACCCTCTCCAGAGCATCGGGGCAGAGGGCATCGTCGTCGCAGAGATAGGTGATGTACTGCCCCTCGGTGTGATCGAGAGCGAATTCCCAGTGATCAGGCATAGAAAGCGGGCTTCCGGTCCGGACGTACCGTACCCCGGACGTACCTAGCTCTCTAACCACATGGGCGGTATCGTCCTCCGAGGAGTTATCGCTTACTACCACCTCGTAATCGTCGAAACCCTGACCCAATGCGCTCTCCAGGGCATATCGGAGAAGATGAGCACGGTTTCTAGTTGGTATAACAATGGAGAAAAACGGCCTCTTATCCATAAATATAGTCTCCTTAAACCCCCTCCAGACACTCCGTTAGATCAATCAAATCGATATCTAGTTGCGCTCCCCTAAGAAGGGACAGGTTCTCATCCCTGTAATTGGGGTTCATCAATACGGCCACATTCACACCGTACTTGCCAAGCTCCTTGTAGCCCACTATTGGGTGTCCAGTGCCCGGGATGTAATGACCCCACTTATTGGGATTTAGGTCAACCACACACTCTATACACCGACAATCGGGATCGACCAGGTTCAAGATCGTTACCCCCTTTGCACCCGCTCCCCAGATGGCTACCTTACCCCTGCCAGCAAGATCTCGAATCCTCGCACGGATGGAATCTATTAAAGCACCCTCCGACTCGGCGAGTCGCCTCGCTAGGTCTGGAATATCCCCTGCGCCCCTATTCACAGTAGTCCCCTCGGTAGACAATGACGCCTCAAGCCAAAGGTACTGCTCAGAGAAGACACGTCGCACGCTCTCTACCCTAAAACCCGATATTTCAAATGCGGTAGTTAGTGACTCGGCCGTAAAGTAGGAGCAGTGCTCATAGAATAGATCCCATATAACACGGTTTCTCAGTATCCATTCCGCAGAGGGGGTCTCAAAGAAGATCCTAGCATTGGGAGAGCCACGGAGGGCCTGCCTTATCATCCCGAGGAGATTCAGCGGGTCAGGCACGTGCTCTATCACATGGCGACAGAAAACGACATCGGCTGGAGCCCCCGTGTATTCGGGGCCGTAGTAGTCATTCTCGAACCTCAGGCGTCCGCCTAGATCGGTTGCCGGACCTACATAGCTCGGATCAAATCCAAGGCCTATGTTTCCAGAATCGGATTCAACCAGCTTTCTAAGGAACCGTCCCTTACCGCATCCTATCTCTACGATGCGGCTGTTTCGAACCCCCCTCTCAAAGACCAGATAGCGCACGAGACGAGAGAGATACCCCTCAAAGAATGGAGAAAACTCCTGTGAGTTATCGTAAGACTCGCCGTATCTCAACCTTCGGGGTTCAAAGGACAGATTGAATATGAACCCGCATCCCTCACAGACAGCAAGCTTCAGTGTGCCTCGATTTTCCCTCCGGGCCAGATCCTTACTCTTCATCAAGAGATGCTGGTGAACGGGAACGCGTTTTCGTGTTAAAAACGTGGTAATCGAGGAGGATCCACATATAGGGCAGACGTTTTTTCGACCCATCCGTTTATAATCCCGCTTTACCTTTAATGATCCGGCTCTCCCACCATTTGGCCGTATGACGGAGACCGTCATCAAGGTCGTAACTCGGAGACCAGCCCGTACCCTCGGTTAAAAGGCGGTTATCCGCGCAAATGAACCTTGGATCGGACCCGCTATAGGGAATAGCGCCAAGGACGATGAGATCCGGACGACCTACTATGGAGCCTATCTTTAGAACCACATCCCTTACGGTAACGGGTCTGCCAGATCCGATGTTGACCGGTCCCGAAATACCGCTTCTAGAAACGGCAACTATAGCGGAGGCAACGTCCTCAACGTGAAGAAAATCCCTGACCTGCTCCCCACTTGTAACTCTCGCCTTCTCACCCTGTAGGAGAGAGCAGATGACGGAGGGAACAAGACGCCTCTTATCCTCGTACGGCCCGTAAAGGTAGAAGAACCGGAGCCAGGCGATGCTCATACCGGTTAGTCTACCCAGTTGATCCAGGATGAGATGGAGTCCGAGTTTACTCGCCGCATAGAGGCTTTGGGGCAGCGTTCTACTCCCCTCCGAGAGATAGCCTAGATCTGTATCGTATTCAAAGCACGTACCGGCCGACACAAAACGCTTGCACCCGAGGGCCGCCAATCGGGTTGCAAGCCAAATACTCGCGGACATAAACCGCAGGTTCTCCAAACTCCTTAGGTACATTCCGGGCTCCACATACCACCCGAGGTGGATGCAGGTATCAGGGCGTATTCGACTCAAGTGCTCACCCAGTTCGTCCGTGGAAAAGAGATCGCACTCTACGACCCTAACCGAGGAAAGGACATCCATTATACGCCATGTATTACTGCCCCGTCGGATTAGGGCATAGACCCTATCACCCTCGGTGATTAACCTCCTTACAACGTGAGAACCTATAAAACCGGTTGCCCCTGTAACAAACACATTCATGGCTTAAAATCCGGGTAGGATCCGTCCTTGACAGACAGTATGGGATTTGGTAGAGGCCATTTGATCCCGATCGAGGGGTCGTTCCAGCGGATGCCGCGCTCGAATGCGGGGGCGTAGAATTCAGAAACGAGATAGAAGACCTCTGAATTCGGCTCAAGGGTCTGGTAGCCATGGGCAAATCCTTCGGGGACGTAGAGCATCCGGTAATCGTCATCCGATAGTTCGACCCCTATCCACTGGCAGTATGTGTGGGAGTCCGGCCTCAGATCTATTATCACATCGAATACCCTCCCCCTAGTACACCTGACTATCTTTACCTCAGCGTGGGGCGGCAACTGGTAGTGCATACCCCTCAGCGTTCCTTTCTCCCTATTCCACGAGGTGTTACACTGGACAAAACACCCTTTAAGACCGTGCTCCTCAAATTCCTTTCTGCAGAAGGTACGGGCAAAAAAACCGCGATGGTCCTCTATCGGTTCATGTTCTATGATGTAAGCGCCTTGTAGTAGGGTCGGAAGAAACCTCAAAACACTATCCCCCTAATACCTTTCTATACCACTCTATCGTTCGTTTGAGTCCCTCTTCAAGCGTAAAAAGCGGTTTCCAACCGAGGACATTACGAGCCCTCTTGGCACTCAAGTACTGGCTTCTTATCTCACCCGTTGCCTCGTTCCTGATGTCCGGTTCGAGCCTGGAATCCATAAGGCGGAGCAAAAGACCCGCAATCTCAATCACGGTTAGGGGTCGCTCGTATGAGAAATTAAAGGCCTCTCCGTATAACGCCCTATCCTCTCCGATCCTCTCCGCAAGTAGGACGTTTGCCGCGGCGGCGTCTTCTACGTAGAAATAGTCCCTTACGTACAGCCCATCCGAGCGGATTATAGGACGCTCCCCGCGCAGGATAGAGCGGATCGTTCCCGGAACAATACGGTTCCAGTTTAGATCCCCTCCCCCAAACAGGTTTCCACAGCGCGTGATCGCAACGGGTAAACCGAACGTAACGGCGAAGCACCGAGCGATAAGATCGGCACACGACTTACTGACGTCATAGGGCGACGAGCCCCTGAGGGGCATTTCCTCGACATAAGGAAGGCTCTCATGGGTACCATAGGCCTTATCCGAGGAGGCCACCACGATGCGACCTATCCTTGGACTCCGGCGACACGCCTCAAGAAGCGCCCATGTTCCACCTATATTCGTCCTGAATGTGGAGACGGGGTTACAGTTCGCAATGGGGACGATCGTCTGGGCCGCCAGATGAAAGACGGTATCAATCTCATATTCACCGAGCACCCTCTCTAGGAGGGCCTGATTACACACGTCCCCGCGCACCACCCTGACCCGCTCTATAAGACGGGCTCTCACAAGCTCGCTCTGAGGGACCCAATCCCGAACCAGGCAGACCATCTCGGCTCCCAGATTAAGGAGCCTCTTAACGAGCCATCCCCCTAGCAAACCCGTAGCACCTGTAACAAGCACGGGGCGATCAAGCCAAAATCGGTTAGAGGCGGTCTCCTCCTTCATTTCCAGACCCTCCAAGGGGGATTGCCGCTCTGCCAAAGACCTTCGAGTAGCCTCTTATCACGAAGCGTGTCCATACACTGCCAGAAAGACTCGTGTCTATAAGCGGCCAGTTGCCCATCGGCAACGAGTCCCTCAAGACCATCGAGTTCCAGGCTACTGAAATCCCCCTCCAGGTAATCGAATAGAGCCGGCTCAAAGACCATGAATCCACCGTTTATCCAGCCCTCGCCGGCCTGAGGCTTCTCCGTAAACTCCACCACTAAATCCCCGTTAAAGACCAGTCCGCCAAACCGGGCCGGAGGACGCACGGCCGTAACTGTGCCTATCCTCCCATGAGACCTGTGGAATCCGAGGAGTTTCTTAAGGTCTATGTCACTTACACCGTCGCCGTATGTGACCATGAACGTCCCATCCCTAAGCCACGGCTCCAACCTTTTAACACGCCCCCCTGTATACGTCTCTTGACCCGTATCCATTAAGTGCACGATCCAATCCTCGCATTCCTTGCCGTATACCTCAACCCTCCCACTCGCGAGGTCTACCGTCATATTACCGTTAAGCCTATAGTAGTCGAGGAAATAGCGTTTAATGACCTCACCCTTGTACCCCAAGGCTATAAAGAACTCCTTAAAACCGTAGTGGGCGTAGTGCTTCATAATGTGCCAGAGAATGGGTCGCCCCCCGATCTCGATCATGGGCTTGGGTTTAACCTCGGTCTCCTCGGCGAGGCGGGTTCCCAATCCACCGGCTAGTATAACGACCTTCACCCTATCCATTTCCGCATATATTTATCCTTTATTCCTAAAGGGCCTGCAGATCCATTCTCGAAAAGGTGGGTAGGGAAAGGCCTCGACCGGCCTTTCCCAGAGGTTCAAAGAGATGGCAATGGATTTCAGGAGTCGTCTTAATCTCCGTCTAATCGTATCGTTTTTTCTCTTTGTACTCGGTAGCTCAAGGCTGGTGGGCAGCTTTCCAACCGATACCTCCGTTATCTCAAACATGGACCGAATTATCTCAGAAAGGTTTCCCAGCTCCGCGTTTTTAGGATGAGAATCCTGGTTCCAGCTATAGAACACACCTCTACAGTTCTCCGCTATAAAACCCAGATACGTACTAACCTGATCGAGGCTCATCTCTTGGAGTGAGGCTATATTAATCGCAAGATCAAATCTCAGGGGACGGAGTTCATCTAGCCTATAGTTTGGAATCAGAACAAAGTCGTATGAGCTAAGGTCAGGGGACCACAGGAATTCGCTAAGGTTACGGTCGCCATAAACGTATATTCGCTTATCGGGATTATTGAGTGAGAGATAGGATGCCGAGAAAAGCAGCGTCTCTGGTAAATCCACAACTATATATGTGACGTTTCCAAGAACGTTTGATAGGTGATGTGCCAGGCCACCATAGCCCGCTCCTATCTCGAGCACGAGTTTTCGACCACCATCCGCCATAGAGGATATGATCCCATATCTATAGAATGTGTTTACGATGTGCTGGAATCTGAGGATATCATGACTTACGACCCTTCCGTTATCGAAGGAATAACCGATCCCCCCCTCTGGTTCATATAATACGTATTCGGAGGGGATGCCCTCTATCAATTCCCTCCAGAAATCTCTAAAGGGCCTTTCATTTACACCGAAGTAGTAGATCTGGTAGTTATCGGCCGTGAGGTGATACGTATGAAGCCTTAGCTTAGAGAAAGACTCTTCCGGAAGCCATAGCATGTAATCGAAGAAGGAGCAAAAATCCAACCAGTATTTACTAGGAGAAACAACCCCCGTGCTCCCGTTCTCAAGCCTATGCCTTTCCTCCAGCATAGAAACGACTCTCGATTTGATGTTTCTTATCCTTTCACGTGCATTCTCATCCATCGATAATCCGCTCCTCACCCTTTCGCAAACCCCCTACGCTTTCTGGTACAAACGTGAGATCAGGCCGTCTTTAACCCGTTTAGCTCTCGAACCACCCTTGCGGGATTGCCGGCTACGACCGTCCAGGGTGGAACGTCTTCAACCACGACAGAACCAGCCGCAACAATAGCGCCTCGGCCTATGTGAACCCCCTTTAGTATCGTTGACTTAAAGCCGATCCATACATCATCCTCTATGACTATGGGCTTTGAAACCGTTTTCGTAGGAACCCGATAATTGCCGGACATAAACTCCTGAGCATCCAAGCGCCTCTCCTCCCAATCCATCGGGTGACAATCCGTATCATGAATGTCAACAAGGTGGGAAATACCAACGTGGTTCCCGATCGTTATAGAAGCCTGTGACAAAATACGGGTTCCTTCTGCAATGTGGCACCACTGGCCGATACTTATGTTGCCGCCATTCCAAAAGACGAGTAACTGGCACTCTATATGCGAGTGCGCACCTATCCTGATCGCCTTTGGGTCACCGAGGAAATTCCTAATCTGTGCGGTCGGATAGAGCTTGACAGTCGGATCCACCATGGCAAACCGCCTTGATTCTCTATCCCTCTCTTCTGCGATCAAACACTCCATGCGCCTTGCCATACGCAAAAGTAGAGGATCAAGAAAGGCTCTTACGATTCCGCTCCACATCGACCTTCTATTATCCAACTAACTCCCGAACTACTCTTGCGGGACTGCCAGCCACAACTGTAAAGGGTGGTACGTCTTCGATAACAACGGAGCCCGCTGTAACAATAGCACCTCGGCCGATACGAACCCCCTTGAAGACAGTCGCTTTAAAATCGATCCAGACATCATCCTCAATCACTATGGGCCTAGAGGCGATTTTTTCGGGAACCCTGTTTTCCACCTTGCTCGTCATTATCGCCTTTATGTCCTGACGCCTAGCCTCCCAGTCTATCGGATGACCGTTAGTATCAAATACGTTAACAAGATGTGAGATCAAGACATGGTTGCCGATTGATATAGAGGCGTGGGACCAGATACGTGATCTTTCAGCTATATAACACCACTCCCCGATATTAATGCTACCCCCATCCCAAAAGACGAGCAGTTCGGCCTGAATATGCGAGTGTGCACCAATCGTGATCGCCCTTGGATCGCCCAGGAAATTCCTAATCTGTGCGGTCGGATAGAGCCTGACAGTGGGATCCACCGTGGCAAACCGCCTTGCTTCTCTATCCCTCTCTTCTGCGATTAAACACTCCATGCGTCTTGCCATACGCAAAAGTAGGGGATCTACCAATGTCCAAATGATTCTACGCAACACCTAAACCAACCGCCAAACACTTGTAAAGGCGATAAGACTCATGATCCGCTTCCAGGGAGATCCCTCACCTTCGTTACATCCGTGTAATCGACCTCCCAGTATAAAAGAGGACGCATGACACCGGGGAAATATCCAGTAAACTCCCCCCTCGCGCCGTCCCCTTCGCTTCGGTCTACGACCATAAAGGAAACCGCATCCCTCTCTATGGCAAGCACCTCGTTAGGGTTATGGGTGGTTAGAGCGACTAAGACCCTCTTTAGGCCCTCCGATAGAAGATTACCGGGAATCGTACATGTGCTTATGACCCTCCCCTCAAACACGCGAGGCCTGTGTCGCCAATCCAAGTTGTTAAAATCCCCTGAGCTAAACAGACAGACATCGTTCTCATCTAGGAGCTGTATACTCGCATAAGGAAAGCGGTTGTTTGGGAAATTATAGTACTCTATCTCTATCCTCACGGATTCGCGAATGTCGATGGTGTCCGATACGTTTCCCGACTCGTCGAGAACCCGAACGGAAGAGAGCCTCACGATATCGTTTCCGGGCGCCTTGTCTAGGTCAGGCCACTCACGGAGGGCGGAAGTGCCAACCCCCGATTGTAGATAGGCACCTACCACCTCATGAGAGGGCCCATCGCAGAGGATACGTCCTTCACCTAGCAAAATAGCCCTCTGACAAAGGCGAGTGATAGCAGGCATGCTATGGGATACGAAGAGAACAGTTCTTCCCTGTCGTCCGACATCCTGTATCTTATTAATACACTTCTTCTGAAAGGCGGCATCTCCCACTGCGAGCACCTCATCCACAAGGAGGATCTCCGGCTCTAGGTGTGCGGCCACTGCAAAGGCGAGACGTACGTACATCCCGCTTGAATACCTCTTAACGGGCGTATCGATAAACCTCTCGATCTCGGCAAAGGCCACTATCTCGTCGAACCTATCCTTAATCTCCCTCCTTGTCATACCCAATATTGCACCGTTAAGGAATATATTCTCCCTACCCGTGAGTTCCGGATGGAATCCCGTGCCCACCTCAAGCAGTGAACCCACCCTTCCCCGGATCTCGGCATACCCTTCGGTGGGCTCCGTGATACGAGAGAGAACCTTAAGGAGGGTTGACTTACCCGCACCGTTTCTCCCTATGATTCCCACAACCTCACCCTGCCCGATCTCAAAGGAGACACCCTTAAGGGCCCAGACGTGGCTGGGAACTGGACTCTTACCGTTATTTTTTTGGGGATTAAGGGAAAACCAGCGTAAAGGCGCCCTAATAGAGCGGCTTAACACGTCACGAAGGGCGTAGTAGCTCTCCTTTTCCCCTATACGATAGAGCTTGGTCAGGTTTTCGGCCCGTATGGCAAACCCACTCATTGGTATCTTAGGGCGTATCTATGATTCTAGAACCCGACGGTAAAAACCTATAAGCCGTCTGGCCATCGCACTGACGCTGAGTTCCTGCTCAACACGTATAAGCCCCAGCTCTCTTATACGCTCCCGATCCTCCC
>CAZWVA010000023.1:0-35994 GCA_964636885.1 uncultured Spirochaetia bacterium
GTATGACAAGGCCATTTCAGACTACACAGAGGCCATACAACTCAATCCAAAGGATCCGGTAGTCTATAAAAACCGTGCCTTGGCCTATCACGATAAGGGTGAATACAATAGATCCATCGCCGACTACACAGAGGCCATCCAGCTTGATCCAAAAGACGCTCTAACCTACAACGATCGAGGGGATACTTACTACAATAAAGGCGAGTATGACAAGGCCATTTCAGACTACACAGAGGCTATCCGATTTGGTCTTAAGGATGCTGTAGTCTATCTAAACCGAGGCGATTCCTATCGCAATAAGGGCGAATATGATAGAGCCATTGCGGACTACACGGCGGCTATCCGACTCAACCCGAAAGACGCTGTACCCTACAACAACCGTGGCTTTGCCTACTATAATATGGGTGAATACGACCAGGCAATAGCCGATTACGCCGAAGCCATACGTCTCAATCCGAAAAACACGGTGGTCTACAGTAACCGTGGTTTAACCTATTATGATATGGGTGAATATGATAGAGCCATTGCGGACTTCACCGAAGTCATCCGTCTCAATCCAAAAGACGCTTTAACCTACAACGACCGGGGTAACGCCTACATGTTTAAGGGCGAGTATGACAGGGCTATTTCAGACTACACGGAGGTTATTCGGCTCGGTCTCAAGGATGCCGTAGTCTATAAAAATCGTGGAGATGCCTACCGTGCAATGGGTGAATACGATCGGGCTATTATAGACTATAACGAAGCAATCCAACTCGACCCAAAAGACGCTACGGCCTATAATAAGCGGGGGTTAGCCCACTATTTTAAAGGCGAATATGACAAGGCCATTACGGATTACGGTGAATCCATCCAGCTCAATGCGAAAGACGCTGTGGTCTACAGCAACCGTGGCTTTGCCTATAATGACAAGGGCGAGTATGAAAAAGCCATCGCCGACTTCACCGAATCCATTCGACTTAATCTAAAAGACGCCGAACGCTATAACGGTCGTGGTTTGGCCTACTATAATATGGGCAGATATGAGCAGGCCATCACAGACTATACCGAGGCGATTCGACTCGACCCGAAATTCGCCGTGGCCTACAAAAACCGTAGTTTAGCCTATAAGAAAAGGGGTGAGTACGAAAAGGCCTTTACCGACTATACCCAAGCTGTCCGGCTCGACCCGAGGTTAGCCGACTAGTGGATAGCCGATAGTATAAAACCCCTTTCGACTTTCGTTAAGAAAAGTCTAATATTACCCCGGCGCTCACGTGATTCGCACGCATTGGCAAATAGAAGACAAGGTCTAAGTGGAGGGACACCATGGGTGACATGATACAAGGACTACTGCCACTAATAATTGGCGTTACCGGTCACCGCGACCTCTGTGATGGGGACCGTGAGGAACTGGAAGATCAGGTACGCGGCGTCTTTAAGGAGATTAGAGAAAACCACCCCCATACACCTATGATTCTCCTCTCCCCATTGGCTGAAGGGGCAGACCGGCTTGTCGCACGAGTGGCCTTAGATTCTGGCATTCCCCTTTTCGTCCCACTTCCCATGCCCAGAACCCTGTACGAAAAGGATTTTCAAACATCCGCTTCCCAGGCCGAATTTAACGATCTGATTCAACAGGCAAAGCAATGGTTTGAACTGCCCTTGGTTGAAGGTAATACCGAAGAAGACATTAGGGAACACGGGAAGAAGCGAGACCTACAATACGAAGCCGTGGGGAAGTTCATCGTTCACAATAGCCAGATCCTTATCGCTTTATGGGATGGTGAGCCTTCAGAGCTTGTAGGAGGCACAGCGCAGATCGTCAATTATTGGCTAAGGGACTTCCCCAAAAGCACCTCATCACTACTAAACCCACCGGATCCGGTACAAAGCGGTCCTCTCTACCATATCGTGACGCCAAGAATCAAAAATCCCAATCCGGACAGGGCCAGAACCCGCCAAAAGCTTTTCCCCGAAGGCTATACCAGCGATAAAGAAGCCGAGAATCTATACCAAAGGATCTACGATAGTATAGAGAGATTTAACAGGGATGCATCCGATTTCCAATCCGAGTTTGCGGTGAAGCGAGAGAGCGGTAAGGCGTACCTGCTCCCTCAGTCGGAAGCGGAAAGTCTGCCTAATGATCTCAAATTCGTTAGAGAGCTTTATGCTACAGCGGATACCCTGGCCCTATACTTCCAGCGCAAGACACTAGAGACGTTGAAGACCTTACTTATACTAGCCTTTGGAGCCGTGGTCTTTTTTGAACTCTATAACCTTATATGGCACCAAATCCATGCTCTACTGTTCTTCTATCCCGTACTGCTGTGCGTGGCTTTTTTTTACTATTGGAGGGCCAAGCGAGGTGACTATCAGAATAAATACCAGGATTATCGCGCCTTAGCAGAAGGTCTACGGGTGCAGTTTTTCTGGCGCCTCGCCGGCCTAAATACCTCCGTTGAGGAACACTACCTAGGAAAGCAAAGGAGGGAGTTGGATTGGATCCGAGGAGCTATCCGGACCTGTTGGAGCATAACCGGGGGTGAAACACACCACACGGTAAGCCCAAGCACAGTGCCAGAGTACATACGGAGAATTCGACTCGTCCTTAAACACTGGGTGGAGGATCAATACACCTACTTCAACAAAGCGGCGCGGCGCGATAAAGAACAGGCTGAGTTACTGGAGCTATTGCGTAACTCTTCCTTTTGGTTCAGCTTGGTACTAGCCTTCCTCATGGCACTTGTCCTCTGCATCCTTCGGCTTTGGCTACCCGATTTCAACAATCGGTTAGAGCACTACGGGTCGATACATGGCCTACTGCTCATTGCAATAGTAAGTCTACCTGCAGTCATAGCCGCTGTGCTCTATACATACGCTGAGAAAAAGGCCCTATCCGCTCAGGCCAAGCAATACGCGGCGATGATAATCCCGTTTGGCAGGGCCAGAGACCGCTTGCGGAACCTGTTAAGCTATGGTGAATATGACTCTATAAAATATAAAGAATCGCAGATCCTCGTGGAGGAATTGGGCAAGGAAGCCCTGGTAGAAAACGGAGACTGGGTACTCATGCACCGCGATCGACCACTGGAGGTACTTCGATAAACGTTATAGATAGCAAGAGGTATCATCCGATTTCTCTCCTCAAGAATATAAGGTAGAGGCGATTTTTATGAGAGAAGAAGGCAAATCCGGACGGGTTAATACGTGATTCTTTTCCTGCTCCTAAACTCTCTTTTCACTAATAAACCCCGATTTTTCATCTCCTCCATTATTGTTTTCAATGTATCTACGTCCGTCACCTCTAGTCCGAACTTATCCAGCACTGTTTCTAGGGATTCCACACCATGCATCAACCAGGTAACGTCCTTTGCGTGGCTTATATCGTAGTAACCCCACACAACAAAGGGTAAATCGTACCCATCCTCCTGATTCAGCCTGTAAAATCCCTCTCTATATGCCGGCGTCTTATCCCCATATCCCCAAGGGTCAATCTCGGTGGAAAGATCCGCTTCTCTTATATCACATTCCTCCCCATGCTTTTTACTAAGGTATTCTTTAAGAGCATCGGCTTCTTCTTCAGTAAAGAGCTCTTGTAGGTTTTTCTCGGATATATAGAGCGGGTTATCCCGATCCTTTAGATAACCATTTATCAGCTTTTCATACGAAGCGATTGGATTCTCCCTATAAACGACAAACCAGTGAATCTCTACCCCATCGTATGTTCTCCCTCTGTGAGGGAAATTATTAACTGTAGATACCACTCTAAACAACTTTATCATGTTTTACGGTTCCCTTAGACTTATTCGTCTCTTGATTTGTTAGACCATCCGGGGTCTATACCCACATTATTTATAAAACAATCCGAGAATAAATAAATTAGACTTTGGTTAGATTTTTAGATCAGGGAGTCAGCCTGTCTTTAAAAACATATCACTTTAGTAGTAATGCCGCTTAGTGGCTTTCTTTAGTGCCACGTGTATAATTAGGGTGCTGTGAAAAAGGGTTTATCCGACGCAACCAATGATAAGACGGATTTGCATCTTTTGTGGTTCTAATAGCGGAGTGCGTACAGCATACAGGGATACGGCACGTCGTATGGCTGTTACACTGGTCCAAAGGGGTATAGGTATCGTCTACGGCGGTGGACGTATAGGGTTAATGGGTATCATCGCGGATTCGGCAATCGCCGAGGGAGGGGAAGTCATAGGGGTGATCCCTAAGTCCCTTGTTGCTAGAGAGGTGGCGCATGAGGGGCTTACGGATCTGCAGATCGTAGGATCAATGCACGAACGCAAGGCCTTGATGGCAAAGCTTTCCGATGCGTTCATAGCACTTCCAGGAGGCTTTGGCACCTTAGAGGAATTCTCCGAGGTTCTTACTTGGGCACAGCTTGGCCTACATCAAAAGCCGTGTGGAATCCTAAATGTCGAGGGTTTTTATAATCCATTGCTCACGCTGTTTAACCATGCTGTAGTAGAAGGGTTTGTTCGACCCGATCACCGTTTGCTGGTGATTGTGGAGCGAGATCCAGAACGCTTGCTTGAGTTGCTGACCAGATATAAACCCCCAACGCTGGAGAAGTGGATTGAACGTGACGAGACATGATCGTCCTTTCCTTCAAGACCAGTCGGTTTAGACAAAAGTAGTAGCATTATACAAACAACCCAGACTCTTTTCATAGAGAAAACTGCCCTAAGGTCTTATTGCCCTCTTTCAGATTATGGTGTTTATTTTTAGCGATAATACAGATGGAGTTACAATGATAGACAGAAGATCTTCAAAACGGTTTCCAGCGAAAAAGAAAATCAGATTTGGGATATCCGAGCCAAAATTTTTAGCCCATACCTTAAACATCTCCGAGGAAGGAGCCGCTATAGTATCTAAAAACGTGTTTCTTCCCGATACGATAGTTATAGTCAAACTGTATGCAAAAAGCTGGTTTATGGTGCTTGACGGTATTATTACATGGCTACTACCCGATCTGTCAACGAATCGTTATAAGATGGGGATAAGATTCTCAAAAGCCATCCGCGAATTTGAAAGACACCCAGTTCATTAGTTCCGCGTTTCTCAACGGTTCCTTTGGAAGGGTTCATCTTGATACGGTTTGATAAGTATCTCTACAAAAACGCTTAAGAGGCCATTGCCGGTATAATAGATTTAGAAAATACGTTAGAATATCACTTTTGACATAAGTAAAAACATAACCGAAGCCGTATTTACTTTAACATTCTAAATAACGATAATAAAACCAATCCACATGTTCTATGACACGAGACAGAAGCTATAAAACCACCCTTCTTTGAAAGAATAGCTGGCCTGTTACCCTCGTGTTTTCCCCGCCCAAACTACATTTTGAATTCAAGAACACCGAAGGGAGTGTGAAGCCAAATAAAGCATTGGTTAGGAAAGTGGTAATTATTTAAATACACCACCTTGTTACTGTAAGAGAGAAGAAAGAATCTTTATGCATAAGATGGGATTAAATGTCGGGAGTGCAGATAGAAAGGAGGAAACTATGGTGAAAAATAGGTTATTTTTATCGAGTTTATTGATGTTTTTATTATGGTTAATAGAAACCAAATCGACAACCGCTCAAAGTTTCCTATTTAGCATTCCTTTAGGACAGCCTACTTTAACAGATGACAGAGCCATTGCGGTCGATGTTGACGGGAATATATACGTTGCCCTTGGGAACGTTAATCAGGTGGTTAAGATAGCCCCTGACGGAACTGAGTTATTGCGTATAGGCACTCTTGGTACAGGGAACGGCCAGTTTAATTCTCCAAGAGGGGTAGCGGTGGACGCCTCCGGGAACATTTACGTTGTGGATACAAACAATAACCGCATCCAGGTATTTGATCCAAATGGAGGATTCCTCTTTAAGTTCGGTTCCTTTGGCACAGGGAACGGCCAGTTTAATTCTCCAAGAGGGGTAGCGGTGGACGCCTCCGGGAACATTTACGTCGCAGATACCGACAATCATCGCATACAGAAATTCGATCCGAGTGGTAGGCTCCTTCTCAAGTTCGGCATCCTTGGTGCAGGAGATGGCGAGTTTTATTTTCCGCACGGAGTATCGGTGGACGACTCTGGAAAGATATACGTTGCAGACAGGAGCAACCATCGTGTCCAGGTTTTTGAAGACGCTGATGGAGATGGTGTTATAGAGAATGATAATTGTCCATTTGATGCTAACCCCGGTCAGGAAGACCTAGATGGTGACGGTTTGGGAGATGTATGCGACAACGATGACGATAACGACGGGGCTTTAGATGGAGTTGACAATTGTCCTATAATTTCCAATCCGGGTCAGGAGGATACTGACGGAGACGGTATAGGAGATGCCTGTGATACCGTACCACAAACCACCTGTAATGGACTCGTCCCAACCATGGGCTGCACGGTAAACGGAGTTTCAAACCAACTCTGTCAGGGTACTAGCGGCAACGATGTTATAGATGGGAATGCAAGCAACAACGTGATAGTCGGCTTGGGCGGAAAAGATAAAATAAACGGTAAAGGGGGAAACGACATAATCTGTGGTGGCAACGGTAACGATACAATCAAAGGAGGTGGTGGAATGGACACGTTGTTTGGAGATGCGGGTAACGATATTATTGACGGCGGTAGCAGTGCCGACCAGTTGTTTGGTGGGAATGGAAATGACACCCTAAAAGGTGGGGACGGAGACGACAAATTGGATGGAGGAATCGATGCCGATACCTGTGATGGAGGCAATCATATTAAGGGTGATACTGCCACGGATTGCGAAACAGTAACTAATGTGCCTTGATAGAGACAAATCGTGGCGGGGGTTGGACGGCTCTGGACTGTTTTTCTATATCAACTACCAAGAACTTGCCCGTCTTTTAGTTTTATTTTGAACATCTAATTACTATTCCCTGATGAAAAAGTCCGGACAAAAGGTTTACCTCCAGAGTATCGTATGACATAAGGCCCGGTATAAACCCTACCAAGGTCTAATTCAATTTGAATTGACACGGCAGTACTCTTTTTGCCTATGGGGGTAGAAAAATAGATGACAAAGAGAAAAAAGAAAGGCGACAAGAAAAGGATCCTGGTTATAGATGATGATAAAATAGTAGTCGAACTTGTAAAGAAAATCCTGAAGCGAGCGGGGTTTGAGGTAGAGACTGCAAGAGACGGGGTAGAAGGCCTAGAAAAGATAAAGCAAGGCGTATATAACGCGATAGTCTCTAACTTGAATATGCCAAGAATGAAGGGAGATAAGCTATATCTGGAGGTTCAAAAATCGAATCCTGATTTAGCAAAGAAGACAATATTCATCTCAGGATATATAACCGATTTTATAAGGTCAACCGGAAACAGGTTTTTAAAGAAACCCTTTTCTTCTCAAGAACTCATAGAAGCGGTTAATGAAGTCATCGCATCTCATGAATGACCCAATCCTGAGAAACAAAGCCCGTACAAACCCGTTTATTATACCGTTTTTGTAAGGATGTTCTTCATTGTTTACCCGTTCCTCTATCAGAGATCATCGGATTCGGTATAGTCTACTCTATTGAAGACAAAGTATTATTAATGATCTTAATTGATTACCATTATTAGTTAGAGTAAAATCTTATAATCCTAGCTAATCTCCGACACTCAGATTTGAACGTTAAATTCGGTTTTATCTAGTAATTATGAGGATTTACGGTGTTTTTCGAGGTTTAATCTATCTAATAATGAGTAAGTTGCTGTTAGAACAGGATAATTGTGTTATCTATCCCTCCACTTTTTTTTCACTTGGTTAGAGGTTTAATCCACACCATCGGTTTAAGCGCTACTATACTCCAACGCTAACTGTTGTCACTGTTCAGCGGATCAAGGTTGTAGGTAGATAATGGGTAGGCACTGACGGGTAAGCTATTCTGGCTGTGTCGTAACTCCCTGAAATTCTTGGCGTCCCCGACGGGATTTGAACCCGTGTTACCGCCTTGAAAGGGCGGTGTCCTAGGCCGAGCTAGACGACGGGGACAAAAAACAGTAAAGGATTAAAAGCCTGGATTTAAGAGCTAAGCTCCAACGATTCTTATCCACCATTACTTATCGCTCTATACCATTAACCCATAACCTCTCATTATTGGTGAGCCGTGCAGGACTCGAACCTGCGACCCTCTGCTTAAAAGGCAGATGCTCTACCAGCCTGAGCTAACGGCTCAATATAACCCCAAAAATATATCACGATGTCCTTCTTTGTCAAAAAAAGCATATTCAAAGTTTCATCCGAACCTCTCAATTGCGGTTTAAACCATATAAGGAAATACTATATAAAAAGGCCTTCAGGCCATAAGGTCGGATATTATTCCCTTAATTAAGTACAATCTACAGTGATTTTACTTTCTCTCTTTGTCATTCCCTCAAATGCAAAGAACATATACAAATGGGTTGATAAATACGGGGTTCCTCACTTTATAGATGACCCTGCAAAGGTTACCGAAAGCGAGAAGGGAAAAACCAAGATGGAAAAGACACTATAGGGATATCACCCCTTCTCCCTGAAGAAAACCCAGAAGTAGAGAAACAAAAAGAAGAGACCATTAGAGGAGCCGCGTTCTAGATATAGAGGCTAGAGAAAAAGCGATACTAGATGAGATTAAAGATACAGAACAAAAAATCGGATATAAAAAAGAGAGGTCGATTCCCTGCTCATAAACGGATATTTTGCCGACCACTCCATACAGGAGCTCATGTATCTAAACGATTATCTGGAAGCCCTAAAAACCAATTGAGATTAACCAAACAGGAGAAGGAAAACCTCAAGGAAGAGGCCAGAAGACAGGGAATACCACCAGGCTACCTCAGACCATAAACCCTCAATCCTCCGGAACGATATCCCAGTGTTCGGGAGACCGCCATATACTCGACAGAATGAGCTCCCGCATGAATATGAGTTCCTTTGGAAGCCTATCGTAGAGTTTTATAAATAACTCCTCGTGGGATAGGATCTCTTGCTTCCATTCCTCACGATCCACCATCATCAGCTCTTGAAACCTCTCACGGGTAAAGCCCTCTAGCCCCCGCCAGTCGATATCCTCATAGCGGGGAACACGCCCTATGGGATTTTCGACGCCGTAAGCACGACCATTCGCACGTTCAACTATCCATTTTAAGACCCGCATGTTCTCCCCAAATCCAGGCCAGATGAATCTACCATTTTCATCTTTGCGGAACCAGTTAACCCCAAAGATACGCGGAGGATAGGCGATCTTTCTCCCAATGTCCAACCAATGGTTAAAGTAGTCAGCCATGTGATAGCCGCAGAAAGGCAACATGGCAAACGGATCACGACGTATCTCCCCAACATTACCAGTGGCGGCGGCTGTCGTCTCAGATCCCATTGTGGCAGCAAGGTAAATCCCGTAATTCCAGTTGGACGCCTGATACACAAGTGGAACGACACCACTCCTCCTGCCACCAAAGATAAATGCCTTTATGGGTACCCCATCTGGATTTTCCCAGTCCGGGTCTATCGATGGGCATTGATGGGCAGGAGCCGTGAACCGCGCATTTGGATGAGCGGCGGATCTTCCACATCCGGGAGTCCAGTATCTTCCCTGCCAATCGATGAGCTCAGGTGGAGGATCTTCTGTCATGCCTTCCCACCACACATCCCCATCCGGTGTTAGAGCCACATTGGTAAAGATCGTATTTCGGCTTATAGTGGCCATAGCGTTTGGGTTTGATCTATCCGAGGTACCTGAGGCAATACCAAAAAATCCAGCCTCTGGGTTAATCGCATAAAGTCTGCTGCCGTCCTTACCGGGTTTTATCCAGGCTATATCGTCTCCTACCGTTGTAACCCTCCATCCTTTGAAGGCCGGGGGCGGAACCAGCATGGCAAAGTTGGTCTTTCCACACGCGCTGGGAAACGCGGCGGCTACATAGGTTTTCTCTCCTTCGGGGGATTCCACCCCAACAATGAGCATGTGTTCTGCAAGCCAACCCTCGTCTCTGGCAATGACCGAGGCGATTCTCAAGGCAAAAGACTTTTTGCCAAGTAGTGCGTTTCCACCGTAACCGCTTCCGTAAGACCATATAGAGCGCTCCTCCGGGAAGTGAACTATGTATTTGTGCTCTTTGTTGGACGGCCAAGGTACATCCCTTTGCCCAGGGCCAAGCGGCATACCAACTGAGTGGAGGCAGGGGACAAACTCCTCGTTCTCATCAAGCACATCCAGCACGGCCCTTCCCATTCTTGTCATTATCCTCATACTGGCGACAACATAGGGAGAATCGGTGAGTTGCACCCCTATACGGGCGATGTGTGAACCCAGGGGTCCCATGCTGAATGGGATGACATACATAGTCCTACCACGCATACAGCCGTCAAAAAGACCGCGCAGGATTCTTTTCATCTCCTTTGGATCGACCCAGTTATTGGTGGGGCCCGCATCGCTTTTCTTGATACTGCATATGAAGGTACGGTCTTCCACACGGGCCACATCGCTTGGGTCAGACCGAACCAGGTAGCTATTTGGCCTTCTTTCCTCGTTCAACTTGATTGCGGTGCCGGACTCTATCATCAGTTTGAACATGTCGTCGTATTCCCTCTCTGAACCGTCACACCAGTGAACCCTATCCGGCTTGCAGAGGGTAACCATCTCCTGAACCCATCTCCTCAGCTTTTCGTTCTTCACGTATGCAGGAAGATCCATGATGTCTCCTTTAGTTACACAAACAACGCTAAGATCTAAAGCACCGGCTAAATCAACTTAGACATGACCTTTGCTTCCCAGCCGGTCGCAAGATCCGCAAGTGCTTTTGCAAGTCTTTGCCCCTGTTTATCATTCACAAACGCCCTATTCCATTCGTCCAGATCAGAGTAGTCAGAAAACTCCCAAATCGCCACGTAATGCGGCCTAGGACCAAGGAGCACATTTCTGGCATAGAGGCCCAGAAACTTAAACTGCGTGAGCCTCTTCTGAAAGTGGTCTGCGTATCTCCTATACGCCTCGACTATCTGCTTTCTCTTTGCTCCCTCCTTTGGGTCAAAAGATACGAAGTAGTACATTATCTCTACCTCCTCTTATGCATTCCGGTAACCCTCTTTCCTTCTGGATTTTACAGTATTTTAACCCAATTTAGTACTAAACACCCATATCGTTTGTCAATTTAAAGACCTTTTAAGTATCTGTCCCACCACAAGTGGTATAACACTCATAATTAGAACAAGCATCCAACCATCCCTTCCAGGGTCAGCGACACGCAGTACACCCGCCAGGGCAGGAACACAAATGGCGCCTAAAAGCAAAACCACACAGAGCACCAGCGCTCCCCAAACGAAGGGATTAAGAGTTATATCGTTTCTGATAAGACCCGCTCCCCTCTCCCGCATATTAAAGACATGCCATAGCTGGGTAAAAGCCAAAGTGAGGAAGGAGACGGTAACGGCTTGCCTCTCATCCATATGAAACCGATTCAGAGAAAGCATAAGAGCCCCAAGAACCGAAATCGTCATCGTTGCCCCGTATCCGCCAATCGCTAACCAATGCCGAAGGGTAAGAATGGATTCTTTGGGATTACGAGGGGGACGCTCCATTATATGCGGATCTCCTCCACCCATACCGAGTGCGAGCGCCGGAAAAACGTCTGTAACGAGATTTAGAAAAAGAATCTGAAGCGGAAGAATGGGTAGTGGAATAGCCGCAAGGGATGCAAGAGAAACAACCATGATCTCGCTGACATTGCAGGAGAGGAGGTAGAGGACGAATTTACGTATATTATCGAAGATAATGCGTCCCTGCTCTATGGCGACCACTATGGTGGAGAAGGAGTCGTCTTTAAGAACCATATCGGCCGCTTCACGCGCTACCTGAGTCCCCCGTTTACCCATTGCGATACCGATATCCGCCTTTTTAAGGGCTGGGGCGTCGTTTACCCCGTCGCCGGTCATCCCGACGATAGAGCCGCTTTTCTGGTGGATCTCTATGAGATCCAGCTTCTGCCTTGGGTTGACACGGGCAAAAATGGGGGCCTTGAGGATTTGAAGACGCTCCTCTTCAGATAACCTATCAGGGCTCTTAAGGTCTTTTCCGTGTATAACCTCGATATCATTAGATTCAACCAAACCCACAGCCATAGCCACGTTACGCGCCGTAGAGGGATGGTCACCTGTAACCATAACGACCCGGATCCCCGCTTTTTGACACTCGGCTATAGCCTCTCTCACATCGCGGCGTGGCGGATCAAAGAGCGCAACAAAACCGATTAAAGTAAGGCGATCGTAAGGAGGCGCTTTTATAGATTCCACCGTTTTTGTAGCAAGGGCAATGACTCTGAATCCCCTCTCCGCCAATCCCCTGTTATGCTCGATCCATTTCTGGTAGAGGTTAGAAGACATCTCCTCCGCACCCTCATCTGTACGGATATACGAGCAGACCTCTAGTACGGATTCGGGAGCACCCTTTACAGCAACACGGTACCTACCGTCCTCTATATGAAAGGTAGCCATCATGTTGATGGAAGGGTCAAAGGCCTCTTCACGCACCTCCTGCGCGGTCTTAAGTAGGTCGTCTCGGTATATACCCGCTTTTGCACCCGCCACAAGAAGCGCGGTTTCGAGAGGATCTCCAATGCCCCTGCTATTGCTGCTTTGTTCGCGTTGTAAAGAGGCGTTATTGCAGAGCACCCCGATCTCCAAGGCCTCCCTTAATGCAGGATGCCTCAATGGATCTATGGCCTTTCCGTTAAGGATAAATGCATCACCGGTTTCTTCCCCATCTACCTCGACATCCCCTGAATTAATAGAAATCCATTTAACGGTCATTTGATTTTCCGTTAGAGTCCCGGTCTTATCGGTAAAGATAACGTTTGTTGCACCCAGTGTTTCAACCGCGGCAAGACGGTTGATAAGGGCATTTCGCTTGGCCATACGCATCATGCCCCGTGCAAGAGCAATGGTTGCAACGATAGGCAATCCCTCCGGTATAGCGGCTACCGAAAGGGCGATTGCCGCCTCGATCATAAGGAATGCCTCCTTTCCCCTTAGAGAGCCGGTAACCGCAACAAGCGCCGTGATCCCAAGGGTCACCCATATGAGCTTCTGTCCCAGTTGATCAAGGCGTTTTTCAAGCGGAGTGGTTTCCTCTTTTGCTTCCTCTACAAGAGAAGAGATCTTGCCCAGCTCCGTATTCATCCCTGTTCCAACAATCACACCTTCACACGATCCCCGGGTTATAGCGGTTCCCATAAAAAGCATGTTTGAACGCTCGAATAAAGGAACATCGTCTTTAACCGGTTCTACCTGCTTAGTTACAGGAACCGATTCCCCCGTAAGGGAGGACTCATCAACTTGAAGCTTCGAGGCCTTAATCAGCCGAATATCGGCAGGGACGATATCGCCACCCTCCAGTAACACGATGTCTCCCGGAACGAGTTCCTCCGCCGGAACCTCCTGGATTCGGCCATCCCGACGAACCCTCGCACTTATACTCACAAGACGCCGAAGCGCCTCCATAGAGCGGACGGCCCTAATCTCCATAAGAAAACCTATGGCCGCATTGATAATGATCACAACGATTATGGCTACCCCCTCTATCCATTCCTCAAAGGCAAAGGAGAGTAGAGCGGCCACGGCAAGAAGCAATAGGATTAGACTTTTAAACTGATTTACAAAAACGAGTAAGGCACTCTTTTTCCTGGGTTCCTTAAAACGGTTCGGGCCGTATCGTCTAAGCCTCCTTTTTGCTTCTACAGTGCTAAGCCCTATATCCGAAGATACTATATCATCAGAGTCTTTTATGTATTCCATCCGAAAAATCACTTTGGTTCTTCATCTTGTATCATCATCTTCAGAAGGTCGTGCCTCGCTACTATCCCTACTGGTACTCCATCACGCACAACCGGAATACGATTAATATCGTAGCGAAGCATCTTCTTTACGACCTCTTCTAATGTGTCTTCCTCTGTTACCGTAACTACAGGAGCGCTCATAATCTCCCTAGCGGTCAGAGTACGTGCCGCCTTATACATTTCTTCAATCCCTTCTTCAGGCATCCATTGACCGAGCAACTGAGGTGCCCGAAATGTTGAAAATGGAAAGCCACGTTCCTTTGCCGCAAAGTCGGAATCCGTTATAATCCCAACTATCTTGCCCTCGTTACACACTACCGGTACGCACCCTATTTGTAGATCTAGCATTATCTTTGCAATCTCTTCCAGCGTAGTGTCTTCTTTAACAACAATAACCGGTCGCACCATGATTTCTCTTACCTTCATCTATACCTCCTAATCACCCATAATAATCACAGGCTTCTTGGCTTTTTATTCTATCTCATCGTGTATAAAACGAGTATTGTTACAAAGTAAGTTATTAAAATCCCTATAGAATCCCAGGCAAGAAAAAGCGGTTTCCTACTCGCCCTATAGGTTAATCCTATGATTGCAATAGCCGTCATCATCATAGAGGATATAGGAGTAAATATATGATCTTCCGAGACGTACGAGAGAATTGGCCCCTTTGTATAGAAAATATCGTCGAGTGCCAATATAAAAACGTTAAAGAGGTTACTTCCAAAGAGGTTTCCAACGGCCAGGTCAACGGCTCCGATTCTCACAGCGGCTATAGAAACAACGACCTCCGGAAGGGAGGTAGATAAAGCTATAAAGACAGTACCAACAAAGGTTTGACCAAACCCCGTAATCTTAGCGACTTCCTCCCCAACACGAGGAAGATAGGTAGCCGCTCCTACTACAACTATCGCATTTGCCACATACATCTTATAGGCTCTTGCCTTAGAAAGGCTATCGTATTTCAATTCTTCGGTAATCTCCTTAACGAATTTCGCTATACGACTCCTTTCATATAAGAAAATTATCCTCATGGCTAAAAAGTAGGTCACAATAAACACCAGGCTATACACACCGATCCAGCCTATCGAGGGGAAATCCATACCAACAAGAAGACTCAAGCTCACTAGGCCAAGTACAAATACTCCAAAGCTAGCCGAAAGCACGTGTCCCTCGTGTACCCTTGCCGAGACAGGCACAGAACCAACCATAACATCTAGTAGAGCAATGATAGAGAGATTAAACATACAACTTCCAAGAATATCGCCTACCGTGATACTGGGGAGATCAAATAAAGCAACCGAGCTTATACCCGTAATCAACTCTGGCAGAGAAGTAACAGAGGCCATAAGAATAACCCCGATCCATGTCCTTCCCAGTCCCGTTTTCTCGGCTATGATATCACCATACTTTGAAAGCTTCGAACCCGAAAAGAGTATTATCGCCGTAAGGGCAACAAACTGAAACCATATAAGCAATTGTCATCTCCGTTTGATGTCCAGCCGTCTTTTAGATTATCTCCACTCCCTACTAACGCTTCTTATACTCTACCTTAACTCCATTACCGCTCTGGCTACTCCTTCTCTATAATTCCAGACTATCTGGAAGCCTAGTTCCTTGCATAGCTTGATCATCCTTTCATTCTCCGCCATTATATCTCCCCAGAGGAACTTACCCCCTTTCTCCCTTGCTATACTTATACACGTCTCAAGGAGCCTCGTTCCTAGACCTTTTCCCTGCCAGGGATCCCCAACCACAACGGCAAATTCGAAGGCCTCGAGGTTCGGGCAGTAAATCAGCCGTCCCACGCCGAGTATTCGCTCTTTCTCCGGTGCCTCTTCCACGGCGACTATAGCCATCTCACGGTCGTAGTCTATCTGTGTATAACGGGTGATCTGTTCATGGGGCATCGATTTTAGAACCTGAAAGAACCGAAAAAGGATCGTCCTTTGAGAAAAGGTGCTAAAGAGCTCTCTCATCATGCCTTCGTCTTCCGGCTTAATTGGACGAAGGAGTACAGGTGTCCCATCGCTCAGCGTCCAATGGGTCTCGTAGCGATGCGGGTAGGGGCTAAGTACCATGTGATCGGGGGATCTCACGGTGGTTGGCCTGACTATTATCCTTGCATCCAGTGCCAGGATCCCCTTTTCACTTGCCAAAAGGGGATTTATGTCTATCTCCACGATCTCCGGGAAGTCGGTTACGAGGTGTGAAAGGCGCACGAGTATCTCCTCCATGTATTCCAGATTAACGGGTGGGCGATTACGAAAGCCCCTCAGCAACTTATACACCTTTGTTTCTTCCATAAGTCGCCTTGCAAGGGTCGTATTTAGGGGAGGGAGGCCCACCGCTTTATCCCGAATCACCTCGGCTATTATCCCTCCCATCCCAAAGAGTATCACGGGTCCGAATAGGGGATCCTGTTTACTCCCGATAATCACCTCGTAGCCCCTCTCTTTTACCATACGCTGTACGGTAACACCGAAGATACGTGCTTCTGGATTATAATTCCTGGCGTTTTCCACTATCTTTTTATATGCCGATTCCACCTCCTCTTTTGATGTCAGGTCAAGAATGACCCCACCTGCCTCGGTTTTATGGGTGATGTCGGGGGAATGAACCTTAAGCACCACAGGGAACCCGATTTCCTCTGCAAGCCCTGCCGCCTGTTCAGGGGATGAGGCCACCAGTGTCCTATTTACCGGTATTCCGTAACTCCCCAAGAGCTCCTTCGATTCCGTCTCCGGCAGTAAGGATTGGGTTTTGTCTAAAAAGGCTTTTATGATCCCACCTGCCCTCTCACGGTCGAGGTTAAGCTCCACGTGGAGTTCCCTTGGCGTTTCCTGAAGGAGCCTTAGATTGTAACTGTACGAATACATATACATGAAGGTGCTTACGGCCTCTTCGGGTGTACTGTAGGTCGGTATTCCGGCCCCGTTTAGTATAGATATCCCTTCCCCACCCATCCAAACCGCAAAAATAGGCATGTGACGCTTATTAGAAAAGGCCAACTGAGAAATAACTCTTGCCACATCTGTAGGACTCGTTATCGCCTGGGGGGTTAAAATCACAAGGAGTCCATCGATCTCATCGGTTTCTAGCAAGGAGCGAATCGCATTTTGGTATCTTTCAGGAGTTGCGTCTCCAATAATATCGACCGGATTCCCCCTACTCCAATGAGGGGGAAGAAACGAGTTAAGACGCTCTATCGTTTGATCTGATAACACGGCGGGCCTATATCCCCAGTCCTCAAGGGCATCTGCCGCTATAACCCCAGGTCCCCCGGCGTTCGTAACGATTCCCAGACGTGGACCGTTGGGCCTCGGCTGCTTGGCCAGGCTCTCGGCACAGTTAAATAGATCCCGAATCGTACGAACCCTGATTATGCCGGCTCGCTTAAAGGCGGCATCATATACGTCGTCCTCACCCGCCATGGCGCCTGTATGAGAGGAAGCGGCCTGAGCTCCCGATTGACTCCTCCCAGCCTTCACGGCTATTATGGGCTTTATCCTGGACACAGCACGAGCCGCACTCATAAACTTTCTCAGGTTGGTAAGTGACTCTATGTAGAGAATAATGCTCGTTACCTCTTCACTCCCCCCTAGATAATCGATCAGGTCTCCAAAATCCACATCGGCCATAGAACCTATGCTTATAAAATAACTAAAACCGATCCTCTCCCTAAAAGACCTGTCTAAGATAGCGGTGCATAGGGCACCGCTTTGGGAGATAAAGGCCAGTTGGCCCGGAAGCGCCATCCTGCTAGAAAAGGTCGCATTTAACCCTATACTCGGTCTTATTACCCCCAAACAATTGGGGCCTATGATTCGCACACCCGCCTCTTTTGCCTCCTTGAGGATCCGCCCTTCTAGCTCCCTACCCCTTTCCCCAGTCTCCTTCCCCCCTGCGGAGATGATAATAGCCCCAAGGATCCCCTTCTTTGCACAACCACTTATGACCTCTGGAACGACTTCAAGTGGAGTCACTATAACGGCAAGGTCCACTTCCTCTCTAATATCCGTAACCGATTTAAAGGCCTTCTTTCCCTGAACGGTCTTGTACTTGGGGTTTACCGGATACACCGGCCCCTTAAATCCACACCGAGTCAAGTTACGAAAGAGCGTGTAACCGAGCTTTCCGACCGTGTCACTCGCACCTATTAGGGCGATGGATTTTGGATTAAAGATCCTATCAAGGTTCCTGATGCTCAATCAGTATTCCTCCGGGTCCAGCTTCAGGGCCTCGTTGAAACGGTTTATCATGTTATAAAGCGCTATCAAAGAGGTTAGCTCCACTATCTGAGAATCGCTAAAATGCCCTTTAAGCTCATTAAAAAGGGAATCGGGGATGTTGCCGGGGCTGAGTGTCATGGTTTCTGCGTACCTTAGAGCGACCTTATCGGCCTCCGATATGTTTGCGCTCTCGGGATTATCAACCTCCAGAATCTCGTCTTCGGTAAACCCCATTTTTTTGCTTATCTGCCGATGCGCGTGATAACAATATGCCGAGTGGTTGATCTTTGAAACCCTTAGTATAACCCTCTCCTTGAGCTTGGGGTCGAGCTCGTCCGGTTCCTGAACGGCGGCGACAAATGGACCTATGGTCGATACTATGGAGGGCTTGTATGCCAAGGCTTTGTAGATGTTGGTCACCTTTCCCCTCTTCCTCCTCATCCGTTCATAGGCCTCTTTTACCCTTGGGTCTTTGACCTCATCTTCTTCGATATACTTGATGCGGGCCATGTCTTACCTCCTTCTCGTATGTTTCCCTTTCGTTAATACGCCTTGAAGACCCTTCACAATACAACTAACTTTTGGGCAAGTCATATACCATAAATTATCCCAGCATTTCCAGTAGGTTTTAAGTATATGGAATCGGAGCAAGTGTCATATTATCTGACATCAGACACCGATTGAATCGTTAGTCAACCGAATAACCCTTGAGCCAATCCTTCTGCCACCTACGTGAAATAGGCTTTTAGAACGTACTGCTGTAACATCCTCTGTGTATTGAAAAAGGAGCCGTTAAGGGCGATGGAATACCGCATCATATCGATAAAGCGATCCCTTTCCCTATAGAATAGAGGGATGATGTCCCGCTCTAATTTTTCGTAAAGATAGAGGGCATCTTTTGAACTGTCATGGCTCTCCCCTATAGCTATCTCGTTCTCTCCAATCGACCATCCTGTTACACCTTCGATATGCCCTTCGATCCACCAACCATCGAGAACACTCAGACTCGGAACACCATTCATAGCCGCTTTCATACCGCTTGTTCCAGAGGCCTCAAGAGGAGGCTGTGGTGTATTAAGCCATACATCAACGCCAGGAATTATAACCTTAGCGAGTTCCAGATCGTAGTTATTGAGATAGACGACCCTAACATGATCACGGAGGAGATTCTTCGCATCAAAAATCCGTTTAATCACCTCCTTGCCACCTCTGTCTTGTGGATGGGCTTTACCGGAATAAACCACCTGAAAGGGGCCGGCTTTTGACGAGATACCTTTAATCCTCTCTATATCAGTAAAGAGGAGGTCTCCTCTCTTATACGTCGTGGCGCGCCTGGCAAAACCTATTGTAAGAACGTCCATATCCATCCCGGCATTGGTACTACGGTTCACATACCGGATTAACCGCTCCTTCGCCTGAGCATGTGCCCTCCAGACGTCCTCCCTTGGGATCTTAAGTGCATACCGAAGATTGAAATTGTCCTCCCTCCAACCAGGGAGATACCTATCAAAGAGCCCCTGAAAGGGCTTTGAGACCCAGGTTGCCGCATGAACGCCATTTGTTATGGCATCGATCTTGTAACCGGCAAACATAAGCCTTGAGACCTCTCCGTGTTTTTTTGCGACTCCATTTATGTAGTGGCTTAGATTAAAACCCAGAAAGGTCATGTTGAGAAGGTTCTCGCAGCAAAATACGTCCTTCATATCGAAAACCTCTCTGCGTCCAAGGACACGAGCTACCAGATCCAGGGGGAACTGATCGTGTCCTGCGGGAACAGGGGTGTGTGTAGTAAATACACACCTCTTTCTAACCAGCTCAATGTCGCTTCTGGATACGGTCTTTCTCCCTGCCTTTCTCGCTTCCTCATCCAGAAGCTCTAGTGTAAGAAGGCTGGAGTGTCCCTCGTTCATATGGAATCTTTCTATGTTATAATAGCCAAGGGCGCGGAGCATCCTTACCCCACCAATTCCTAAAACCACCTCTTGGCAGAGTCGGTAACGTTGATCCCCTCCATAGAGAAAATGCGTCAAGGTTCTGTCCCACTCGGAATTCTCCGAGACATCGGTATCGAGAAAATACACAGGGACATTAAAACCTCCGATGCCATTAACCTCGTACTTCCAGCAACGTAAAAAAACGGTTCGGCCTTCTAGAGTCAGAGAGACCCTTCCAGGCACCTCTTCTAAAAAGTCACCGATAGCCCACTCCACAGCCTCTTCGGTCTGCCACCCGTTAGCATCCAGCCTCTGATAGAAATAACCCTTCCGATGAAGAAGGGTCACAGCGACCATAGGAACCCTGAGGTCTGCCGCCGAGCGAATCGTATCCCCCGCAAGTACACCGAGGCCGCCGCTATAGGTCGGCATCCCTGCCTCCAGGGCTATCTCCATTGAAAAATAGGCTATCGATCTGTCATCTGTTGGGTTGTTCATAAAGCCCTTTCAGGTTCTGCCCTTATTTTACGGAAAACCTATGCTAAAAACAAATATTCTATGCCTCTAACGGGGACCCACACCTTCACCCATGTGGTTACCATCATGAAAACCGTCGCGGTTCATATCATCATGGAAGCCGTCAAAGTTCATATCATCGTCGTGAAAACCGTCATAATTGGAATCGTCATCATAATATCCATCGTGGTTCATATCCTCTACATTACCACATAGATAGTCAGAGTCTAGGAAATCCATGTGTAATAAAGGTTTGCCGCGGCGGCTTATCAAAGTGCCTGAGCCAACCCATGATCTCCGAATAATCCGCATGGGCGGACAGGTTATCTAGGAGCACAACCTCCTATCTCACTTATCCAGCTTTAGTTTCATATAACCTCCGATGAGGATCGCGGAAGGATACAGGACCTCTGCAGACTACCTCCTTACATATCAAAAACCCAAAAAGTCCGGAAGACGATTCCTTTCGCTACTCATCGTGTTTACTAGAAGAACCCTCCTCTTTCTCCTGCCCTGATTTTTCTTTTGGAATCTCCTCCTTCTCCACAGTGGTTCCTCCCATAATAGGCATCATCATGGGCATCATCCCCTTTGCCTTTTTAAAGTTCTCTACACCTATGGCCTTTCTTATCGCCGCGAGTGCATCCACAGACATATTGGCCATCTCAAGATTTATATCGTTAGACGCTTTAACCTCAGCCTTTACCTTGTCGGGGTCAAAGTTGGGGTCCTGAAGCATATTCATGATTTTCATGTGGGAGATTCTAAAATCCGCCTCCTTACGAACCATCGGGTAGAGATACTTCTCAGGAATGCCTGCCAATTCCCTTTTCTGAGCGTCCGTAAGCTCTAATGTACTGGCCTTCATAAGAACATGTTGAACCATCATGCTATACATCATGGAATGCATTCCCGACATTCCACGACCCATCATTGTCACCTGTCCCCGCTTTTGCTGCATCATTCCCTGGGCAAAGGAAAGACCGGCAACCGATACCAAGATAAATAGTGAAACTATTAATCTACTCATCTTCTACTACCTCCTCTCAGTAACGTTTTCTCCCATTTTACTAAACTCTCCTCTGTTTATTCCACCCCATACTAGATATTCCACTTGTGCAAAACCAATATCAGAAAATCCCCTCAAGGATCCGGAAACAGACTTAAACTCCCCTCTTACAACCGACGTAGAGCCCGGAGCAACGTAAACTCTAGTTGAGGAACTTGAACCCCCGTACTTAAACCCCATAATGTGGTTTCCTGATGGAACCGAAACCCTTGCAGCCTCCTTAAAGTCCCTAGCAAGACCAATAAATCTACCGTCAACGTATATCTCTACATCCCCCGGAGCTACCTCCAATAGAATCACGGTTTTCTTTTTCACTTCCCTTATTCCCCAAACTAAAAGGCTTTGTATCCTTTAATTTAAATTTTATTTAACTCTTATTGCCCTGTCTATATCAAAAACTAACAGGGGAAACCGTCGCACCCACCAAGCATAAAGGAAATGGATATTCCCTACTACCGACTGAGCCCTCTTACCACGATAGGATAAGCGAGAGTCCCACACCGCTTCCATCCGGTCTCCTTCTTCCCGTAGAGACCTTTATTATGCCCGTCATAACCGCTGTTATAATCTGAGACTCTATAAGCGCCTTACCCGTCTCGACGACCCTTTCATCATAGATCATCCTACCTATCATGTACGTCAAAAGAGATACCCCGGCCAGTGTAAACCCGTTCCCCCCTATGTTTCCTATATCAGCGAAATCCCCTATCGAACCCTTGACATCCTCCTGTATCTCACGGTCGGCATCGGTTTGAGAAAGGGTTATCGAAGTCCCCGCTCCCACCCCGAGGAGGACGAGATTCCATCCCCAGAGGCTTTCCTTAGTACCAAGGAGCAGGTTCTTAGGAAGGGTTTTAACGTATCCGGGAAGGCTTTCCTCACCGGTCTTTTCAACCCCATTTGCCCGAATAGGAGATATAGGAACCAGGAAGGAGATAACCGCAAGTGCTATAAAGGACCTTCTAATTACCTCTAACACGCTTATGTGCCTACTGGAATAATCGTTTCTTGTTAACCTCAGTTCTTTGATATAGTAGGGAGCAGACTCGCCGAGTTCAGGATAAACACAAGCTCCGAGAAAACATGGATGAAAGCTGCGAGCAAAGGACTCAGTAGTCCAAAAGCGGCAAGCCCAACACCTACTCCGTCTACAAGCAACGTCCCTGCGAAATTTGTCATGATGATCCTACGGCACCTCTTAGCAATTCTGAGTAACTCCACGAATTTGAGAAGATCGTTACCTATAAGCAAGACATTTGAGCTCTCCCTTGCAACATCTGTCCCAGAGCCCATTGCAACACCAACACTTGCCTGCATCAATGCCGGAGCATCATTGATCCCATCCCCTACCATTGCAACCTT
Source organism: uncultured Spirochaetia bacterium (assembly GCA_964636885.1). Lineage (GTDB taxonomy): Bacteria > Desulfobacterota_D > UBA1144 > Nemesobacterales > CSP1-2 > CAZWVA01. The sequence continues at coordinate 22,917 of CAZWVA010000023.1, forward strand.
TCTTCCCTCTAGGATAAGTGACTTCACTTTATTGAGTTTCTGATCCGGAAGGAGCTCAGCGTATATCTCGTCCACGCCAAGCTCATTTCCAACTGCGTGAGCGATAGCCTTTGTGTCACCAGTTAAAAGCAGGGTTCTAATGCCCATTTCTCGAAGCCTGCTTACCGCCTCAACAGCTTCCGGGCGCAGTACATCCGAAATCTGAATAGCGCCGAGGAATCGTCCATTACGGGCAACAAGCACTTCCGAGGTACGGCTAGAAGTGGTTGTAATCTCATCGATATCAAAGTGTCTTTCCACTAAAAGAGCCCTATTACCAACGATAATCTCTTCTCCGTTGAGCGAGCAGATAACGCCTTTACCTGGAATATACTCAAACCGTTCGGGTTCAGCGATAGAAAGGGACATTTCAGAGGTTTTCTTTAATATGGCTTTACCTAAAATATGTTCCGAAGACCGTTCAGCAATGGCAGCGGCTTCCAAAACGGTCTCAGCCGTTGCTCCATTACAGGGATACACATTGGCAACTTCTGGGTTTCCGAATGTCAATGTGCCCGTCTTGTCCAAAGCAACAGTATCTATGACACTTAGGATCTCCATATACAGTCCACCTTTGACAATAGCTCCATTACGGGCGGCGCGACCGATGGCACCAAGGATAGCGAGTGGAGTACCTGCTGCGATTCCGCATGCACCAGCAACGATGATAACTGATATAGTAGAGCGCATATCCTTTGTAATGAAGAAAGTGAAGATAGCACAGATAAGGGCAAAGTAGACTAGGTATCCCGCAAGTCGATCGGCGGTTTTTTGGATTGGCGCACGGGACTTTTCAGCCTGTTCAACTGCCTCAACGATCTTCCCAAACGCCGTATCTCGACCGAGTTTGACCGGCCGGACCTCAATCAAGCCCGATTGATTGATCGTTCCTGCATAGACCTCTAAACCTTTCACTTTCTCTACGGGTATCGATTCACCAGTGATAGTGGATTGGTCTACAAAGGAGTTTCCACTGATAACGACCCCATCCACTGGAATTCGACTGCCGGGCTTTATGATGACGGTATCACCCTCTTGAATCTCAGTAGTACGAACCTCTTGCACCTGGCCTTCGCGACGGACAGTAGCATTCTGAGGCAATAGCTCAAGGAGATCTTTGATTGCCCCTCTGCCTCGGCTGACGGTCAGATTCTCTAATACTTCTGCAATCAGCACAAAAAGCACAATTACCAAAGCGGTGAAGAACTCGCCAATAGCTAAAGCCGCTCCAAGAGCAATGGTCATCGAGAGTTCCATGGTCATACGTCTGGAGATGAGAGCAGTGAATGCCTCTCGGAAGATTGGATAGCCACCTAGTAGCGTTGCTACAAGACTAATCACGTCAAAGCTCATAAATCCCTTCCAAAACCCCAACCAGCTTGCAACAATCGCAACTGCAACGAAGCCGATTCGAGTCAGATCTACCCATTCAATATGATTGTGGCCTTCATGATTATTGTCGTATGGATCAACTGAATTATTTTCTTTGCTAAACCTTGTATGAATGTCCACTTCCGGATCGGTATCCATTTTTGTTATCACTCCCTTTTGTTCCATTATGAATCTGCTTACCGTGTCACATACCTACTTTAAGTAGGTTTTTACTACATCGATTATCTCTTGAGCGGCCTTAGATCGTTCTGAGGTCGGGTTTTGATCAGGATCGAACACATGGAAACGGATGTGACCTTCCATGATCTCGGCCATTAGTCCGTTAATCGCACCACGACATGCAGCAATACTCTGAAGGATAATCGAGCAATCCTTTTCTTCCTCAAGAGCCTTCTCGATACTTTCGACTTGACCGCGGATACGTCGCACTCGATTTATAAGCTTCTTTTTGTCCCTGATTGTATGAGCCATTGTTACCTCTCCATCTTGGCAATTCTGTGTTGCCTAATAATATACCCCTGTATAGTATATATCTCAACGGATCAAGACAAATAGAGGAAATCCGATTTGCTATGTATGCTGTTAGGAAAAGCGTTTCATAATTGCCCCTCCCATTTTATCTAACCTCTACACTATGTCCTTGAAACACGTATACCAGGGAAATCCCCTTTACTCTCAGGTATTAACCTTCGATTTTAACCATCTTTGTCCGATTCTCTGACACTTGACATATCTCCAAAGTGATAAGACACGGTAATTATAAGGCCTTTTCAGTTGGCATAGGGATTGCACAAGGTAAAATAAAAGACTCAGAAAAAGGAGAGAAGAAGATGAATCCGGCTCACGTTCATTTGATGTTAAACCATATCCCACTAGTAGGGATAGGCTTTACAGCACTGCTCATTATAATAGGGATGCTAAGAAGGAGTAAAGAACTCACAAACGTAGCCCTTATTTTTACCGTTCTGGTAGCCTTGTGGGCGATCCCAGCCTACCTAACCGGAGAGCCTGCCGAGGAGGTTGTAGAGGATCGGCCCGGCGTTTCGGAACAGATAATAGAGGAGCACGAGGAACAGGCGGAGTTGGCCTTTATATCTGTTGAGGTTACAGGCGCCCTGGCACTTATAGCCCTAATCGCCGGTAGGTATTCCGACAGGTTAGGGCAGAGGCTAACCGTATTAACCCTTCTGGTTCTCCTCATAAGTGGAGGGCTCATGGCATGGACAGCCAATCTTGGAGGGAAGATAAACCATCCAGAAATCCGCTCTGACACCGGTTCTCAGGGCCCATCTACTGAACGATCCTACAAAGTGGAAGAAGAGGATTAAACCCATTGTTTAAAAGGAGGTCAGTACCATGAGAGAATTTCTGTCTTTGTTTTTTATGATCGGGATCCTAGGGCTTATAACGACTGGAACCCTTTCCCAAACCGGTATGCAGTGGAGGGGCAGTAAGGGCTGGGGAGTGGGAAGCCCGTATAATAGGATGTACAACCCTAAAACGGTAGAGACCATAAGCGGTGAGGTGGTTAGTGTAGACAAGATAGTCCCGATAAAGGGCATGTCTTACGGAATCCATCTAACTCTCAAGACGGAAAAAGAAGCCGTCTCCGTTCATCTCGGTCCTGGTTGGTTTATCGAAAGACAGGACATCAAGATTGAGCCAAAGGATAAAATTGAAGTTACCGGTTCCAGAATTACGTTTGAAGGCAAACCGGCTATCATTGCCGCAGAAGTAAAAAAGGGGGATGAAATACTCAAGCTTCGCGATGAAAACGGTGTCCCCGTCTGGGCCGGTTGGAGAAGACGCTAACTAAAGGAGGATCAATACATGCTACGTAAGATCGTAATTGTACTGGGAACGGCGGTGATTATACAGAGTGCGTGGGCAGAAGACAATCTCTTAAAGAAGGCACAAGGTATGTTTAAGCCGATACCCGAAACCCCTCCGGTTCTAAAGGATAACCCGATAACCAAAGAAAAGATCGAATTAGGGAAGATGCTCTATTTCGACCCTCGGCTCTCCGCCTCCGCCCTTATCAGTTGCAACACCTGCCACAACCTGGGAACTGGAGGCGTTGACCTCCAGGAAACCTCAACCGGCCACGGATGGCAGAGGGGTCCTAGAAACGCACCGACCGTTCTTAATGCCGTTTTCAATATCGCCCAATTCTGGGACGGACGGGCAAAAGACCTTGAAGAGCAGGCCAAGGGTCCCGTACAGGCCTCGGTGGAAATGAGTAACAATCCACAAAGGCTCATTGCCACCTTGAATAGCATGCCCGGCTACGTTGCCCTATTCAAAAAATCATTCCCTAACGACGACCCCGCGGTTACATTCGATAACACGGCCAAGGCAATCGAAGCCTTTGAAGCCACTCTACTCACACATGATTCTCGCTTCGATAAGTACCTAAAAGGAGATACAAACGCCCTTAACGCCGAGGAGAAGGAAGGACTCAGGCTCTTTATGGAAAAGGGCTGTGCCGGTTGCCATAACGGTGTTAACGTAGGCGGCAGTGGCTACTTTCCCTTCGGGGTAGTAAAGAGACCAGGAGCCGATATACTCCCACCAGGTGATAAGGGTCGGTTCATGGTCACAAAGACCGCAAGCGATGAATACGTATTCAAGGTCCCCTCACTCAGGAACATCGAACTCACCCCTCCCTATTTCCACTCCGGCAAGGTCTGGAGCCTAAGAGAAGCGGTATCCGTCATGGGAGCCGCGCAGTTGGGGATAAAGCTGACGGATAAAGAGATCACCAGCATTACCGCGTTTCTTAAGACACTTACCGGAGAGCAGCCCAGAGTGGAGTATCCTATTCTACCACCCAATACAGACGATACGCCACATCCGATTCTGGAGATTCCGGGCAGAAGCAATGCGGGTCACTAGACAAGGAGACACCCATAATGGCACGAAAACGCATAGTGATTGTTGGGTCGAATTTTGCTGGTTTCACAGCCGCCATGGAATTAGTCAAGCGCCTCGACGGACGTCACGAAATCGCTGTCATATCTCGAAATGACAAGTTCGTTTTTATCCCCTCCCTCATTTGGGTACCTTTCAGCAAAAGAAAAGAAGAAGACATCTCCTTCCCTTTAGCACCCATCTATAAAAAGAAGGGGATCAGGTTTATACATGCTGAAGCCTTGCGATTTGACCTCGATCAGCATGTTGTGGAAACTACAGAGAAACCCCAAAGCTACGATTATTTACTAATTGCAACCGGCCCCAAACCCGATTACAACATGATTCCTGGACTCGGTCCCGAACACGGCTATACAAAATCCATCTGTACGCTGGAGCACGCAGAGGACACAGCTAGGGCGTGGAAACAACTACTTTCGGATCCCGGTCCAGTTGTGATTGGCGCGACACAGGGTGCTTCTTGCTTTGGTGCAGCCTATGAGTTCCTATTTAACGTAAGACACCAACTTGCCAAGAATGGACTCGAAAAGAGTTGTCCGATAACTTTTGTAACAGCCGAACCCTTCCTCGGTCACTTCGGTATAGGAGGCTTTGGAAAAGCACGGAATATGGTCGAGGGGCTCTTTAAAAAGCTCGGTATCAAGGCAATCAAAAACGCAGTTATTGAACGAGTGGAGCCGGATACCATACATCTTGGAGATGGGCAGAAACTTCCATTTAGATTTGCAATGCTGATCCCACGGTTTTTGGGAGTCGATGCCGTTAGAAATTCTCCTGGATTGGGTAACGCCGCAGGTTTTATCGAAGTAGACGACGCATATAGAATGCCCGCTCATCCTGAGGTATACGCAGCAGGAGTAGCAATTGCCGTAAAACCTCCGGAACCAACCCCGGTTCCAATTGGAGTGCCAAAGACCGGATACACCTCAGAAGAGATGGCGCGTGTCGCGGCTCATAACATTGCCGCGGTCATTGAGGGGGGCCCCGAGATAAAGCTGCCGTTTTCTGCTATGGATGCCAAGTGTATTCTCGATGCAGGAAGTACAGGAATCATCATGCTATCAGATCGAATTCTAGCGCCGCGCAAGCACCAGTGGCTCATCCCGGGACCGGAAGCGCATTGGGCGAAAGTGGCTTTTGAAAAGTACTTTCTTGCAACACGACGAAGGGGACGTGTTTAGGTTCATAAAGAGTCGAAATCTATACTACCCAGTTTCCCGGAGGAAGCGAGTGAAGGTTCTTATCTCCTCTTCTAAATCTTTACTCGGTTTCACCCTTTGAGTTTGAAACGCATATTCGGGTTTAAATCTATTACATAACCTAATCGTCTTTCTGAGTGTATTTAAGAACGCTTTACACGGTTTGCAGTTCCCTATATGTCCGTCGATTCGTTCACATAAAGAACCGTCAAGCTCTCCATCAAGATACATCGAGAGTAAAGAAAAGATCTCCTTACAACTAATCCTTTTTCTCCCTTTCAAAACCCTCTCCCCTATCAAAAATCAAATCCAAATACCTAGAAAGCTCGTTTCTCATAAGCAACCTCGCACGGTGAAGCCTGACCTTTACATTGGTTTCGCTTATTCCCACGACCTCTGAAACCTCTTTTGTCGAAAGACCCTCCATATCACGGAGCACTAAAACCAATCTGTAATCGAGCGGGAGTTCGAGCAATGCCTTTTGAATAATACGGTGGTTTTCTTTCTCAAGAATCAATCTATCCGGGATCCTAGACCAATCGGGTATTTCTACCTCTCCGTTCTCATTTTTAGGTAAGAGTTCGTCGATCGAACTCATATATCTCGGCTCGTATTTCCCCTTACGCCTATTCATAAGACACGCGTTTTTAGTCACCTTGTATAACCAAACCCTTAAGACCTTAGGATCATTAAATTTTAGCTTTCTGGCACCCCGAAAGAACCGAACAAGCACCTCTTGCATGGTATCCTCAGCATCCTGTACGTGACCACCACAAACCTTTATACCGAAGGAGAGCACCGTTTGCTGAGCCTCTTTTAAAAACCTGTTGATGGCATTGGACTTGTTTTCCCTAATGTCATTTAAGAGTAGAGCTATCTTTTCTGCCGAAGTCTTTCTCTTTTGTAACTTTCCCATAACGCTTTGCATTTATTATAATAGAAGAATGAAATGATATAAAATGAAAGGAGGATATTATGTCTAAGAAAGAGGAACTCATTCGTGGACTCAATGAAGACCTAGCCGCTGAATGGGGAACCGTTATCAGATACACCTACCAGGCCAGCAAATCGTTTGGCCTTCTCGGAGCAGAACTACGTGAGATCCTACAAAAGGAAGTACAAGACGAGCTGGGACATGCTACCTTTCTTACAGACGTAATCATTGACCTAGGTGGTGAACCTACTACGACACCTAAGGAGTTCGCCAAGCCCGAGAGTCTTAAAGCCATGCTCGAATTAGACCTTGAGATGGAACTTAAGGACATCGAAAACTATAAGAAGCGGGCCAAGCAGGCCGAAGAATTAGGCGAAATAGAACTAAAGGTCAAATTAGAGGAAATAGCCGCTGACGAGGCCGGTCACGCACGTGAGTTAAGGCGACTCCTTAAGGGTATATAGCTTATGTATAAGAACGGTAATAATGAATAAAATAAACTTGTAACCCATTTATACGGTCTTTCATTTATTTATAGAGAAAGCAAAAAGGAGGGCAAGGTAAAAATGGAAGTAAGAGAGTTAAGTAAATACTCCTTTGGTGGGGAAACCAACCTGGGTTTTGATGAGGCCGTAGAGAAGGTAACCGAGACCCTTAAGGAGCAGGGCTTTGGCATTCTCACCGAAATCGACGCAAAGAAGGTGCTTAAGGAAAAGTTAGGACTCGAAAGGAGGCCTTATAAGATTCTCGGTGCCTGCAATCCGCATTTTGCCCACAGGGCAATTGAGATAGAGCCTGAACTCGGCACGCTTCTTCCCTGTAATGTCCTGGTTTATGAAAGGGAGGATGGGAAGGTAGTGGTAACGGCGATGGATCCAGAGGCGGCTTTAAAGCTGGTTGGGAATTCTGACGTAGAAGAAATCGCAAAAGAGGTTAAAAAAAGAATACAAAAAGCCCTAGAAAACTTATAGAATGAGGGTACTTAAGACGGGTGAAGAAAAAGCAAACACCCCGGGGCTCATTAAAAAGGAGGTGACCATCAGATGACCGTAGAAAGGGGACTTAGACTGATTGCCGGAACGTTTGTTCTCCTGAGTGTACTTCTAGCGGTTTTGCATAGCCCATACTGGTTAATCTTTACCGCATTTGTCGGGCTCAACCTACTTCAATCGGGCTTTACCAATTGGTGCCCAATGATGTGGGTACTCGAGAAGATCGGCCTAAGACACTGCTCAGCCTAGGAAAAGCCGTTGAGAGAAAGGGAGTAAAATGGTTATCCCTGTACCTATAAGCCAATATCGGCCTTGATATGGAGAGTGAGTAGATGTCCAAGATTATAATATACACACTCATACTCGTGCTACCCATTACGTCAAAAACCCTAGGAGAAGAGAAGAGATTCTCACTTAAAGAAGCAGTACGAATCGCCTTGGAGAACAATCACGAGATAAGGGCCTTTAAGAGCTCCGTTTCCGCTAAGAAGAGCGACATAGGGATTGCAAGGAGCTCCCTACTTCCCCAGATAACCCTTAAAGAGAGATTCGTACGTACAGACAATCCAACGAGCGTCTTTTCCTTTAAACTCAATCAAGAGCGTTTTTCACAGTCGGACTTTGAGATACCATCACTCAACGATCCCAATCCGGTTAGTGACTTTGAGACCTCCCTTTCCTTTGAACAGCCCATTTTAGCGGTAAGAGACATGTTGGGAATAAAAACGGCCAAAAACGAGTTCTTAGCGCAAGAGGAGGACCTCGCCAGAAAAAAGGAAGAACTGGCATTCAGGGTCATACAGTCCTATATCATGGTTCAAACAGCAAAGGGATTCGTAAATGTCGCAGAGAAATCACTGGAAGACGCAAAGGAACACCTAAGAATCGCAAATGCGAGGTTTAAAAAGGAGGTGGGGCTTTTTTCCGACACACTGAGAGCATCCACCGCAGTTACAGAAGCCGAACAGGAACTGATAAGTGCCAGGAAAAACATGAACGTGGCAAAGAGGGAACTGGGACTCCTCCTCGGAATGTCGGAATCCGTTGACACAGACGCCAACACACAGGAAATCCCATTGAAAGAGATCGACTATTACGAAGACGAGTCCCTATCGAGAAAGGATATAAGGTCCCTTGAGTTAAGATACGAAAACGCAAAGACCAACGTAAGAATCGCGGAATCGGGTTATCTGCCCACCCTTGGTGTGGGAGGCTCGTACCAACTAAACGACCATAACGCCCCATTTGGAGGAGAAGGCGATAGCTGGAGTGTAATGGCCTTTCTCAGGTGGAATCTATTCGATGGGGCAAGAAGGGAATACGAGAGAGCAAAGGCGAAACACAAGGTCAAAGAGGTGGAGGAACAACTAAGTGGACTAAAAAAAGCCGTTTCCTTCGATGTCTATGAAGCTCATCTTGGGGTTGAGGAAGCCAGGAAGAACTTAGAACTCGCGGAATCGGCTTTAAAAACCGCCGAAGAGGGAAGGAGACTCGTAAGGATAAGGTACGAGAACTCCCTGTCTCCGCTCGTGGATCTCCTTGATGCACAGTTAAACCTGGACAGGGCAAGGGCGAATCTCACAGCAAGGAAGAACGAGTATCGACTCGCTATAGCGAGACTCGGTTTTGCAAGTGGAACCCTACTTCAGGATCTAGACGTGGAGGAGTAGCTTAAGAACACACCATGATGAAAAGGCTCTTTCTAATCATTGCAGTCGGTCTATCTATCGTAGGGTGCAAAGATAGAGCCGATACCGATAAGGCCGACATGGAAAGACCCGTGGTTCAGGGTATAAAGGTTATCGAAATCCATCCATCACGGATAGACGAATACTACGAAACCTCAGGCACCGTAAAGGCAAAAACCATAAGTCCCGTCGCAAGTAGAGTTATGGGAACCGTTACATCGATCAAGGTAAGAGAAGGAGACAAGGTGAGCGAGGGGGATCTGCTTTTAACTATAGACGACAGGGATCTTTTACAGAGGGTAAGGGCTGCACAGGAAGCATACAGAGAATCGCTAAAGGCACTCGAAGCGGCAAAACAGAATAAATCCCTACTCGGTATAACTCAAAGCAGGTACAGGGGGCTTTACGATGAGATGGCGATATCCAAGCAGGAGATGGATGAGATTGAGACCAGAAAAAAAATCGCAGACATTGAATACGAGCGTGCCGAGGCGATGGCTAAGGGAGCGGAAGCTGCTCTCCTAGAGGCCCAGGTTAATTATGGGTTTACCAGAATCAAATCCCCGGTTTCCGGCATCGTGACAGAGAAAAGAATAGAGGTTGGCAGCATGGCCGTTCCCGGAATTCCCCTTCTTACAGTCGAAGACGACTCATCATTCAAGCTGGAGGTTAACGTCGATGAGAGCCTATCGGAAAAACTCGAGATCGGTTTGCCCGTGAATGTGACCATAGATTCAATTGGGAAAGAGATCACCGGGCACGTATACGAAATCGTACCCTCGGTAGATCCCGTGTCGCGAACGTTTCTCGTGAAGATCGATGTCAAGGGAGAGTCATTAAGAACCGGCCTTTATGGAAGGGTCCTAATACCAAAAGGACATAGAGAGACGCTACTCATTCCTAGGGCGGCTATTGTAGAAAGAGGACAGCTAGTTGGAGTATACGCGGTTGATGATAAAGGGATTATCACATACAGGCTCATAAGAACCGGAAAGACATACAATGAGAGTATAGAAATCCTCTCTGGCTTAAAGGACGGAGATAGGATCGTTGCGGATGGAATCGAAAACGTTATAGACGGTGGAATCGTCAAACGGCAATAGTATGGAGAAGACATGGGAATAGCCGGAAGGATTGCCAATTCCTTTATAAAATCAAAGCTTACTCCACTTATAGTGATCTCCTCCCTTATAATCGGGCTATTTGCGGTAGTAGTAACGCCTCGTGAGGAAGAACCCCAGATCATAGTCCCTATGATAGACGTATTTGTCTTCTACCCGGGTGCATCCTCAAAAGAGGTGGAAGAGCGCGTTACTAGACCCATGGGGAAACTCCTCTGGGAGATAAAAGGGGTTGAGTACATATACACGATGTCAAGGCCCGGTATGAGTATCGCCATCGTGAGGTTTTACGTGGGTGAGGATATGGAGGATAGCATCGTTAAACTCTACAACAAGCTTATGTCCAATTACGACAAGATCCCTCCAGGCGTTTCCGAACCACTCGTAAAACCAAAATCCATAGACGATGTCCCGATACTGACCTTCACCCTATGGAGCGACAGGTATAGCGGCTATGAGCTAAGAAGAGTGGCCTTCGAGGTCGCCGACGAGCTCAAAAAGGACAAGGACGTATCCGAACTCCATGTAATAGGCGGACAGAGAAGGCAGGTAAGAATAGATCTTGAACCATCTCGGCTAAGGGCGTATAACGTCTCTCCTCTCCGTATAGCAGATACGCTCCAAAAGGCGAATTTCACACTTCCCTCGGGGACCTTTCCCTCGAACAATCGGGAGTTCATCGTGGACACAGGTAGGTTTCTTAAAAACCCAGAGGAGGTAGGCAACGTCGTAGTCAGCGTATTTAACGGAAGGCCAGTCTATCTAAGGGACGTTGCCGAGATAACCGATGCTCCAGAGGAGCCTTCAGACTACGTATTTATAGGTTTTGGTCCCGCCTCCAATGAGAAGCAGGGTGGATTGCTTGAAGCTGTAACTATCTCCATAGCAAAGAAGAAGGGAACAAACGCTACACAGATAGCAGAGAGGATGCTGGATAAGATAGAATCCCTAAGGGGAAACATCATCCCATCCGGGGTAGAGATAGAAACGACGAGAAACTACGGGGATACGGCAAAAGAAAAGTCAGACGAACTCCTTAAACACATGCTTATTGCCGCCATTTCCGTAACCCTTTTAATAGCAATCGCGCTCGGATGGAGGGAATCGATAGTCGTTGCCGTAGCCGTACCCGTAACGCTAGCGCTTACGATCTTTGTAAGCTACATGTATGGCTATACTCTCAATCGAGTCACCCTCTTTGCACTCATCTTCTCCATAGGAATCCTAGTTGACGACGCTATAGTCGTCGTTGAGAACATCCATAGGCATTTTAGGATGGGCAGAGTCGCCCCTGAGACGGCTGTTCTCGCCGTTGACGAGGTGGGAAACCCGACCGTTCTTGCGACATTTACCGTCATAGCCGCCCTTCTTCCCATGGCCTTTGTATCGGGCCTTATGGGGCCGTATATGCGTCCTATCCCGGTCGGGGCATCGGCGGCTATGCTCATATCCCTTTTTATAGCCTTTATTATAAGCCCTTGGTTGAGCTACATAGTGCTAAGAGGTGCAAAAAGTCACGGTGAGAGCGAAAAAGAGGAGAGCAAGATAATAGGTGTCCTAAACAGGGCTTACGAGAGAAACCTGAGAGGTCTCCTCGACAGCGGTAAGAAGAGGATTAAGGCCTATGGGCTGGTGGTTCTTCTCCTTCTTATCGCGATTATGCTACTCGGATTAAAGGTGGTAACGGTCAAGATGCTCCCATTTGATAATAAGAGCGAACTTCAGGTCATAGTAGACATGCCTGAAGGGGTAACACTCGAAGAAACCGCATCCCTTTCAACTGAGATCGGAGAGTATCTAAAGACCGTTCCTGAGGTTACGAACTATCAACTCTATATAGGCACTGCGGCTCCTTTTAACTTCAACGGCCTTGTAAGACACTATTTCCTGAGGAGGGGAAGCAACGTCGCAGACATACAGGTGAATTTCGTTCCCAAGGGAGAAAGAAGAGCCCAGAGCCATGACATCGCAAAGAGGATAAGGCCGGATATAAAAAAGATAGGTGACAGATACAATGCGAGGATTAAAGTGGTAGAGATACCCCCAGGACCACCCGTGCTAAGCACACTCGTTGCTGAGATATATGGCCCCGATTTTAAAAGGCAGATCGAAATAGCCAAACAGGTGATGGATATATTTGAGGGAACTGACGGAGTGGTGGACGTTGACTGGTATGTCGAGGACGACCAGAATAAGATAGTACTTGACGTTGACAAGGAAAAGGCATCTTACAGTGGTATAAGCACCGATTCCGTCTCCAAGACACTTCGAATGGTGCTTGGAGGTGAAACGGTTGGGCTTGTACATGTAGAAAAAGACAAAGAACCCGTAGAACTCTACCTGAGAGCACCCCTTCCAGAAAGGGCAGGGATAGAGAGCCTAAAGGAGGTGACGCTTATGTCGCCAGACGGGGCCTCGGTTAACCTCTCCGAACTCGTTAAAATAAAAGATGTCAAGGAGGATAAAACCATCTATGGTAAAAACCTAAAGAGGGTTGTCTATGTGATTGGTGATGTTGCAGGGAGAGAAGAGAGCCCCGTATACGCCATTCTCAAGATGAAGGAGAGGATAAAAGAACTCAAACTGCCTGAGGGTTATGAACTAAAGCAGTATTTTAGAGATCAACCGAAGCTTGAAGATAGATACTCGCTAAAATGGGATGGGGAGTGGCAGATCACATACGAGGTATTTAGGGACCTGGGGATCGCTTTCGCCGGGGTTATGGTCTTGATATACGTCATGGTAGTAGGGTGGTTTAGGTCCTTTATGATTCCATTTGTAA
>CAZWVA010000024.1:0-35556 GCA_964636885.1 uncultured Spirochaetia bacterium
AGCAGCGCTTCCGTAATTTCGTCTATGATCTTGTCCATGGGCTTGATGCCATTGTCTGGGAGGCGGATGTTTCACCCTTGCGGTTTTCATTCGTGAGCCAAGGGATCGAAAGGATATTAGGCTATCCAGTAGATGTGTGGCTTTCGGAACCGGATTTCTGTTTTAAACACATATATCCGGACGATCAGGAGCAGATCGGTACCCTCTGTCAGCTAGTTCTACACGAGGATCAGCAACGCGAACTCGAATACCGTATGGTAGCGGCAGACGGTCGCATAGTCTGGCTTCGCAATATCATAAGTCCGGTTCGGGACACCGAGGGCAAGGTACAGAAGCTCCGTGGAATAATGATGGACATCACAGAGCGCAAGCAACTCGAGGAACAATTTTTGCAATCGCAGAAGATGGAAGCAATCGGAAGGCTTGCGGGTGGCATAGCCCATGACTTCAATAACCTGCTCACGGTTATAAGAGGCTACACGGATCTCTTGCTTTATCGCATCGGTAAAGGTGATCCGGGCTATAAAAACCTCTTAGAGATAAGTAAGGCAACGGATCGTGCTGCCTCACTGAGCCGTCAGCTTCTAGCCTTCAGCCGTAGACAGGTGCTTCAACCGAAGATGCTAGACTTAAATACCGTAGTTACCGAGCTAGAGAAGATGCTAAGGCGTTTGATTGGAGAGGACATCGATATGGTCACCATCTTAGATCCAACCCTCGGATACGTAAAGGTCGATCCAGTACAGATTGAACAGGCAATAATGAACCTCGTTGTTAATTCCAGAGACGCTATGCCTAAGGGCGGCAAGCTCATAATTAAGACAGAAAACCTCTATCTGGACGAGGCTTATACTAACCAGCGTATCGACGTTCAACCCGGTCATTACGTGATGCTTTCGGTAAGCGATACTGGATGTGGGATGGATGAAGAAACCATGTCTCATATATTTGAGCCCTTCTTTACAACAAAGGAGTCAGGCAGGGGGACAGGACTAGGCCTTGCTACCGTCTATGGGATAGTCAAGCAGAGCGGCGGACATATAGAGGTTTACAGTGAGATCAATCGGGGTACGACGTTTAAGATCTACCTGCCACGGATTATCGAGGAAGATACAAGAGAACCCAGCCCGAATGCTCTTATGGAGAAATGGCCTGGGGGATCGGAGACGATTCTTGTTGTAGAGGATGAGGAAGGGGTTCGGGCACTTGCACGTGAGGTGCTAAAGGAAAAAGGCTATAAGGTATTAGAAGCCAGTGGGTGTGATGAGGCTATTTCAACCTGTGAGCAAATATCCAATCCAATACATCTTTTACTAATCGATATGGTGATGCCAAAGATGAGCGGTCATGAATTGGCCAAACGCCTTTTAGAGTTACATCCAGAGATTAAGGTGATTTACATGTCGGGTTATGCGGACGACACCGTTATTCAATACGGCGCTTTAGAATCAGACGTACCCTTTCTCCAGAAACCCTTTACACCCACTACCCTATTACACAAGGTGCGGGAGGTGTTAGATGCACCTCCCAATAAGCATCAATCCGGCTAGGTTCCATTCTCTCTACGTGCTATTGTACATAACCCGTATCGCCAGGTTCGGGTCTTATCTCTCCCCTTAGTCTATCAATGAGGCTTACCAGCTTATGCAATTCCCCTTCCATCTCCTTATAGAGCCTTTCCACCTTTTCTTTGTCACCTTTTTTGTATGCGGATATAGCCTCTTTCTGAAGGTGGTGTAGCCTCCTATGGGGATCCTCTATGGCGTTTAAACTCGGCAGGTTTCCATACATCTTCTTTCCATCCCCATAGTACCATCTACCCAATTTACAACTCGTATAATCGCTTAACTTCGCCGCATCGAGTCCCCCGTCTTTTAAAAACCCCTTTACGTAGTACGCCACCCTGTTCTCCCATATCTGGTGGTCTATCTTCGCCATATCGAGTATCATGTGCTCGTTCTCGATCGTTTTAAATCTCGCCACGTGCTTACTCGATTTCCTCGCTATCTCTATGAGTCGTAGCATTTCACGCCTTATATCCCCAGACATCTTCTCTACGTTCGATGCTATAGTGGCTATCCCCTCTATGTTCTTTGCCACCTCCTCGGATGCCGCAGATTGCTCCTCCACCGCCGTTGCTATCCTGGTCGTCTGATCGCTGACCTTCTGGATGGATTCTACTATCCGATTTAGGGATTCTCCCACCTGCCTCATACACTCCCTTGCCTTTATCACCTCGTTAAACTCGCTTTCTACCGATTTTGTGGTCTGATCCGATTCAACCTGAACGGAATTTATGGTTTCTGATATCTCCAATGTGGCCTTGATCGTCCTTTCCGCAAGCTTCCTCACCTCGTCTGCGACCACAGCAAACCCCCTCCCCTGCTCCCCAGCCCTTGCCGCCTCGATTGCGGCATTCAGTGCCAATAGGTTCGTTTGGTCCGCTATATCCTTGATCACTGTTACTATGTCACCTATCTCACCCACCCTTTTATTTAACCTCTCAACCATCGTGGCAACGTTGGATGCCGAGGTATAAACCCTGTTCACTATAGAGATCGCTTCGTCGGCTATCTCCTTTCCGTTTGCCACTATACCCATCGCCTCAACCGATGAGTCGGCCGCTATCGATGTGTTCTTAGCTATGTCCGTTATCGTTTGGCTCAATTCCTCCGCAGAAACGGCTATCTGGTGTGTCCAGCCCGATTGTTTTTTGGCCCCCTCTGCCACTTCCGCCACCTTTGTCATCGCCGATTCCGCGGCGAGTATGATTCCCTGGGATTCCCTAAGGATCTCATTTAACATGTTGTTTAAAGACCGAACCATCTCGTTCATCGCTTGTGCGGCCACACCTATCTCGTCCCCATCTCGGTAATCTATCCTCACCTTAAGATCACCTTCGGCTATCCGCCTGACCTTTTCCTTTAAACCGGAAAGAGGCCTTAATAGGTGCCTTTCGCCAAACATGAGGAAGAGGAGGAGTATAAACACGTTAAAGGCAAGGGTTGATATCTGGATTATCTTTAGGTCCTTCGTTTTGACGTCTGAGCGCCTTAGAGCGGTATCGGTAGCCTCGTCTAGGGATCTAAGAAACCTAACGTTTTCCTCATACAGATCCCAAAGCGAGTCGGGTTTACTCCCTATCTCATCTATCCTCTCTTTATAGCCCCGCCATGCTTTTTCAATCCCTCTCATCTTTTCCAGCAACTCATTATCCATTGCCCTAGGGAGCTTCAATTCGGCATCACCGTTAATCAATCCGTTTATCACCCTCTCCATCCTCCCGGTGAGTTCACCGATCTCCACTCTCGTATCAACGCCCCGATGCCAGGCGTGTATAAGCTCCGTCAGCCTCCGGGATATCACCCTCTGCTCACCTATATAATCCATAACGCCTCTATAATAGGCCGTACTGCTAAACCTCCAGAACACCAACACCGCACAGATAGAGGTGAAAACGAGGAGTATAGCAATGGTGATTTTAAAACGCGTGCTCAGTCTCATAGCAACTAGATGCCTCCTATTCGTCTTTGGGTTTATTTCGTAGGACTGTTCCGCCGTCTAGTTGTTTAGGACCCATACGTTCTTATCCTCTCTAAGGAACAGCCGTCGTATCTGTCTCTAAGCCGGTCATGGCAATCCGTTGCATGTCACCGTTCTTTAGAAGTTTTTCAATATCAAGAAGTATCAAAAGCCTATCTTCAAGCTTTCCCACCCCCTTTATAAACTCCGAGCCATTGCCAGCCGTCATGGATGGGGGCGGTTCGACCGTTTCAGGAGAGATCCTTAGAACCTCAGATACGGAGTCAACTATAAGGCCTACCGTGGTTCCGACATCGACAACCGTTATCCTCGTCTGCGGATCCGTTTTTCTCATTTCGAGACCGAATTTCTTGCCCATGTTTATTACGGGTATAACCTTCCCCCTGAGATTTATGACGCCCTCAACTGCGTAAGGCGAATTCGGAATAGGCGTGATATCCACCATCCTTATTATCTCCCTAACCTTCGATATGTCCACACCGTATTCCTCCTTGCCCACCTTGAAGGTCACAAGCTGTAATAAACCCGACCTGGCCGTGGCGTTATCGCCAAACCCTTTTGTCAGATCGCTATCCATTTGACACCTCCTCCGCCCTTTTTTAATGTCCAACCCTTTTACACTTAAACCCTGAATTGACCCACTATCCCACCTAGTTTCGTGGCCAGCATCGCCAGATCGGCAGAGGCCTGGGCCACCTGCTCCGAACTCGTGGATGTTTCCCTAGAAACACTGGCTATCGTCTCTATATCCCCACTTATTTGATCGGATACGGTTGACATCTCCTCAGTAGCCGATGCTATTTGCTGGACCATCGTCTGAAGGGCGTTTACGCTCCTCACTATGGTGTCAAGTGAGATTCCAGCCTGCATAGCCAAATCCACTCCTACACCCACTCTCTTCGTTCCCACGTCCATTGAGGAAATCGCCTTTTGCACCTCGTTCTGAATCGCACCTATCATCTCACCTATCTCGGATGTCGCCTTGGCCGTCCTCTCTGCGAGTTTTCTCACCTCATCCGCAACCACTGCAAACCCCCTTCCCTGTTCCCCGGCCCTGGCGGCCTCGATAGCGGCGTTTAGTGCCAAAAGGTTTGTCTGATCCGCTATGTCCTTTATGACGTTCACTATCTCCCCTATCTGCTTAGAACGCTCCCCAAGGGAAGACATGAGCCTTGCCGATTCGTTCACCGTCTCTGCGATCGCCTTTACCTCTTCTACGGACTTCCCTACTACGGCCCTTCCGTCCTGTGCGATCTTGGTCGTCTCCGTGGCGGAGGACGCTATGTTTGAGGCGTTCTTTGCTATGTCTATAACGGTCTGGGACATCTCGGTTGCCGAGGTTGCGATCTGTGATGCCCTACCAGATTGCTCCGCTACCCCTCTTGACATCTGCTCTGAACTCGCGCTCAACTCCTGACTCGCAGACGCCAGGTTATCGGACATCGACTTAATGTCGGCTATCATCCTCTTAAGGCTCTCTACCATCCTCTTCATAGCGCCATAGAGCTCACCTATCTCATCGCGGCCATTGACCTCGATCTTCACGCTTAGATCGCCTTGGGCCACTCTACTGGCAACGTTTGTCGTCAAATCGGCAAGTGGTTCCGCTATTAGTCTCGTGAGAATGAGCACAGAGGCAACGGCTATGGCTATAACCACGATTGTCGACATTATCACTATGTTTCTTGTAAACGCATAACTCCTTTTCGCCTCCTCGTAAAGGCCTTTAGTAACCTCATCCTGTATCCCTATGAGTCTTCGGATCTTCTCATCGACAACCTTGAACTTAGCCGCCGCATCACCTACGGCGTTTGTTTTTGCACGCTCAAGATCGCCTTCTAGCGCCCATCCGTATGTGTTTTTTCTACTCTCATTAAAGCCCTTCCATGCAACCCTGAACTCATCCAGAACACGCTTTTCCTCAGGTACAAGATAGGTAGCACTGTATTTTTCTATAAGCCTATTTATCTCCTCTTCATGCTTATTGGCCTCATTGAAGAGATCCCTCCTCTTAGCCTCGTCGGATTCGTTTATTATCCTCAGGGCACCTATCCTTATACTCGCCAGTCTGTAATTTATCTCATCCAGATCGATAACCGGTACAAGTCTATCTTCATAAATCGTCCGAATGGTCTCCCTCATAGACATGAGCCGGTTTATGCTTATCGCACCTAGAATAAACACGAAAACCATGAGAACGGTAAAGCAAGTAATCAGCTTTGACCGGGTCTTCATACCTCTAAAAAAGTCCATCTTTTTCTTCTCCCTTCTATCCGTTTGTTATCGGCCTTAAGATAAAAAACTTTAGAAGATCAAACGGAATTCACGATCTCCCCTGCCATTTCCTCTATGGAGAGGACCTTATGCGCTATTCCGGCCTCTATAACCGCCTTTGGCATCCCGTATATAACGCACGTTTCCTGGTTCTGTGCAAATACCCTCCCCCCAGTATCCCTCAGTCTCCTAAGACCCAGGAGTCCATCGTTTCCCATACCCGTGAGTATCACACCGAGTGCCCTGCCGGGAAAGCACTCCGCAACCGAAACCATAAGCGCATCGACAGAGGGGCGGTAGATAAATTCTTCATCCTCGGTTACCGTGACTACGGCCTCTATCCCCCTTTTCCTTACCACCCTCATGTGGCCCCTGCCCGGAGCTATGAGAGCGACCCCCTGTTTTAGAGACTCCCCATCCTCTGCCTCTTTAACCGCTATTCGACTTAACGCGTTTAGTCTTTCCGCAAATGGCCCAGTAAAGCTTGGAGGCATGTGCTGGGCTATAACTATGGGAACCGGAAAGCCCTCGGGAAGGCTAGGAATCAACTCTTGAAGCGCCTTCGGTCCCCCGGTCGATGCCCCTATAGCAACGATACCGATCCTTCCACCCGACGTTGCCACTTGAGATTCGACCCTTGCGACTTCAAGGCGTTTGGGTACCGATAGCCTTACCCTTTCTTTTAGACGTGGCCTTCTTGCGATCTGCTTTATCTTCTCAATCAGAATCTCTCTTATCCTCAGTATATTGACGGAGAGTTCAGAGAGGTTCTTCGGTATAAAGTCGACTGCTCCTATATCGAGAGCATCTAGTGTGACCCTTGCCCCCTCCGTTGTCAAAGAACTCACCATGATCACGGGAAGAGGGTTCCTCTCCATGATGTGCCTAAGAGCGGTTATGCCGTCCATTCTCGGCATCTCAACATCCATAGTCACTATATCGGGCTTTAAGCTCACTACCTTCTCTATGGCCTCCAATCCATCCCTTGCCGTACCGACTATACTGAGTTCGGGATCGGATGAAAGCATGCGGCTTAAAGCGTTCCTCATAAAGGCCGAATCATCTACGATGAGAACCCTTATCATCACGGTCTAAAACCCAAACTCCTTTAGGAGCTCATCCACGTCCGCCTGTTCTATCCTCTCCGTAGCCCCTTCAAAACCCGAAGCGGATTCTATCCTTACACCAAAGGTCGTTATGAGCCTTAAGAGTTCACCTTCTATCTCGCCGATAAGCTTAATGACCTTCTTTATTAACTGACCGGTAATATCTTGAAAAGACTGAGTCGTAAGGATCTCGGTGAGATCGTCTTCAAGACCGTTTCTAAAATCCCTGAGATACCTCAGGGATTCTTCCGGCCCAACTAGCCTACCTATGTGCGTGGAAAGCTCGTCGATACCTAGAATGTATTTCTCGACTATACTCATGGTTCTATTAGCCGCATCCTCCGACTTCTCGACGGCAAATTCAAGCGACTCGATGGCGCTCGGCATCTCTTTTATCACCGCCTCTTTAATCCTTGGGTCGACAGCTTCCTTAAAGCCCTTCATCTTCTCGTGAAGGGTTCTTGTGATCCTTCCTACCTCCTTATAAAGCTCGTCCTGCCCTTTTTTAACTATGCTCTCAATAGCCCTATCGGTTCCCTCATAATCCTGATTGGCAAGGGCATCTATGAAGTCGATCATATCGTTAAGCACGGCGTATCTTGGATCGTTTGCCTCCAGCTTCCCTTCGAGAAAATCCCTTGCGTTTTTAAGCTCCTTTACAATCACCTCTCCCCCCATTGTTTGAACCCTTCTAGTCACCTCGACCCTATCGCCATCGATCTCTTTAACATCGATGAAATCGCCAAGGGCATTTAAACCCTCGATTGGGACGATTTTCCCCGTATCGAGTAAGACGGCGAGTCTGCCACCCAGCTTCGCTATACCCTTGATCCCTCCGTTACCACCATTTATAAGACCCTCCGGGGACTCTATATCGGATTCTTTGATACCGAATATACCGCTTATCCTATCGACGAGTACCCCGAACGTTACCCCACCGTGGGCAATCACAATAACCCTATCTGCCCTATGTTCAGGGGTTAAGTCCTGGGCGGCCTTTTTGCCACCAGCCCCGTTTAACCCTATAAGTCTCTTGAGATCGATTAGAGGAATAGTAGCTCCCCTCAGGTTCGTAACCCCTTCTATGTAGAAGGGCACCATAGGAACCCTTGTTATTTCAGGGGTGTTTATAATCTCTCGGACCCTTAGTACGGGAATCATATACTCGCTTTGATCAAGATAGAATCCAACATACTGCTCCATATCTTTCTCCTTTAACCTCCTTTAGTGCGAAAAGGCGATCCTCGAAATACTAGAAAGATCCAATATGAGAACGACCCTGCCGTCTCCCGTTATCGTAGCCCCGATGGTATAGGAGGAAGCCGCCTCTACACACTCGATCGCCTTGATCACGATCTCCTCCATTCCTAGGAGCCGATCCACGGTGAGACAAAACCTCCTATCCCCAACCGCTATAATGAGGGCGTATCTGTACGGTGCATCTGAAGTGCTAATGCCCACTATCTCTGAGAGTTCGAGCAATGGTACCGTCCTGCCACGAACTATAAGAGCCCTCTGTCCGTAGACGGTCTTTATATCCCCCGAATCGACCCTGATAATCCCTTCAACTGGGGCAAGGGGGATAGCGTACTTGCTATCCCCGACGCCCACCATAAGGGTCTGGATTATCGCAAGGGTAAGAGGGATGCTCATTCTGAATGTCGTTCCCACATCCCTTTCAGTCATGACCTCAACGTAGCCATTGAGTTTGGAAATGCTGGTCTTAACCACATCCATACCAACACCGCGACCGCTAAACTCCGTGGACACATCCACCGTAGAAAACCCCGGAAGAAAGATGAGGTTTATGGCGGACTCGTCCGAGATCCTTTTTAATTCTTCCTCGCCTATAAGCCCCTTCTGAAACGCCTTCCTCTTAACCCGCTCTATGTCTATCCCCCTCCCATCATCTGACACCTCGATTACGATCTGGTTGCCCTGCTGGAATGCGCTTATGGAAATAGTGCCCCTTTCGGGTTTACCCTTTGCCCTCCTCTCTTCGGGGGTTTCGATGCCGTGATCTATGGCATTTCTCATGATATGGACCAGAGGGTCATCTATGTGTTCGATGACCGATCTATCGACCTCCGTATCCTCACCTGAGATCCGTAAGTCCACGGCCTTCTTTAGAGAGCCAGATATGTCCCTTACAAGACGGGGGAACTTACCAAAAACCCTCTTTATGGGTTGCATTCTCATCCTCATAACCGCGAGTTGCATATCGGATGTCACGAGATCCAGAAAGGAAACCGTTTCCAGAAGACCCTTCACAAGTGGTTCATCGGAATACCTCCTTTCAAAGTGGTTTGCTATATTTAAGAGCCTGTTTCTTATTAAAACCGCCTCCCCCGTAAGGTTCATGACCTTGTCTATCCTATCCACATCAACCCTAAGGGTTTGAATACCCTCCCTCTTCTCAAATGAACCGGACGATTGAACCTCCTGTATAGTCTCAGATGGACCCTCTATGAAAGAACCAGACCTAACCCTATTTAGAGTATCGTTAAGTCCACTGACAACCTGAGAAACGTCCTCTTCAATCCCGTCCTTTGCCTCTATATGGTCGATTAGGAGCCTAAGCGTATCAACGCTTTTAAGAAGCATATCGGTTAGCTCTTTCGTAATACGAATCTCTCCATCTCTAAGCTTCTTTAGGACGCTCTCCGCGGCATGCGCGACCTCCACCACTGCCCTGAATCCGAGGAAACCACCTGCACCCTTTAGGGTGTGCATCCCCCTAAATATCTCATCTATCGTCTCTCTGTCGTATTTCGTTTCGAGCCCGACAAAAAGGGAATCCATCCTATCCAGGGATTCCCTTGATTCCAGGATGAACTCGGCTAATATCTCTTCCATCTCGTCAGGCATGTATCTTCACCTATCTTGGAACTATCTGTTGAGCTTCTCGGCTATCCTGTCTAGTTTTTCCTTGAGGATCTCAGCCGTGAAAGGCTTTATTATGTAGTTGCTGACACCCGCCTTTATGGCCTCTATAACCTTGTCCTTTTCCGCCTCCGCTGTAACCATAAGGAAAGGTATGTCCTTTAGCGATGGGTCGGTTCTTACCTTCCTCAGCAATTCAAAGCCGTCACAGTTGGGCATATTCCAATCGGATACGATAAACTCAAAACCGCCCCCTTTTAGCTTTGAATACGCCTGAACGCCATCTTCGGCCTCTTCTATATTCTCGTATCCCAACTGTTTGAGTATGTTTTTGATGATACGTCTCATAGTCGAGAAGTCATCGACAACCAGTATCTTCATCTTAGGATGAAACATCAAAGACACCTCCCTCCCTAAAGATCCCTTTTAAAACACTTTTAATATGCGCCAACAGCTCATCGGCGGTTACGGGTTTTTCAAGATAACCGTTTGCACCGGCTTTTAATGCCGCCTCTCTCTCATCCGGGTCCGCTTCGGTGGTCACAACGATTACAGGAAGAGCAGTCCAGTTTGGGCTGGCCCTAAGCGTCTTTACAAACTCGATACCATCCATATAGGGCATATTGAGGTCGGTTAGCACCAAACCTACATCAGAGTCTGCGAGCTTCTCTATGGCATCCAGCCCGTTCTCTGCAAAAACCACGTTAAGACCCCTCGATTTAAGATACATACCGATTAGTTTTCTCGTCGTCTGATTATCATCCACTACGAGTATTTTCATGGTATCCCTCCTAGTTCTAACCACTCTTCTTTTTTATACCTTCTGATAAACCACCACCTTATTGATGACAACGGGTTTAAACGCCCGTGTTACGTTGTGAAGGCTCTCGGCCGAACCGACGAACAGGAAGCCTCCGGTCTTCAGACAGCCGTATAAAAGCGATACCGCCTTCTGTTTTGCCTTATCATCAAAGTATATGAGAACGTTGCGGCAGAATATGACATCCATGTTGGATATGGATTTCACCCTCTTTTCATCCATGAGGTTGATGTTTAGGAACCTAACCGTTTTCTTTACGGACTGATCTAGTACATACGACTGACCGTCGCAAACGAAATACCTCTTGAGATAATGGTCCGGCACGTTCCTCACAGAATACGAGTTGTAAACCGCCCTCGTGGCAGATTCCAAGGCGCCATCGCTTATATCGGAGGCGATTATCTCAACACGGCCGTCCATACATCCTTCCTTAAGCAGCATGCTTATAGTGTAGGGCTCCTCCCCAGTCGAACAGGCAGCGGACCAGACCTTTATGTCCCTTGTTTTTTTCTGCTCCATAACCCTTGGTAATACCTCATTAACAAACACATCGAGTTGATGGGGCTCCCTAAAGAAGAAGGTCTCGTTTGTCGTTATCGCATCGTAGAGCCTCTTAAGCTCGTTACCGTTGGACTCTTGCCTTATGAGATACAGGTAGTCCTCGAAACTGTCTAGGTTATTCTCCTCTATTCTCCTCATAAGCCTGTTTTCAAGAAAGTACTTCTTTGTATCGGGAATGAATATGCCACTCTTCTCGTATATAAGATCCCTTAGTTGCTTAAACGTCGTATCCTGAAGCACCGTAATCATCGAGACGACCTGGTATGACGCTGAACCAGTGCATTTATGCCACTATCAAACCCATCGAGACGCGACATAAACCCCTCCGGATCCAATATGAGGAGAGATTTAACGGCTTCTTCTATAACATCCGGATCTCTCTCTTTGTGAAGGAGATCCAATATCGGATAAAACGCCTTCTTATTATCGACTTTGCCCAATGCGGCAACAGCGGATCTCCTTACATGACCGTCATGATCGTAGAGAGCCTCTATTAGGGCATCCCATATGACCTCATCGTCTTCCATGACCGCAAGGGCATCTACGGTTGCCTTCCTTACGCTCTTTAAATCCTCTTTCAGAAGCCTTATAAGGGACGGAACCGCCTTCTGAAACCTAAGCTCTCCAATCACTTCTATCACAACGACCTTTCCTCTGTATCTGACAGAAGGATCGTTTAGCACATCCACAAAAACATCAGTACATCCAAAACGACGGAGCGCGCATTTTATATGGTACAATCTCTCCTCATCCTCAGGCTCGGATGAATCGAGGGAACCCGCTATGTCTATAATGGTACGGATCGCCCTCTCATCCCTTAGATCCGCAAGTCCCTTTATCGCAGTGGATCTCTCGTCCCAGTCGTCGCTCTTTAACATATCAATTAGGATATCGGTAACCCCAAATGTAGAAGGAGTAATACCGGTTTTTACAAGGACCTTTACTAACGCCCTTTTTTCAAATGTATCCGCCTTTGGAAGGCGACCGAGTAAGACGTTGATAGAGTTGGCTCCTCCTATACGACCCAGGGTCTCTATGGCCGCATACCTTATCGCATCTGATGGACTATCGAGGAGCGGGATGATCGCTCCAAGAGATGACTCGTCCTTTATCATGGCAAGAGACTCAAGGGCAGAGAAGCAAACCCATTCGTCGTCTCTTAGTGCGTTTATGAGGCTGGGTAGTGCCTCCCTATAACCAAGAACCCCCAGTGCCCTTGCAGCAGATGCCCTTACGTTCGGATTGGAATCGGTCTCGAGAACCCTTACGATCTCCTGTGGATAGCTGCAACTCTTTATCTCGGATATAAGGTCGATCGCGAATTGACGAATATCGTCGTCTTTATCCTTAAGCAGTGGATGAAGCAAAGGAACTGTTTCAACTCCTATCTCCTTTAGGATTATCCTAGCCGTATTTCTTAAAAGGGGTTCACCCCTTAAAAGGGGGATCACCATGTACGCCGTAACCTCTCCTCCTATAGATATAAGGGAGCGCATGGCCGCATCCTGAACGCCCGGATTCTCATCCTTTAGTGCCTTTATCAGCGGATAAATCACCCTCTCATCACCGCAGGCAAGGGCCTGAGAAGCCGAACGCCGCTTTGAGGGGTCCGAATGAGAAAGGGTCTTTATCAATCTCAAGATCCTTCTTGGTCTCATCACTGTAGTTATGGTTCTAGTTTCACCTTAAGCCTTAGAAGGGCCTGGTTATGTAGCTGTGATACCCTCCCTTCCGTGATACCTAGGATCTTTCCTATCTCCTTCATCGTCATCTCTTCCCAATAATAGAGGGAGAGGACAAGCCTTTCCTTCTCTGGAAGCCCATCTATAAGGCGTGCCAAGTTCTCCCTCATAGTGCTTTCTTCCAGTATATTTAGGGGGGTCCTGTCACTCGGATCGGCCACGCATTCGGTTATATCCAAATCCTCGCCCTCTCCACACTTATCCAGATCCTCAAACCTCAATGACACCTGTACACTCGCACTCCTGAGTATCTCGTAGTACTCGTCGAGAGACATATCGAGTCTCTCGGCAACCTCCTCCGGTTCCGGAGAACGACCCAGCTTCCCTTCGAGTTCCAGATAGACCCTTTTAACCGACTTGATCCTTTCCCTCATGGATTTTGGAATCCAGTCCACGGATCTAAGCTCGTCGAGCATGGCACCCCTTATCCTCGACTCTACAAAGGTACTCAGCTTTGCCACTCCCTCCTTGTACCTCTGAAGCGCATCCAGGAGCCCGACGATCCCGGCACTTATAAGATCGTCAACGCTAAGCTCCGGGGGCAACCGCCACGACAGTCTGTAGGCGGTGTACTTGATAAAGGGGAGAAAACCCTTGATTAGATCCTCTTTTTCCTCCTCGCTCAGTTCCCTCCCATATCCAGATCCGGGCTTAATTAAGGGCCTCGTTAGACTCAATTCTTTATTATTTCCTTATCCAAAATCGGCTCTCGCCTATGGGTCTTGCTCTTTTTCTCTAGTAGTGGTTTTGCAAAAGCCGTGCCATAGAAACCCTTTGGACGTTTATGAATGCGTTCTCATGTTAGGACCCGTACTCGATAACAGATCCCTTATAAAAAGCTGAAGGGTTCCTTTAATCTTTCCATCCTGATTTAGGAGTCTTGGCGCGATCTCATAGATCCCCTTAGAAGCGGGACAGTCTGGATATACATCGACAAAAGGCCTCTGCGCCCTTACGGCCTTTCGTACAGAGTCGTCAAAAGGGATGTATCCAAGGCACTTAAGCGACAGGTTTAGAAACCTCTCGGTGGCAAGTGAGATCCTCCTAAACACCTCCTTTCCCTCCTCGGCGTTCCTCACCAGATTTACGATGACATGGAAATCTTTTTCCCGGTACCTGGTAAATAATACCTTTATGAGCGCATATGCATCAGTAATAGAGGTTGGCTCAGGTGAGACAACGACTACTATTTCCTGCGCCGTGACACAGAAGAAGGCCACGTTCTCCGATATACCCGCCCCTGTGTCAACCAAGAGGATGTCCACGTCCTCTTCATACTCCTCAAATGCCTCTAGTATCCGTAGTCTCTGGAACTCGTCTAGAGAGGTTAGCTCCTGTACGCCGGAACTGGCAGGGAGTATCTTTATCCCATACGGGCCTTCAACCACGATGTCTTTGAGCTTCATCTCACCGCTAAGCACGTGCTGTAGGTTATACTTCGGAGCGAGCTGAAGGAGGACATCTATGTTGCTGAGTCCGAGGTCGGCATCTAATATCATAACCTCCTTACCCATATTCCTAAGAGGTATGGCAAGATTGGCCACCAGATTGGTTTTCCCAACGCCCCCCTTTCCACTTGTTACGGCTATAGTCTTTACGAGCTTATTCCTTACATTTTCCATTAGAGTCATAGAAACCCCTTTCTCAGTATCAGATTTGCAAGACTATCTCTGGTTACAAACTCAATGTCACTAGGAACGTTCTGGCCTGTTGTTATGTATGCGATCGGTTTCCCATACGACAGCATCGTATTGTAGAGCGAGCCGAATCTTACCGCCTCGTCCACCTTTGTAAACCCTATGCAATCAACCGGAAGCCTTCTATAGAACCTGTGAGACTCCCTAATGAATTCATCGTCATAGCTCGGACCAATGAGTAGATGGAGTTCAAGTGAGAAAGGGCCAAAGGGATTGGAATCACCGGTTGTCTTATGGAGGATCTCGGATAGCTGGCCGATATAAGACTCGTTCGCCGGACTCCTTCCGGCCGTGTCAATGAATATGACGTCTCTACTCCTCGCAAGGTTAGAGAGGCTCTCCCTGAACTCGTTTATATTGGAGACTATAGATAGCGGTATGCCAAGGATCCTCGCATACACCCTTATCTGTTCAACCGCCCCGATCCTGTAGGTATCGAGGCTTATTATGGCAACCCTCTTCCCCTCCTTTATGGCGTTTGCGGAGAGCTTGGCAACCGTCGTTGTCTTGCCGACCCCCGTAGGCCCAAGGAGCATGATGGCCTTTCTATCGAAGTGTTTTTCCTTTATCTTTATATCCCCCGCGATTAGAGACGGTATACTCTCTATATCCTCCGCCCTCTCGCAAATACGGAGGGCGAACTCGTCCCTTATCGCTCTCTCCCTAAGGAAATCGAGTATAACCCTCTTTTTCATAGGAAGCGATATCTCGAAACCACTGTCCCTCATGCCCTCTATCACGTCTCTGAGTCTCCTTATCTCCTCTTTTATCTCTTCGACAAGAAGCCTATTGGACTCTGCCTTAAAGGGCTGGGTTCCCCAATTTGCCCTTTCCCCATTTCTCCTTATATCCTGAATCTCGTAATCAACGGCCGCTGTGATCTCAACTGATGGTCTTGGTCCCTTTTTTTCCTCGGTTGAAAGGATTATCGCATCATCGCTGAGCTCCCTCCTTACGAGTTCAAGGGCCTCGGCAAAGCTCTTGGCCTCAAATCTCTTAATCTTCATAAGCCACCACTCCTTGTATGTAGAGTTTTACGGAGGGAGTCACCTCGGCAGTCGAAAGGATGACTACGGATGGAATAAACCTCTCTGTGATCTTTCTAAGAAACCTTCTGACCTGAGAGGAACAGAGTATGAGGGGATAGGAACCCCTGAAAGTATCCGCCGTAAAAGACCTCTCGATGGCACGTACCAACCTACTTACCACATCGGCATCCACCGGACTGCCACCTTCCTTGGCTTCGAGAAGTACCCTCTCGAACCTTGGATCAAGGGTCATCACGTATAGCGATCCATCCGGGGCCGTATACTGTTTTGTAATCACCCTTGATAGGGCCTGTCTTACAAACTCAGTGAGCAACTCTACGTCTTTCGTCGAGACCGAATGGTCTATCAGGGTCTCAAGTATGGTGACAGTGTCCTTTATAGGTACCTTCTCCCTTAGCAGGTTCTGGAGGATCCTCTGGACGTTACCAAGCGTTAACTGAGACGGGATGAGTTCATCGACGAGTTTCGGATACCTCTTCGATACGCCATCCAGTAGACCCTGAACCTCAGTCCTAGTTAGAAGCTCCCATGCGTGCCTCTTTATCACCTCAGTAAGATGCGTAGCAATAGCCGTCGGTATATCGACAACCATGTAACCCTTCGTCCTGGCATTCTCCACCCCTCTTTCATCGATCCAAAAGGCCGGAAGCTCGAAGGCCGGTTCTTTGGTTGGTATCCCATCTATACTCTCGGCCTTATCCGAGGGAACGGCAAGCCAGTAGCCCATCATGACCTCCCCGCGCGCTATCTCTACGTCCCTGAGGAGAAGACGGTATTCATGCGGCCTGAGTTGCAGGTTGTCCTTTATGTGTATCGGTGGTATGACAAAACCCAACTCGGTCCCGATCTGTTTCCTCATCGACTTTATCCTGCCAAGGAGTTCAGACTCATCGGACTCTACAAGCGGTATAAGACCGTATCCTATCTCGAATGTAAGGGGCTCTATCTCTGTAAGGACCTCTATAGATGGGTCTTCAACTATCTTCTCATCCTCTTTCTCCTCCGCCTCTTCTACGGGAGACCTAGATATAACATAGGCCAATGCCCCTAATGCAACAGAGAAGAGGAAGAAGGAGATATGTGGGAGTCCCGGAACAAGACCGAGGACGAATACCACACCCGAGGCAGCGGCTAAGGACCTTGGATTTATTAGGACCTGTTTGGTTATCTCGTCTCCAAAGTCCGTAGCTGCTCCGGCACGGCTTACAACGATACCTGCCGCTGTTGAGACGAGGAGACTCGGCATCTGTGAGACAAGTCCATCCCCTATGGTTAGTACCGTGTACGTTCTCGCCGCTTCGGAGATTGGCATGCCCTTCTGTGCTGTTCCTATAATGAAACCAACGATTATATTTATCCCCGTTATGATGAGTCCAGCTATAGCGTCCCCCCTTACAAACTTGCTCGCTCCATCCATCGCCCCGTAGAAATCCGCCTCCTGTGAGATGAGGTCCCGCCTTCTCCTCGCCTCCGCCTCGTTTATAATCCCGGCGTTGAGATCGGCGTCTATTGCCATCTGCTTCCCAGGCATCGAATCCAGTATGAAACGGGCGGCCACCTCTGCTATCCTCCCAGCACCCTTGGTAATGACGACGAAGTTAATCACTATGAGTATGAGAAATATCGTAAAACCAACCACATAGTTTCCGCCTACAACGAAGCTACCAAAGGATTTTATCACCCCTCCCGCCGCATCTATCCCCTCACTACCCCTTAGGAGTATGAGTCTGGTCGATGCTACGTTGAGGGATAGTCTGTAGAGTGTGAGTATGAGAAGTAGAGAGGGAAACACAGAAAAATCGAGTGGTTTTCTTATGTAGACGCTCGTGAGTAAGACCACTATAGAAATGGATATGGATAAGGAGAGAAAAATATCGAGGAGAAAAGGAGGAATCGGGATTACCATCATCCCGAGGATTATGACGATACCGATCGCCACGAGGTTTTCCCTCTTCATATGGAGTAAGTCAGTCATAAATCACCCCTTAGTCTATAGATGTGTGCTAGTATCCTTGCCACAGCTCTATAGAGTTCCTCGGGTATGAAAGAGCCTATTTCGAGCTTGTAAAGCGCCCTTGCCAAGGGTTTATCCTCAGAAATGGGGATTCCGTGTTCCCTTGCGATTTCTTTAATCCTCTCGGCCACGAATCCCGCCCCTTTCGCTATAACCTTAGGAGCGGATGTCTCTTCTCTTCTATACATTAAGGCGACGGCAAGGTGAGTCGGGTTTGTTATTACAACGGTTGCCTTTGGAACCTCCTGCATCATTCTCTTCCTTGCGAGTTCCCTTTGTAGGCTCCTTACCCTCGACTTGATTAGTGGGTCCCCCTCGCTTTCTTTCATCTCCTCCTTTAGTTCCTGCCTCGTCATCCTGATCGAGCGCTCAAACCTCCATCTCTCAATGAGGTAATCGACCACGGCAAGGACAAGAAAGACGGAGAACATCCAGAAAACCGCCTTCCATACGAACCTTAAGGAGACCTCCTCTATAGTCTTTAAGTCCATGGTAGGTGTGATAGAGACATGAGGGATCGCCCTTTTAATCACGTAATAAGACAAAACCCCGCCTATGAGGAATCTTAGGAGGGTCTTTAAAAACTCAAATAGCGCCGATATAGAGAACACCCTTTTTAATCCGCTTAAAGGATTAAGCCTTTCAAACTCGAATCCCAAGGGCCTGAGTAGAATCCCTCCCTGAACCGTTCCCGCAAATAAGGCAAATAAGGATGTAGCCACCCAGAAGGGCGTTAGAATCAACATGAGTTTAGGAAAGGCCAATTTCATCACGGTAAGCGGGTCATTTCCGTACTGGAATCCAAGGAGGTCTCTAACCAGATCCAATGAGCCATCCATAAACGTTTTTCCGGCAAAATAGAAGACGACAATGGCTCCTCCGCTTGTAACCATAGAGACGAGCTCACGGCTCCTCGGAATAGAGCCTTTCTCCCTTGCCTTTTCACGTCTTCGCGGAGTAGCCTGTTCCGTTCTCTCTTCAAAATCGGGCATCTCTAACCCCTTTTGGGAATCAAGACCCTAGACATCTCGTCCCTTACCGTATTGAAATAGGCACCGCTCAGGTAGATAAAAACCGATACACCCAAGAGCATCACCAAGAAACCTATAAAGACGTATATCGGAGAACTGATAAAGAAGACGTTCATCTGCGGGGTCGCTCTGTATATAAAACCGAGGAGGAGGTTCGTTATAACCATAATTGTAAGAACAGGAGCGCTCAGCTTTATGGCGATAACAAACATCCTTTCCAAGACAGACAACACTTCTTCCATGATACCCATCACGTCAACCCTTCCTCCCTCGGGAAGCCATCCATAGCTTCTTACAAATACATAGATGAGGTCATGGTGTGCATCCATAGAGAGGAAAACCAGCATCGCAATGGTTCCATAGAGCATCCCTATATCAGTAGACTGACCGAACTCTGGGTTAAAGAGACCCGCAACGCTTAAACCCATAGCGGCACTTATGAGTTGGGCCGCTATCTCAACCGCAAAAAACACGAAGCGGGCGATAAATCCAAGGGCCATTCCAACTACCACCTCACGTATAAGGAGAACCGGTATATCCCCCCTTGAGACCTTAACCTCTATAACGGGTGTAAGCACCATAGCCATAGCGATTATAAAACCGACCTTAAACTGGAAGGGCAGGTTCTTGCTGCCAAAGAAGGGGAGCATACCGATAAAGACGCTTGCCCTTAGGAGTATAAATAAGAAGCCCAGGATGTATTTTGAAAAAACCCCTATGTCCATTATCTTATGTAAAATGGGATATTTTCTATGATCATCTTTGTGAAGGCCACCATCACCCTCACAAGCCAAGGAAAGAGCAAAAAAACGCTTAAGAACACGGCTATTATCTTTGGTACAAATGTAAGAGTGAACTCCTGTATCTGCGTTATGGCCTGAAAGAGGCTTACTATTAGACCGACGCATAGACTCACGAGTAGTGCTGGCCCTGAGACTAGGAGTATAGTCTTCATAACTTCTTGTGATATATCCCTTACCATCTCCACGGTCATTGGAAGCTCCTTACTATTGAACCGACTACGAGATTCCACCCGTCCACGAGAACAAAGAGGAGTACCTTAAAGGGAAGGGATATGAGGACAGGGGGAAGCATCATCATACCGAGAGAGAGTAGTACGCTCGATACGACTATGTCTATTATGAGAAAGGGCAGGAAAAGGAGAAAACCTATTTCGAAAGCCGTCCTCAGTTCGCTTATCGCGAATGCGGGCACAACCACCCTGAGGGATAACTCATCGGGACTCGATGGTGGCCTCTCCTTTCCCAGGTTAAGGAAGAGGGCTATGTCCTTTTCCCTGGTCTGTTTGAGCATAAACGCCTTAACTGGGCTTTCCGACCTTTTAAACGCCTCCTCGATCGTTATCTGCCTGTCCATATAGGGCCTTATCGCCTCTTTCATTATTACATCTACGGTCGGAGACATGACGTAAAGGGTCACGAATAAAGCGAGCCCTATGATTACTGGGTTTGGCGGTATCTGTTGCCCACCGATTGCCTGGCGGAGGAAGGAGAAGACAACCACAAGCCGTGTGAAAGAGGTAAACATGACAAGCACGGCCGGAAGGAAAGACAGGAATCCTATGATAAGGAAGGCCTGTATGACTGGGTCACTTATCTGCATTTAGAAGCCCCTCTTTAATGGTTCTTAAAGCGCTTACCCTCTCGGCTATGTCCCTGACCGTTTCGGACTCAATCTCGCTTTCGTTTAGTGTCTTTAGTAACCGGATGTCAGTTGACGTAATCCCAAGAACCAGGAGTTCCCTGCCGATTTTAATAACTGAAATCCCCTTTTTCATCCCCAGGGATTGATAGGCCAGAATCTTTATGAGTTCCACACCCTTACCCCGTCTCCTCTTAAGTGAGATCCCGATAGCGAGGATGAGTCCCAGAACCACCCCTAGAGCCAGTATCACCTTGATGTATATACCGATCATTTAAGCTGCTTTATCCTCTCTACAGGCGTTATGATATCCGTGACCCTTATCCCCAACTTTTCATTTACGAGCACAACCTCGCCCCTTGCCACGAGTCTATTGCTCACCAGTATCTCCATGGGCTCACCCGCCAACTTGTCGAGTTCGATGACAGAACCCTGACCGATCTGCAGGAGGTCTCTTACAAGCATCTTCGTTCTTCCAAGCTCCACGGTGAGCACAAGAGGTATATCGAGAAGAAACTCTATTCCCCTTCTACCACCGTTTTCTCCCGTCTCCGGTCTCAGCTCCTCGAATTTTGTTCCTTCAACAACGCTTACGCTTTTATCGTCCATCGTATGCCCCCTAAAGGATCTTTGTTATTTTTATCGCCTGATTACCCCTGCTATAACCCGAAACCCCTTTAAACTTTGGAACGCCTTCAACCTCGACGATAACCTCCTCTTCTACGGACCTGTCTAGGCTAATGACACTGCCGACTTCAAGGTTTAGGAGTTCCTCCAAAGTGAGTTCAAGGTCTTCCAGTTTAACCGCAACCTCTACATAGGAATCCATGAGTATCTCCTCCAATCTGCCAACCCACCTCTGATCGGTCACAGACATCTCGCTCTGAATGCCGGAGTAGAGCCTCTCCTTCACCGGTTCGATTAACGCATATGGAATACAGATAAAAACCCTTCCCTTAAAGTCCTCGATCTCTACATGAACCTCTACCTTAATCACTATCTCGCTCGGAGTAACGATGGTTATAAAGTGAGGGTTCATCTCCGAAGAAACGTATTCGACACCGAGGGGCGCTATGTTCTCCCATGCCGTGACAAGGTCCTCTAAGGCCGCTTTAACGAGCTTTTTGATCACCCTCTGTTCTATAACCGTAAAAGACCTACCTTCGGGCTTAAACCAGGAGGCGGTTTTACCGCCGAAGAAAAACTCAACCAGAGTGAATATGAGAGGCGCCTCAAACACCAATAGGGCGTATCCTTTAAACGGACTCTCTATCTTAAAGATATTGATACTGGAAGGAAAGGGAACTATCTTCATAAACTCGCTAAACTTCATGAGCTCCGTACTGTGGACGCTAACGTCGACGAATCTCATAATAAAACCCGATATCGAGTTTCTGAGGAACCTCGCAAACCTATCGTTTGCTATATCGAGGCCCGGCATCCTGCCACGTATGATCCTTTCCTGGTTCGTAATGTCGTAGGGCCTAACCCCTCCTACCCCTTCATCCGGAGTTTCGGTCTCTACCTCACCGGCCTCAACCGCTCTTAGCAGTAGATCCACTTCGTCCTGAGACAGTATGTCGCTCATTGCATTACAAACTCGGTAAAATAGAGGTTGCTGAAAACCCCGTTTCCCATAACCCGATTCGCCCTTAAGAGTATCTCGTCCTTAAGCTGGAGTTTCCCCTCCGGTGTAGATATGGATTCCACGGACTTACTGCTTATAAAGGTGATAATCGCATCCCGCAGTTGAGGGGTTTTATCGCTTACCATATGCCCATAGGAGGAATCCGTCAGTTCAAACTGTACGGATAACTTGAGAAACCTTCCACCCGCTAGATTAAGGACAAGTGGTTCAATGGCAAAAAGAACGGCCTTCTTCTCCGTTTCTTTTTTCTCCTCCGATCCGTGCTTGGGACTAAAAAACCTGGTATAGCCCATAAAGCCTCCCCCGCCTATGATGAGTAGAACCGTAAACGCGATGATAAGCGATTTCACCCTTCCCCTTTTCTTCGTGCCTACCTGGGCTTCCTTGGGTTTGGATTCTTCTTTTTCGTTATCCATGTTCTATCACTTCCTTAAATGGAGAAACCGATGTTTCAATCTCACGTCTACACATGCACTCATCATGCCAAACAAAAGACCATAAGAAACGAGTGGTGTCGTCGAAACGTTGACGATATTCACGGATTGAGACGTCAACGTATTGACATTTTTAAAAATGGTCATTATAGATTTAGCATGCCAAAGATCCTTATCATAGAAGACGACAAGGCCATAGCAGAGGTTCTCCGCCTTTTCTTAGAGAGCCAGGGTATTGAGGTCACACTAGTCCATAGCGGAGATAGGGGACTTGCATTAGTGAAGGAGGAGAGGTTCGATCTGGTATTAACCGACATCGTCATGCCTTGCGGTATAAGTGGAATGGATATCTTAAGAGAGGTATCGGGATCGAAGAGGGATATCCCGGTAATAATAATCACGGGGTTTGCAACAGTGGAAACGGCGGTTGAGGCTATGAAACTCGGGGCCTTTGACTACATCACCAAACCCTTTAACTCCGATGAACTCCTCCTCACTATAAAAAGGGCCATAAGCATGAGAGAGCTTAAAGAAGAGAACGTCATGCTGAGGAAACAGCTAAAAAGGGAATACAGCTTCAACGGGCTTATAGGGATCTCACCCACAATGCAAAGGGTATATGAGATGATAGAGAAGGTAGCAGACACCGACTGTACGATTCTCATTACAGGTGAGAGTGGAACAGGAAAGGAGGTGATCGCAAAGACCATCCATTACAATAGCTCACGCTCCCAGAAGCCCTTTATCCCTCTAAACTGTGCCGCCATCCCTACCAGCCTTCTTGAGTCAGAGCTCTTCGGATACGAAAAGGGGGCTTTTACCGGAGCGATAAACACGAGGATCGGTCGTTTTGAGCTCGCAAATAACGGAACCTTATTCCTCGACGAGATAGGAGACCTGGACCCCTCCTTACAGGCGAAGCTACTTCGGGTCATTCAGGAAAAGGAATTCGAGAGGGTTGGAGGGATTAAGACGATCAAGGTGGATACGAGGATAATAGCAGCGACAAATAGGAACCTGGAGGAACTGGTAAGACAGGAAAGATTCAGAGAAGACCTCTATTACAGGTTAAACGTAGTACAACTACATCTTCCCCCGTTAAGAGAGCGCCGTGAAGATATACCGCTTCTTCTCGATCATTTCGTAAACGAGTTCTCCACAAAGATGAAAAGGGAGCCCCTCAGGTTCTCCGAAGAGGTGATGGAGTGTTTCCTGAGTTACAACTGGCCTGGCAACGTAAGGGAATTAAAAAACCTATTAGAGGGACTTATGGTACTCGCCAAAGACAGGGTAATTAAACTAGAAGACCTACCAGAGAGGTTCTTTAACTCATCTAATAACCAGGGCATCATGCTCAACCACAATCGGCAGGCCATTGACATCCCCGATGAAGGAATAGACCTTGAAAAGACCCTCTATCACACAGAAAAAACCCTCATCCTTAAAGCCCTTAAGAAAGCTGGAGGAACAAAGAGCAAAGCCGCAAAGCTTCTAGGAATAAAGAGGACAACACTCATAGAAAAACTAAAAAGAATAGGAATCGAGTCCGAATCCGCCGATGGTTAGTCAAACCATTGGCGCTGTCAAATATATGACGTTAATTACCCTACCGTAGTCGTATCCATATGCCAGTATGGTGACGAACTCCCGAGGCTCAATACACTATACTCAGTAAGTAAAACGATTCCATTCCAATAGTCCAACCATACATAAAGGTCAGCCGTAGTTGGCATGTTTGTTGCACATACTCCCGGTCATGCGGGTTCTGCTAATCGTCCTCTTAATCCTTGCTCCGACTGGTATAATGGCCAAGGAAGAGGGGAATAATCCACTTGCGAAGGCAGGTGAGCTCATAAACGCAGGGAGGGCGGAAGAGGCCCTGAGCGTACTTTCGGGATACAGCCCAGACGAAGGGGAGTTCCCCCTATACCACTACCTCTATGGAAAAGCGCTCGCCCTTAGGGGGTCGTATGATTCAATAGGGCACCTCAGGTTAGCCTATATACTCTCCCCACCTGGAGAGACAAAGGAACTCGCCCTACTCGAAAGGGGAATGGCCTATCTCAATATGGGTTTTTACTATGAGGCAGCTCTATGTTTCAGGTTGTTCCTAGGTTCCTTTCCCAATTCGCCCCTTTCCAAAGGTGCGCATCTCAAACTCGGAGAATCCCTCTACAAGCTCGGATTATTCAATGAAGCGATAGAGGAATACGAGAAGGCGGGAAACACATCCCCTGCCCTTTACGGTAAGGCCAATTGTCTTCAATCGATGGGGAGAAAGGAAGAGGCAAACGCCCTTTACATGTCTCTTATTTGGAAAGACGCCGGGTATCTAAGATCATCCGATGAGACGAGGTACAGTGTGGCCGAGAACCTTCGCCAGATGGGAAGACCGAATGATTCAAGGATATACCTGGTCTCCATACTCGAGAACTCCAAAGACCCCTCCATAATACACAGGGCTGAGATCAGCCTTGGGCTTATCAACGCCGAAGAAGGGGAGTTTCGTTCGGCTATCGGGTTCTTTAAATCGGCCTTGCAATCACAAGAGAGGCAGGTGCGCAGTCAGGCCCTCCTACACCTTGCAGACACCTACATCAAGATGGAGAGGTACGAAGACGCGGTCTCTACACTCCTAGAGATAAGAAACGATTACCCCTATGGCAGTGGATACGATACGGCCACACTAAAACTATCACGTCTCTACAGGCAAAGGGGTAAACTCGACGAGGCAGCAGCACTCATCCGGGAGATCGCATCCAGACAGCCTTCTAACAGAGAGGCCTCCGATGAGCTAGAGGCGATTCTCCTCGATACAGAGGGAAAAGACTCGGACCTCTTCTTAAGGCTCTGGAAGGCAAACGGACGATTCCTCATGGAACCCTCAAGATCCCGGTCTCTTATAAGGATAGCAGAGGGCCTTAGGAACACGGGAAGACCGTTCTTAGATATCTGCAGATGGCTTATGGAGAACGGCTCGGATGATGTAAAACCCCTAGCCCGACTCTATCTTGCGGGGTTTTTCGCCGATATGGGAGATGGAAATCTCGCTCTCAAATACATAGGGGAAACGAACAGGGAAGAAAGCGATGATGTCCTTCGCATTAAGGCAAAGGTGCACAGGCTTAATTCAGAATACGAAGAGGCCCTCCGGGCGATTAGATCGATTAAGGATATGAATGAGGAGGACATAGTCCTACTCTCCAGAGTGTTAAAAGAATCGGGAGATACAAAGGAAATAGGCTTCTTTGAAGAGGCGTTAAACAGGGTGGGTGGTCCCATGGCGGCATACGTAGCACTTGCAGACCTGCTCCATGGAATGGGAAGGAGAGCCGATGCCCTTAAGTACTACAGGATAGCGGCCTCCATGAAGGATCCTGCGATCGGCAAAGTGACTCTAAAGGACTCGGATTGGGCAAGATACATGACATCGATGTTCTCGGAAACAAAAACCGGTGCACCAGACCCACTGGCTCGCCTTAGGGAAATAACCCAAAAGGAACTAGACATAGCAAAGAGGATTAAGGGAGAACTCTAATGGATGCGGAGCGTCTTAGCGAAGCCTTTCAAAACTTTATGACAGCATCTAAGAACCTAGAGAACTACTACGGGATGCTTCAAGAAAAGGTCAGGTACCTAACAACCGAACTCAAGGAGAAGAACAGACAGCTTAACGACGCCCTCAGGGAGGCCGAGACGAGCAGGGACTACCTAAATGCGATCCTATACAACCTGGAGGAGGCGATAATCGTTTTAGATCGGGAAGACGTCATTACTATGATAAACAAGTCGGCGGAAACCCTTTTGGAACTTGGGCCTAAAGACATAGGAAAGGCGTTTAATTCCCTCGACCTCTCCATAGTAAGAAGCGGCCCCGACACGATACTAAAGGTAAACGGCAAGAGATATAACGTCATCCTCTCACGCTCCGGGGTCGTTGACTCGAAGGGAGACCTCAGGGGAAACGTGATCCTTATAAAGGACATAACGGGATTAAAGGAGATCGAGGTCCAGCACGAGAGGAATCAGAGGCTTATAGCCATGGGGGAGATGATTATCAAGATGACACACGAGATAAGAAACTCCCTTTGCAGTATAGAGCTCTTTTCCAATCTGCTTGAAAGGGAACTCCAGGGAACCGATTTTGAGAGACTTGCAAGGGGGATCTCAATAGGGATAGGAAATCTCAATAACATACTCACTAACATGCTTTCCTTTGTAAGGGATCATAAACCCGTAAGGAGACCGATTAGGCTGGATAAGACGATAGAGGAATCTATTGAGATGCTCGTACCACTAATGGAAACGAGGAATATACGAATAGAAAAATCACTTTATGGGTGCAATATCCATGCCGACCCCGAACTCCTCAAACAGGTACTTATGAACATAATCATAAACGCCATACAGGCGATGCCAGAAAGAGGAAAGATCGAGATCCTCATGAGGGAAGACGAAGGCTTCACCATAGTGGATGTAAAGGATAACGGAGTGGGAATCAAGAGCGAGGACATGGAAAAGATATTCGATCCGTTTTTCAGCACGAAGGAGAGGGGAACGGGCCTTGGACTCACGATCGCACTAAAGATAATGCAAAACCACGACGGCTACATAAAGGTCTTGAGCGAGGAGGGAAAAGGGTGCGTATTTAGCCTCTATTTTCCCAAATCGGACAACGGGGAGGGATTAGATGGACTTAAAGCGGATTAAGCCGATTCTCGTTGTTGACGACGAACCCCAGATGAGGTTCGCCCTTAACGAGGTCATAGAGAAACTCGGATTCAGTACGGTAACCTCTCCAAGTGGCGAAGACGCCATCTCGAAGCTAAGGCGATCTGACTTCTCCCTCGTTATAACGGATATGAAGATGCCCAAAATGGACGGAATCGCACTCATAAAAGAGATAAGGAGGAATTTCTGCGATCTTCCCATCATCGTTATGACGGCGTATGGAACCATAGAGAATGCGGTTGAGGCGATAAAGGAGGGAGCCACGGATTACATACTAAAGCCCTTTTCCATAGAGACTCTAAAAAAGACCATAGAATCGGCTATAACGCGCATTCCATCCGAAAAGGAGGTCATTACGGCAAACCCAGAGATGCGGAGGATCCTCAACCTAGCCAAAGACCTTGCCTCAAGCGATATAACGGTTCTCATCTACGGTGAGAGCGGCACGGGAAAAGAGCTCCTTGCGAGATTCATTCACAGGGCAAGCGGAAGAGCGGATAACCCATTTATCGCCGTGAATTGTG
The DNA here is from genome assembly GCA_964636885.1 of uncultured Spirochaetia bacterium. Taxonomy (GTDB): domain Bacteria; phylum Desulfobacterota_D; class UBA1144; order Nemesobacterales; family CSP1-2; genus CAZWVA01. The sequence continues at coordinate 27,720 of CAZWVA010000024.1, forward strand.
CCGCCATACCAGAGAGCCTTCTCGAATCCGAGCTCTTCGGCTACGAAAGAGGGGCATTTACTGGAGCAGTAGAGAGAAAGAAAGGGAAGTTCGAGCTTGCAAGCGGCGGTACTATCCTTCTAGACGAGATAGGAGAAATACCAATAGCCCTACAGGCAAAGCTCCTAAGGGTCCTGCAGGAAAAAGAGATAGACCGCATAGGAGGCAGGGAACCCATTCCTATAGCCGTAAGGGTGGTAGCCACAACGAACAGGGATCTCTTCAGGGAGTGTATAGAAGGACGCTTTAGGGAGGACCTCTACTACAGGTTAAGCGTGTTTCCAATAAAGGTACCACCTCTTAGAGAGAGGCCGGAGGACATACCCCTTCTTGCCGCGCACTTCCTAGAGAGATTCTCCGCCCTGGCAAGAAAGGACATAAAGGGATTCTCGGATGAGGCGATAGAAATCCTCCGGGCTAGAAAATGGCGGGGTAACGTAAGGGAACTCGAAAACGTCGTACAGAGGGCGGTATTCCTCTGCAAGGGAGACCGGATAGAGCCGGGTGACTTTCTGCTTGAGAACGAATCCCCCATTGGTACAGTCGATGGAAAGACACATATCATCGAAAAGGAACCCTTCCCAAAGACGGTGGACGACATGGAAAGGGAACTCATATTTAAGACGCTGAGAGAGGTAAACGGCAACAAGACAAAGGCCGCAAGGATCCTCGGTGTAAGCGTAAGGACTATAAGGAACAAGCTCAAAAAATACGGGCAAAATTTTCCCGGTGAAGAAAAAACTTTAGGCCACGGGATTTAAAAAATGACCTTGAAATCGGGCACGATGTTTGCTTCTTAAAGGAGCGGCACATGGGTGACGACTTTAAGATCCTAGAAAACCTGATAAGACGGGCAACCCTAAGGCACGGAGTCATCTTATCCAATATCGCAAACTCCGATACGCCAAACTATAAGGCAAAGGACGTAAGATTTGAGGACACCTTGGGTAACGTCAGTCTGGAGTTCAGGGTAACCCACCCCAGACATATAAAGGGAAGGGCCTCCCATGTCTCCAGCGAGGTAAAGATAGAAACAGACCCGCCATGGCTGGATGGCAATAACGTAGAGCCGGACATCGAGATGGCCAAGATGGTAGAGAACACCCTGCTATTCCAAGCCGGTATAAGTATGCTTTCAACGAAGATAAGGATGTTTAAGAACGCGTTAAGGAGGCAGTTATGAACCCTTTTAGCGTATTAAAGATAAGCGCATCGGCCATGAATGCCCAGAGGCAGAGGTTGAACGTGATCGCATCAAACCTCGCAAATGCCAACTCCACAAGAACGGTGGAAGGAGGGGGCCCCTATAGAAGAAGGGACGTCGTCTTCTCGGCAGTTCCAATAGAAACAACCACCGAAAGACTAGAGGGGGTTGAGGTCACAGGCATAGTGGAAGACCAAACCCCACTTAACACCATATACGATCCCTCCCACCCAGACGCAGATGCAAACGGATACGTCTTAATGCCTAACGTAAACGTCATAGAGGAGATGACGAATATGATGATGGCCTTTAGAGCCTATGAGGCCTCCGTTTCCGCATTTAACGTATCAAAGTCCATGTTTATGAAGGCGCTTGAATTAGGGAGGGCTTGATGTCTGAGATAAAGATAAGCGGGCTAAAAGACGGCCTGGAATCCTTAAAGCAATCGAAGATAGGCGATAAAGACCCTGGAAACGGCTTCGATGAGATCCTAAAAGACGCCATAGGAAAGATCTCTCAGGTCGAAAGCGATGTTAAAAAGGCCGTAAACGAACTCGCCTCCGGAGGGGATGTTATAGAAGCGGTTATGGCGATGGAGAAGGCCGACATGTCATTTCAGCTTATGATAGAGGTAAGAAACAGGCTCTTAAGCGCGTACGAAGAGATTAGCAGGATGCAGGTCTAATGGCCACTCTCACAGACACGGTAGAAGGGATAAAGTCACTTTCCACTAGGAAGAAGCTCATTCTTCTGGGAGTCCTTGTACTCGGCATATCGGTCCTCATTCTGTCGCTCGTCTGGTTACAGAGGCCGAGTTACCAGATCCTATACTCGAATCTAAGCGAAGAAGATGCAGGGGCAATAATACAGAAACTCCAGGAAGAGAAGACCCCTTACAGGGTATCCGGGGGCGCAATACTTGTGCCTTCGGATAAGGTCTATGAACTAAGGCTCCGACTCGCTACCCAAGGGTTCCCTCAAAGCGGTGGTGTGGGTTTTGAGCTCTTTGACGAGACGAACCTCACGATGACCGATTTCGTCCAAAAATTAAACTACAGAAGGGCCCTTCAAGGAGAACTCGCAAGAACGATAAAATCCATTACAGCGGTGGATCAGTGCCGCATTCACCTAGCGATTCCCGAAAGATCGCTCTTTGCCGAGAAAGAGGAGAGACCGAAGGCCTCCGTTTTTGTGAGCCTTAAACCCGGTAGAAGGCTTAATCAGGAACAGATAGAAGGGATAGTACACCTAGTTTCGAGTAGCGTTGAAGGCCTGGATCCGAAGGATGTAACAATAATAGACCAAACCGGAGAGGTGCTCACCTTACCTGTGAATGAAACTATAGGGATAACGAGAACCCAGTTGGAGTTTCAGCGAAACTACGAGAAGGATATGGAACAGAGAATCATCAACCTGTTAGAACCCGTGGTCGGCAAGGGCAAGGTGGAGGCCAAGGTAACAGCCTCGATTGATTTTACAAGGATTGAAAAGACTGAGGAAAGGATAGATCCAGATAGCCAGGTCGTTATAAGCGAGCAGAGGGAAACCGAGAAATCCGTCAATGGAACAACCGGAGGAGTCCCCGGTGTTGCATCGAATCTTCCAAATAAGACCGTAACCCAATCGGGGGCATCTCAGTCTCAGTTGGAAAAGAAGAACGAGACTATAAATTACGAGATAAGCAAGGTAGTAAGTCGCATCGTGGCCTCTCCGGGTGAGATAAAGAGGATCTCTGCCGTGGTTCTCCTAGATGCCAATACGCAAGCAGGGGCAAGCGGACAAAAGACGCAACGCTCCGAAGAGGAGATAAAACAATTCGAGGAGATGGTAAAGAAGGCCATAGGCTTTACGGCGGAAAGGGGAGACGAGGTAAAGGTAATAAACATGCCATTTGAGATCATGCTCGAGGAGGAATTGCCACCGCCTAAGAGAGAGGTCATACCGTTAGTCATGGGTGTTTTGAAATACCTAGTTCCACTTCTGACGATGGTTTTATTCTTCCTCCTGGTGATGAGACCCCTAATAAAGGTCTTGACATCCGAAGCACCAAGAACCGAGAGGCCCTCGACCCCTTTACATGTAGTAAAAGCAGAGACGGAAAGGGCCTCGGAGAAGCAGGAAAAGCCACTAAAGGATCGCATAGCCGAATGGGCACATCAGAATCCCGAAGAAGCGGCAAATCTTATAAAAAGCTGGTTAGAAGGAGGATAAGGTGTCACTTAGCGGATACGAGAAGGCGGTTATTTTCTTAAACATCATAGGGGAAGAGACCGCCGCAGAGATCATCAAGAACCTCGATATGAAGGTGGTAGGAAAACTGACAACCCATATGAAGCAGATGAAGACGGTTGCCAAACCAAAACTCGAAGAGGTCATGAAAGAGGTCACTCACGTTATATCGAGAGAAGACGTGATTATAGGGGAGGGATTCATAAAGAAGGTCCTATCCAAAGGACTCGGTCATGATAATGCGGAAAAGATACTAGAGAGGGCCTCGGAGGCAAGTCCACTCGATTCACTCAAATGGGTCGACCCGAAGGCCCTAGTTAACTTTTTCATAACGGAGCACCCCCAGACCATAGCTTTGGTTCTCTGCCTCCTTGAACCGGCCCAGGCAGCCGAGGCCATGGCCGCTTTGCCAGAGGAGCTAAGGATAAGCGTCGCGATGAGGATAGCATCGATCGAAAGGATATCCGAAAATACGCTCGAAGAACTGGAAGAAGTACTCAAGGGACACATGGAGCTCAGTAAAACCAGGGGAATGAAAATCGGTGGAATAAAGACACTGGCAGAGATACTAAACCAATGCGATAGGTCTATCGAGGAGACGATACTCAGTAGGATCGAGGAGAAGAACGAAGCGATGGCAAACTCGATAAGGCAATCCATGTTCGTGTTTGATGATCTAATAGGTCTAGACGACAGGAGTATCCAGATGCTTTTAAAGGAGGTAAATACGGAAGACCTCTCGCTTGCCCTTAAGACCACCTCTGAGGCGTTAAGGGAAAAGATGTTTAAGAACATGTCACAGAGGGCCGCTCAACTCCTAAAGGAGGATATGGAGCTTAAGGGACCGGTTAGGGTATCTGATGTACAGAAGGCACAGCAAGGCATAGTAAGAATAGCAAGAAGGCTAGAGGCGGAGGGGAAGATAATCCTAAAGAGAGGGGGAGAAGAAGAGATCGTTGTATAGGATCCGAATCACAAAAGACCAAAACTTTACAAGGCTCGACATGCCCTTCCTGGACACGGTGAAGGAGAGCACGGATAAGGGGGATGTAGAGGGGGAACTATGGAAGGAGAACATAGAGATGGTGGAAAAGGAGGCCTACGAGAGCGGATTTCAGGCAGGCGAAAAAGCCGGATTCGCCGTAGGAGAGGAGAAAGCAAGGGTCTTAATAGAGAAACTAGAGACAGTGCTGAGGGAGATCACCTCGCTAAGGGAGAGGCTGATTAGAGAGCTGGAACCTCAGGTTTTGGAGCTTGCCGTAAGTATAGCAAAGAGGATCCTCACTGAAGAGCTGAGAATAGCACCAGAACACATCGTTCAAATAACCAAGGAGGCATTAAAGAAGATCGAAAGAACCGGACAGATTAAAATAAAGATAAACCCTTCCCTTTACGAGCTCTTTATGAATCATAGGCCGGAGATACTGGATATTCACCCAGACGTGGTTTTCGACGTGGATCATTCTGTCTCCGAGTGCGGCTCCTTGGTGATAGGAACGCTGGAGGATGTGGTTACCGATATAGACGAACAGCTAAGGAACCTGATAAAAGAGATGGCGGAGAGAAATGGTGATAATTGACATATCTCCTTACATAGAAGGCGTTAAAAGGATAGACCCCATAAAGGTATACGGAAAGATCGTAGAGGTTACAGGTCCCATCATAAAGGCAACTGGATTAAGAACGAGTATAGGAGAAATATGCAGGATACCCGTCGGGAACGTCTTTCTGGATGCGGAGGTCGTGGGATTTAGAGACGGAAAGGTACTGCTTATGGCCATTAGCGATATATCCGGTATAAAACCCGGCAGTAGGGTGCTTCCCATCGGTCAAAACGCCTCTATAAGAGTCTCGCCCTCCCTTAAGGGCAGGATAATAAACGGAAAGGGTGAAGGGATAGACGGAAAAGGCCCTACTTGCGGAATCGAATATCCGCTCTTCTCTCAAAGCCCACATCCCCTCAGGAGGCAGAGGATCTCAAGGCCACTAGACCTAGGTATAAGGGCGATAAACGGGCTCATCACATGCGGTGAGGGGCAGAGGATAGGACTAATGGCGGGGGCAGGTGTAGGGAAAAGCGTGCTCCTTGGAATGATAGCGAGGTATACAGAGGCATCGGTAAATGTCATTGCCCTCATCGGTGAAAGGGGAAGAGAGGTTAGAGAGTTCATAGAAGAGGACCTGGGAGATGTGGGACTAGAAAAATCCGTTGTCGTAGTCGCCACTGCAGAGGAAGCCCCACTCTTAAAGATAAGGGCCGCCCTTACGGCGACCGCAATAGCCGAATACTTTAGGGATAGAGGCGAAGACGTTCTACTTCTCATGGATTCGCTCACGCGTGTTGCCCAGGCGCAGAGAGAGATCGGTCTCGCCATAGGGGAGCCTCCAACCACAAAGGGGTATACCCCTTCTGTCTTTGCACTCCTTCCAAGGCTCCTCGAAAGGGCCGGCACATCGGAGGGCAATGGGAGCATAACTGGCATATACACCATCCTGGTGGAGGGGGACGACCTAACAGATCCGGTAGCCGATGCGGCAAGGGCGATCCTCGACGGGCACATAGTCCTTTCAAGGGAACTCGCTATGGAAAACCACTACCCCGCAATAGACGTGCTTCAGAGTATAAGCAGGGTGATGGCCGATATAGTGGATGAAAGGCATAGGGAATACGCCTCTAGATTCGTTGAGGTTATGGCAACGTACAAGAAACTGGAAGACATGATCAACCTAGGCGCCTATAAAGAGGGCACCAATCCAAAAGTGGATTACGCTATTGGCATGATCGAGAAGTTAAAGGGGTATCTTAGGCAGGGAACGGATGAGAGATGCGATTTTGCGGATTGCCTGCAGAGACTATATCTGATCTTCAAGGAGGATGGAGAATGAGAAGACGCCAGATAGTATCACGTGTATTAGAATTAAAGAAGCTCATTCTGGAAAAACACGAACTCGAGCTAAAAAGAGGGATGGATGAACTCGACATCGAGAAAGCCAAGCTCGACTTTCTCGACGAGGCAATGAAGAATACCAGAGAGGGGTTTAAACAAAAAAACGGCATAGTGAATATAGGAGAACTGGAGATCCTTGTTAGCTATCTTATTCAACTCAGCAACAACATAAAGGACCAGGAAGAAAGCATACGTACAAAATCGAGGGAGATCGAGGAGAAACAGAAAGAGATGTTAGAGGCGTACAAGGAAAACCGTATCCTTGAGATCCTAAACGATAAGATGAGCGGTGAAGAGAATAAGAAGGCCTCGCTTGCCGAACAGAAGTGGGCCGACTTTCTTTCCCTCTCAAAAGAAGCGAGGAAATGATAAAACCAGGATCAAAAGCCGTATTCCTACTAGGGCTCTTTCTCTTCATTATGGTGATCCAGACCACAGCCCACCCAGAGGATGACGTGGTGAGACTCTTGGTGGAAAAGGAAAAGAAACTCAAGGAAAAGGAGGAATCATTAAAAAGGGAAGAAGAAAGGCTAAACATCTTAAGAAAAGACGTAGATGAAAGGATGGGGAAATACATAGAGCTTTTGGAGCGACTCGAGAAAATCCTCGATAGGATAGGAAAGGAAGAAGAGGAAAGGCTTGAACACGTTGTAAAGGCCTATGAGTCAATGCCGCCAGAGGATGCGGCCATGAGGCTCTCGTCTATGGATGAGGATACGGCGGTAACCATAATACTCAGGATGAAGAGTAAAAAGGCAGGCTCCGTACTTGCCCTCATGGAATCCGGGAAAGCGGCCTCAATAACAAGGCGGGTGCTCGACTTAAAAAAAGAACTGGAAAAAGAGGTAAACCTCTGATCTACCTATCCTCCATCCTTGTCATCTTATACACAAAGGCGAGTATCTCCGCTACGGCCTTATACAATTCAGGGGGGATCTCCTGATAAACATCAAGGGTTGAAAGCACCTCCACAAGCTGCGGATCCTCTTTTAAGGGAACGTTATGCTCCTTTGCTATCTGGAGTATCCTCTCCGCAATACTACCCCTCCCCTTTGCCACAATCCTGGGTGCGGACTCCTTTTCCTTCCTATACCTAAGAGCCACCGCCTTTTTATATCTGTCCTTCATATCCCTATACCTTAACGTCCACTATCCTTTCAAGATACTCAAGCCCTTCTAATCGCTCTAAAGGGCCGTCATCCATACCCATTACATTAACCGACTTGAGGTTTAGGCCCCTCGCTTTAAACGTGTCTTTGAGCTCCTCCACATGTGATTTAAGGAGAGAATAGAAACCGGCGTTTTCGGATTTAAAGGACAAAAAGAAATCAGGACTGTGCATAAGAACCATGATAACGAGCCTTCCAAACCTCTCAAGATCGAGAGCTATCCTACAGAAATAGGATGTTGTACCCTC
>CAZWVA010000025.1:0-23484 GCA_964636885.1 uncultured Spirochaetia bacterium
AAGACCCTTTCATTCCTCAAAAATCTTGCCTTCGAGCAAAGCGACAGAATGTTTCAATTCCTCATAGGTAGGCTAAGAACCAATTTCTCTCTTGTAAAATACGGGTTTTCGGTTGTCAAAGAACGATAAGCAAACCTAAAGTGTATATTTAGCATTGTAGCAAATCTTCTTGTTGTGTCAATCATTTTTTTAAAAAACGATTTCCGTCGAATCCCAGGGGGTTTTACACTACCGGGGATAGACGGAAAATCTCAAATAAAAAGCTCTTCACCTCCTTTTTTCACGCCGATTAGCTCCCGCTCCGAATACTTTGTGGTTCTAAAGGTATAGAAGATGAGCGAGTCGTATTCTTTTTTTATTATACCATTTAGCTCGTGCTTTAGCCTTTCGTATTGGGCTTCTGTAACCTCCCCTTCAAGTACGGAATTCTGAACCCAGTATAGGTATTTTCTTGCCGTCTTTAGGACCTTTGCCACTCTTTTTTCTCCCACATCATAAACGAGTATTATGAACATGGTTTACCACTCCCAGACAAAGGGCCTATAGTCCTCCTCTCCTAGGATGTGTTTTTCAAGCTTGTAAAGCTCAAGCCTTATGAGTCGCCGGTTTGATACTGGTTTTCCTATCTTCTTGTGGGTTATGGTTTTTTGAAGCCTGTCTTCAAATTCCCTGGCGAATATCTTCATCCCTTCCTCGTTCATAACCACTCCGTCCATTCTCTTTTCAAAGTGGCTCTTCTTGAGCTCCCCCTTGTTTATTAATGAAAAGATCATCCTATCAACGAATATGGGCTTAAAGACCTCTGCAACATCGAGGTTAAGCGTGAATCTCCTAAAGTTTGTCGTGTGGAGAAACCCGATTCTTGGATCGAGATGGGTTTTATATATCTCGCTTAAAACCGTGGTGTAAAGGAGGGAATTGCCGAAACTTATAAGGGCGTTCATTCTGTTTTTTGGGGGGCGCCTGGTTCTACTTTCAAATGTAAAATCCTCGTCTTCTATGATCTCGTCAAAGGCCGAGTAGTACGTATCCCTTATGTTGCCTTCAATCGCCATGAGGGACTCTGTTGAGGTCTGGTTTTGAAGGGTCGATGCTAACTCCTTAATACTTGCGCTTATGCCTTCTATACTGCTACTTTCCTTTCTTCTTGCGTAGTAATCAATGACCTTAAGGATGTTGCTTATAGCCCCGTCTACGAATCTCCTTGCAAGGTATAGCCTTTTTTCGGGATTTAGATACGTTTCGGCCTGTTTTAGAATCATATAGCCTGAATTCAGGTGTTCCCTCGGATAGAAGCTTCCCACGTAGTACCCGTAGTAGTTGAAGAAGTGTAGGATCATCTCTTTCTGTGATGCGAACTCCAGAAAACGCTTGTTAAGTATAACCTCGCCAAAGAGCATAAGCTCCTGAGTGCCTTCAATCGGAATGAACTTCTTCTCCCCCCTTTCGTTTTCAAAAAAGAGGGTGTTTTCCTTTCTCTTAAGCTCCCCGTCGCTGAATATAAAAATCCTTGTCTTCATATCAGAATGTTTTTATTTGTCCCATATCCGATTATGGTAAAGGGCATTTCTACAGTTAAATGTTTAAATGTTTTTTCGCGCCGAGAGGCGATACTCTCAAGAATCCTATCTTTATGGATTTCTAGTGCTTCAAGAAGTAATTCTCTCGCTTTAAATGAGACAGATATACCCTCTTTTTTAGCTATCGTTTTTATAGCTTCGTAAAGGGGTTTTTCCAGGATTACGTTAATACGTGGTTTTCTAGTTGACATTGTTTTTGGTCTTCTTTTTAGGTACATGTCTATATAAAAATTTTAGACGATCTTTCTCAACTCCAGCAAAACTCTCTGTAGCCGCAGTTTGTGCAGTAGCCTATCCTTACCGCCTTTGGTGGAAGCTCCTGTGTGGCTATCCTTTTGATCTCCTCTATAGTGCATTCAATCTCTCTTACGGTTTCATCCGTGAGGGTTACCTTCTCCCTCCTCTTCTCCTTTGGGAAGAGGAGCTCCCCTTCAGCTTCTATCCCGTAATCTCGTAGGACGTAAAGGTAGTAGCAGAGCTGCATTCGTGCTGCCTCTTTTGCTCTTGAACTCTTTTTGATCTCTCCGATTACTATTTTTTCGTCATCTAGTTTGGTAAGGTCAATTATAACATTTTCGAGGTGAATCTGCTTTCTATCCCTTTTATATGTGGTTTCGTTAATAAACCTTCCAAGCTCGATAAATGGGTTATCCTGATCTGCAACGATGTTTCTCGACATGAGCCACATCTGACGCTTACAGATGTAGTAACAATCGATTAGAGTACCGTTTACCCTAAATCCTTCGTTTAACTGAGGCTCACTAAAACCTGATTTTACCAAATCACTACACCTCCTTCTAATTTATAGCCTGTTTCTAAATCGTAATATTCATCAATCTGTGAGTGCGAGGCAAAAGGGATCCCTTTGTCTAAGGCAGGCAGATTCAAATTGGGTCGTCGTGGCACAGAGACTACATATTCATAGAACTTCGCCTTTATCTTCCCAAACTCTTTCCTTCTCTCAAAGAGATTTTTCATGTCTCTTATTCCCAAGAATTTATTCCAAAGGGCTATAGCCTCGTTATCAAGCTGGATAAAAATATCTACTCTCTCATAGTCCTCCTCTATTAGCCTAAATGACCAGATGCCTTTATCTCCATCGTAATTTAGCTTATAGAAGGCTTCAATGATTTCTCTCGATTTCTGATCTGATTTTGCATCTGCGATGAGTCTATAGTACTCATCAATAAGATCTAGGAACTCGCTCTCGCTGATTTCCTCTCTACCGGAAAGTATCTTTTTTGTCCTTTCTAAAAGTATTGAATCTTTGTTGTATATGTAGGAGGAATAATCCCTTCCTGTTTTTTTATCTCTAAGCTTTACGATTCTTATTTCGCCGCCAATGGAGAGTCCATTTCTATTGCACCTTCCCGCGGATTGATTAATCGAGTCTAATGGAGCAAAGTCACGATAAACAACGTCAAAATCTATATCTACGCCCGCTTCAACGAGTTGTGTGGTAACGGCGATTCTTCTTTTTCCTACTCTTATTTCTTTTATTCTTCTTAGCCTCTCTTTAGGAATTACATGGGTTGATAGAAAGGTTATCTCCTCTTGCTCTATCCCACTATCTTTAAGGAGGTTATAAAACTCCTTTGCTGAACCTATTGTATTAAAGATGAAAAGAAACCTCTTATCACTTTCTGAGATTTCGGGGATTGCTAAGTCTGCAAATTCTTCTATCGTTTTGGCATTTCCTATAAATGGTTTTAGTTTTACTCTATTTAGCTTTCTAAAGTATTTATCTCTATTGACCAGAGACTTTACTTCTTCTCTTCTAAAGATCAAAGGCTCTGTAGCGGTAACGAATATGAAATAGGTATCGAATTTCTCAGCAAGAATTCGAATAACCTCATGCATAAGAAGCCAGTATTTATGTGGGATTGCCTGAACCTCATCGAGTATCACTATACTCCCTGCGATTCGATGGAACTTTCTTATACTTCGGTTTTTATTTGAGATAAGAGTATGGAAAAACTGTATAAATGTTGTGACAACGATCTCGGAGTTCCAGCTTTCGATAAGTATGTTTGAACCATCAAATACGAATTCCTCTTCGCCTTTTTTCCATCTGTAGTTCATATCCACAAGATAATGGTGTTTTAAAAGTACCGGACTTAAAGGTTCTATGCCGTTTTCTTGTAAAACGTTTTCAAAAACCGAAGAATTCTGATCGATTATGCTTAGAAATGGTAAGGAGTAAATTATGCGTGGACTATAGTTTTTCTCTTTTTTTAATTTCTCCCTTAGTTTAAGTGCAAAGGCAAGTGAGGTAAGGGTTTTCCCTAACCCCGTGGGGAGATTAATTGAGTAAATCCTTTCATTAAGATTTATCTCCTTTTGTAGAATTTCCTCAAATGCCTCTTCTCTCAACGTATTAATATCTTGTTTCTCCCAATTCTGCTTTTCCTTGTAGCGTGTGACAAGGTTAGGGTGTAGATGAATTCGTTTCCTTGCTTCACTGATTTCCTCTCTATCATTTTTCGATATGGCAACCTCGTTTTTGTCAGAATCGAGAAGAAGAGAGTAGATAAGATGAATGAGAAAGTAGTATAAGAGGCTACTTTGACGCAACATGGATTTTGTTTCCTCTTCGACATTCCAAAAAGTCTCTTCTAGGTCTTTAAATTTTTCTTGAAGCCATTCGAAATTAAACGGCTTCCCTATGCTTTTGAGGAGGATATTAAACTTTTCTTGATTAATGCTTGTGAGCTGTTCGTTTAAAAGGTTCTCGTCGTTTTTATTCAAAATGATATCATGGTTAATATCTTCAAGATCTCCGTGGTGCTTTCTGCAGGCGAGAAAAGCAGCTACAGGAAGGAATCTATTAAATCCGTTGAGCTTTCCCTCTTTTTCTAAAGACTCCTTTGTAAGAAGGTAAGCAACCACTGCTCCAAAAAGCGCATGAGTGCTTTTTTCGCTCTTTAGGTTTTCCATCTCTTCTTTGGAGGCGGTGATATATCGTTGAAAATAAGCGTTTGCCTTTCCTATATCGTGAGAAAGGGCGACGATTTTAACCACTTTCTTTAGTACCTCTCTATCAATTAGAAGGGTTGGACTATCCTCTAAATATGAGAGAGCGATCTCGGCTACGGATTTCAAATGGTCCTCTAGAGGTTTACCGGGATGTGAAAAGAGTCCCGATTCTCGATAAACGTCCCCGTTACTACAGGAAGACGATCCTTTCCCCATTCTCTAGCTCCCAGAACCTTTTTGGAACTGCCTTTATCGTTTTTCCTTCCGCTTCATAGATTACTTCTCCGTATTCCGTGACTATTCTCTCAGGGGTCATCTCTATTGGAAGCCTTTCCTTAAAGTACTTCTTTCCCTCTTCGAACACGATGCTTTCTTTTCTGTCTGCGAGCTGAGAAACAGGGATTACGGAGTGGATGTCTGTTTCTTTTTCTTCTTTTTCCATGACTCGGATTTCTCCAAGATAAGAAAAATTGCAAAGAAGCTCGCTTAGGCCTAAGGAAGGTGTATAAAAGGATTTATGCTCCTTTAGGTTTTCTCTTAGAGTTTTGTATATCTTCTCATAAGTATGGAAGGTGTATACTCGAAACTTCACATCCTTTATAAACTCAGTCCTAATCTGGGTTCTGGGTTCGTGCCCACTCTTTCTTACGGGAATCCAATTGTTTCCCTTGGTGTTAATGAGGTTTATCCCTAACCTAGTTTTTTTGACAGGACTAAGAAGCCTGAGGCCGATTGGCGCGTCCTTCTTGGAAAAATAATTAAGATACTCATCCTTTCTAAGCCCCACTATTGCACCGAGGAGACCACATAGAGAGGTTCTAGGAGGAATCGAAAAGGTTAGGGGAGAAGAGGTCGTGTAGAACTTCCTAAAGTGCCCGTAATCTCCCCATATATCAAACACGAGGATCCTTTCCATTTTTGCCTCTAATGGTAATGCATTTTCGTAAATCACATCGTACGCATTTTTGCTTTGTCATTCCCAAATGTAGTTATCGGGAACCCATAGATGTTTTAAGTACTGGATTCCCACTTAATACATGTGGGAATGACAAGTCTAATTATTTCACTAACTCATCATATAAATCCTTCCAGTGGAGTTGAATCTTTTGATAAGATTGATTTTCCATTGCCGGTTCCATTTCTTCAATCTTTTTTCTCTTTCGATTGCACTGTGTATACTATTTGTTTGCTCATAATAAACCAATTTATGTACGCTATATTTTTCGGTGAATCCCTTAACTAAATTATTCTTATGTTCGTAAACTCTTCTGAGTAAGTTGTTGATAAGACCAATATACAGGGTACTGTTCTTCTTACTCGCCATTATGTAAACATGATATGTCTTCACAGCTTCAATCCTCAGGCAACCATCTCATATTCAGAAAGAAATTTCCTGAACTGGGATTCCATCTAATAGGTCTTTAATTTGTTTCTCAGTATCACCATAGAGAATCGAAACCCTTTCATCTACCTTATAATCTATTCTCTCAATCTTGTCTCTATTCTTGGAAAGCACTTCGGCAAGCTCTGTTAAATCAAGTGAAACCTCGGAAATATCTCTTAAGGCCTCATCTTCTTTCTCTTCCTTCTTCACGAGTCTTACCATTTTATCTAGATCGCCAATATGAAAGTTCCCCTCTTTATAAACTACCCTGAGAAGGAGCCTCGGCATCTGTCCTGCCTTCGAGCGTGAAATGAGGTTTTTTGTTCCATTCCAAATGCCATCTAGTAGGAAAGTCATATCCTCTTCTGTAAGCCTAGTCTCTTTAGCCGCATTCTCGTTAGCAACACCCCAAAAAGCGATTAGGGAATAAGATAGAAAATACTCTTCCCTGAATGTTTTTTGTTCCCTTTCCTTTCCCGAAGCAAATGCCCCTGTGCCCTTTATGTATTGCAGGTTTACCCGGTGAAGAGAAGAGCCCATTTTAAACTGAACCGGTCCGGTGTGAGTTATAGAGCTTTTTTCTTTAGTTGACTTTTCTATTGGGAGGGTTACACCAAATAGGCGCACGTCTATACAGTCTCTCAGTATATTATCGTTTATTAAGCTTTTCATCTCTCCAAGCTTAATTTTGCTTTTTTCGATTTTTTCTCCTGATGAATCCCTGAGAAAATCCTCCGCTCTCTGCTTTGCATCCTGAATGTTACCTTCTTCATCGCTGATTTCTCTGACAAATATCTCCTTCCCTTTGAAATCCTTTAGGTAATCTCTTATTGTTCTCTTGAGTCTTACATCCGTTACTATGTTTTTTCCAGTTTCCTCATCGATTCTAGGTTTATTCTCATCAACAGGGTCTCCGTTGGGATTGGCATTGGTTACATCATAGAGAAAAAGTATCTCCGAGCGATTCTTTATGGTGTTATTGCTGTCCATCTTCTTTTCCTCCTTTATCCTTATAAACTGTATTTGAAATCTCATTCGCTAGATTCATACCGCAGGCAAAAAAGAAATTTATTTCGTCATTTGAGAGTTTCCAATTATTACCAGCTTCAAGTAAATAATAAGAAGCGGCTTCGGCGATTTCTCTTTTACCCGTATCAAAAGACTTGTATTCTTCAAGTTTATTTTGGACTTTTGGAAGGAGACCTTTTATCTCTTTCTCACTCAGCTTAAGCCCTTGGAGTTGTTTTAGAAATGGTTTTGCTTCTCTTTCCGTATACTGTTTTCTCAGTAAGAGTTCTGTGAGAGAACCTAAAAGAAAAATCCCTCTCGCTTCAGGTCTTGAAAAGGACTTTCCGTATTTTTCAAAAAAGGAAGAAAACTTTTCTGTAGCCATAGTAGCCTCCTCAAAATTAATAAGACCTAGCTTTTCAAAAAAAAGAATGTCTGAAATAGCGTCCCTTACATCAAAGAAAAATGTATCCTCCGTTTCTGAATCCAAAAAATCCTTTCTTATCTTGCGCATAATGATCTGCAGGATAAAATGAAAATCTAGTTTTCCACCTTTAAATGTTCTATCTATGATCTCAAGAAAATACCTATCGAGATCGTTGTTTCTTTTTCCTTCATCAGACTTTTGAAAAAAACGCCTCACCCGTCCGAAATTAAATCGGAGCTTCTCGCCAAGTATCTCATCAACTTCGTCTTTTTTCTTGAGAATGGTTCTAATCCTTGATGGTAGGACATCTTCTATAAGGAGAAGTATCCTCTCGGATGCTTGTTCCGATCTTAAAAACAAAAAATTAAAGGTCAGGTAATCTCCCTCTTGACCTAGGATTCGTAATATCCTCTCTTCTCTCCTTTCGATTTCCCTTCGATCCCTATCGCTAAGCGTTTGCTCTTCTCTCGTTATATCCTCAATGAGACGTAGCACCCTTTCTTTTACTTCGCCACTCCCCATTATGAACTTAGGAATGATGTAATACCGAAGACCATAGAAACTAAAACCACCCCTTGTATCCATAAGGAATTTCCGCCCCTCTTCAAGGCTAAGCTTGCATTCTCTGCAGACAGGGTAGTTTTTCCATGCGTCTTCTTCCTTAAATCCGCTGCTTATGAATCCCGGTTTATCGAGCGTATAAAACTTAAAGGTATCGAGTTTTCCGATTACGGAGTCTCTTGTTTTACCGCAGAGCGAACAGAGTTTATCTTTGCTTGTTACCTTTAAATCTTTTTTGGCTACGGATTGTAGTAAGTAATCTTGAAATGCCGTAAAATCACCAATGTATTTTTCATCATCTCCATCTTTTACTTTCAATGTCAGCATAGAGTTTCTTGGATTCTCATAAGCTGCTAGCTTATTTGCAATATCTTCTTTTGCAGAGACAAATGCGGCCTTTAAGTTGGAAAGAAATGATTTATCGTCATTACTCATTTTAAAGCCTGATAAATCCATACTCTCAAACCAGCCCTTTATTTTTAGATTAAAGGTCTTCTCAATCTCTGTAATCCTAGAGGTTGGCGTGATATTTGCACCATTGGCAGAACCCTTTCTGTAAAGGTATCTATCTACTTTCCCTGAATCGAATTCTTCGGGTTTTACTTCGAGGAATTTGAAGTTATCTCCCCTTTTTTCAAAAACTATTGCGATTACATTTTCAGCCTTTGGATTTTGTATAAGGGTACTCAAAGGGTTTTTTTTCGCTCTCTTTAAAATCGTGTCTCCGATTTCCTTAATCGCCTGTATCATTTCTAATCCTCATCCCCTTTAAAAGGATTTATGACTTGAAGCTCTGGAATTCTTTCAAGGTCTGTGTCCTCGGTTATGGTTTTCTTAATCCCATTATCTAACAGGACGCTTACTATCTGAGCATCCCCCCTACGCTTTTCTTCCAAACTTTTTCCACTATCTCCTTTGCCTTTGTATGCTTTTCTCCTTCGGAAGTGTCATAGGCGTAGACCAGGATGTTGGTATCTACCAAAAATTCTTCATTCTCTTTCATGAAGTTTCTCTCTCGATTTATAGATTATTCCACCCATATTGAAGCCCCGTTCCAGGATCTCTAATTGCTCTTTTGTGATTGCTTCTTCTGATAAAGGTTGGATAAGGACTAAGGCTTTTGTGCCTTCCGGCAAATCTGGTTTCTCGGTAAGAATTACTGTGTTGCCCTTAATAATGCCTTGAAAACTCTTCATGGGTTTAATTCTCCTTATTTGTTAGCCTTTCCCAAACTTCCAACTGGTGTTTATATGGGGAACCGATTTTAAATACCCTTTTATAAAATTCATTCGCTTCCACTTTCGCTCTCCTTCTTTCTTCCCAGTATCTCAAAACACCCAAACCCCTGGGAGTTCTTCCCTCCAAGCCCTGTGTCGTATACGAGTTTCATGAGCTCAGGGCTTCCGCTTAGTTCATAGATCCCCATCCATCCCTTTATCACCGTGTTCTTGTAGGATATTACCTTTTGATTGCTCGTATTCACGTTTAGAGGGGTTAAACGGATCTCCCCATCTGGTTCCCTTTCGTAGAAGGCCCTGAATTTCTTCTTTGCGTTTTCTGAAATGAGTTGACTAAATTCCTTTTCAAAGGGTGTATAGTAGTAGGTCTTCTTCTTTCCATCTGCCCTTAGGAGCGTGCTGTAGATCGTCACAGGGGAGAGCATCTTGATCCCTAGCCTCTGCCGGTCTATGGATATGTCAGAGACCTCTATGGAACTCAGGGAAACCCTCTGCGAGAGTATCTCCACGCTTTCCCTCCGCATGAGTTCCTCGGCGAGCTCCTCTATAAACTCCCTCATCACTGAGCTTACAAAGAATCTAAAAGGGGAGGAGAATACCATCTCCTCCTTGTCTCTATTTATACGGTATTCGCCGAGGATGCGGGAGAAGGTAAAGAGCCTAAACCTCCTCTTCTCAAGTGGGAATCCGTAGTCGTGCAGGATCTCGGCAAGCTTTGGGGATATGGAGCCGTATAGGAGGCTCTGTATGTGGTGGTTGTAGTGTATGGGTATTATGAAGTCCTTTTCTGAAGACAATTCAAGAAGGAGTCTCATAGGGCTTCCTTGATGGATCCTCTAGAGCAATAATAACACCTCTGGGGCAAAAAAATCAAGGGCCTTCGTGCCTTATATCGGTTCTCAGGGTAGGTCAAAACATATCTTCTTAAAATTGCAGGACTCACACCTACGAGGATCCTCCGTTCTTGGAAAGTCCGTCATAACGGCCTTATTCTCAATCGGGTCTTTTAGTAGACCCTTCATCCTCTCTATGCTCTTATTTATGTGTGCTTTTGCCGCCTCTATCTCATCCTGCCTAAACCTGTGGGTCGTCTTCTCGTTTGAGAGGAGGTTGTATTCTATTACGGATATCCTCTCTAACGGGATTTTTAGAACCTCATTCCCGTAGATCGTATAGACGAGGAACTGAAGCCCGTCCGACTCACCGGCCCCAGTCTTCCAGTCCACTATCTCAAGACCGTCGTCTATCCTATAGGCGAGGTCGAGGTTAACGTATACCTTCTCTTCGTTAAAGGAGAATGAGGTCGGGGTTATACTGTCGATGGATAGAACGGCCTTCCTGTCTAGCTCTTTAACCCTCTTAAGGACATCCGACTTATAGAAGTTCCTTATGCACTCTATGGCCTCTTCGTGGTTCTTTTTCCATGCTTCGTCTGTGATATTCATATTGTATTCGTGCTCAAAGAGTAGAGCCTCATCTCTTAGGCTTCCCTCCTTTTCCCAGTAGGAGCCACTCCTTGATCTTCTAAAATCCTCCCTCATAAGCTCCGTAACCCTGCCGAGGGAGGTTTCAAGTGGGGTTAGGTCCCCGGTGCTTACCAGTTGCTTTAGCACCCTTGCTATCTCCCTATGGACTGTCGTTCCCTTCCACTGCCGCCTGCTCTGGAGGTTCTTTAGAACGTATAGGGTCCTCGTTACGTAATCGGCCCTCTTAGACCATCCTCCCCAGGAGCCGTAGTAGTGATAGTAGTACTTTCTCCTACACTCTTCAAATAGGGAATCCCTTGATGTTGACCAGCTAAATTCGTTTTTTAAATCGGCCAATATTCCCCCTTCAATCTATCTATCCGAGGCGTCTTTAAAAAGCGCTTCTGCCATATTTATGTTATTCATAGTTCTATTTCTTCTCCGGGTTTCGCTCCTGGTTTTAGTTCCCAATACCACTTGCCACCTGGAAGAAAAACCTTCCTTGTACCGAGTTCTTTCATTCTTTTTTTAAGAGTTTCGAGTTTTTTCTTCATAAAGTCGCCCCTATCAAAGACAATTACACTGTTTTCTACCATGTCCAGGTAAAATGGATACGTTTCTTTAGCCTCTTCTTTTGTAAGAGGGACAAAGTGTATATTCCAGTAAGTGTCGGTAAGATAGGTGTCCTCAAAATCAATAGTGGCATCAAAAAATAGATCCAGCCCTTCGCCTTTTTCTTTTAAGGGGAAGTCAAGAACAACCAGGACATCGATATCGCTTCCCCTTTTGGCTTCTTCTCTAACGATGGAGCCAAAGAAGACGACCGAGATGAGTCTTCTTGATAGCCTCTCCTCAAGAAACTCTACGAGTCTCTTTATAGTTTCCATTGCTTTTCTCTTTGTGGGTTTATCCTTCAATTTGGTTTCTCTACTTGGTCCCATACTAATTACTGGCCTCAGACCCCTATAAAAACAGATTCTATTACCGGATCATAGAACTTGCAAGAGGTACACGGGCAGGAGGGCGCTCTCCTTGATAGCTTATACGTAAGATGGGATAATATAAGGCAAATATACCCTGAAAGTAGGGTCGCTTTAAACGGCCATATAGGGGGTGGCGCCGGATATTAAGGGTATAAGGAGGAGAAGATGCAAAGGCTTAAAACCATAATCTCAAAGCATCCCATTTTTAAAGGCCTCGATAAACGCTATATAGAGCTAATCGCAAACCATTCGTCGATCGTGACATTTAGCCCTGACGATCTCATCTTTCGGGAGGGAGACGAAGCCAACGAGTGCTACATCATCCTGGAGGGCAAGGTGTCCCTTGAGATAACTATGTCCCCCGATCGGGAGCCTATAACCATACAGAACATCGGGGCTGGTGATGTGCTCGGTTGGGCTTGGCTTTTCCCCCCTCACAAGAGGCGTTTTGACGCAAGGGCCATCACACCCATAAAGGCGATCGCCATTGATGGGAAGTTCCTACGCACGAGATGTGAAAAGGACCATCACCTCGGATACGAGCTCATGAAGAGGTTTGCCATCCTGATTGAAGAGAGGCTAAGGGCTGTGAGGTCGCAGAATCCGGACATGTACGCTGTTCACGCTTAATAAGGAGATCGTTTGATGAGAGGTATAAAGAGGTTTTTCTACATAGTGGTAATCGCTTTTATCATGGGTTTCATCCTCTACGTTATCCCTCAATTTGAGTGGCATTCTCCAACCGTGGATATAAAGCTAGACTCCGATTACGTGGGACTCCGTCCGTTTAGTGTGGAGGTAAGGGACAGGGGAAAGGGGCTAAAGAGGGTTTCGATTGTTCTTTTAGATGAGCACGGTGAATCTTCTCTCATCGAGAAGGACTATCCACCAACCGTAAATGAGGACAGGATAGAGGTTAGACTCGACCCTAAGAGGCTAGGGATAAAGGACGGCCCCGCCGAGATCCGCGTTATGGCCGAAGACAGATCGCACCTTAAGCTGTTTGTAGGGAATAAGACGGCTGTCGGTAGAAAGGTAAGGATAGATATTACCCCTCCAAAGCTTGAGGTTCTAAGCAGGGATCACTACATCAATCACGGCGGCTCTGGGCTTGTGATATATAGGGCGTCGGAAGACACGGTAAAGAGCGGCGTTAAGGTGGGGGACTATTTCTTTCCCGGACATAAGGGGTATTTTAAGGACCCAAATATTCACATGGCCTTCTTTGCCTTCCCCTATAATTTAGACGGGAGCGCAAAGGTGGCTGTTACTGCAGAGGATGCGGCCGGGAATTCAAGGGAGGCTGGGTTCTTCTACCTGCTAAAAAACGCTACGTACAAGAAGAGCACGATAAATATAAGCGACGACTTTATAGAGAGGAAGATGGTTCCCATACTGGGTGGCGATTCTTCCCAAAGCGGCGACCCTAAGGACGTCTTTCTCAAGGTGAATAGGGATACGAGGAAGGAGAACGACTCGGAGATTAAGAGGATAGGGGAGAAATCGAGAAACGATATCCTCTGGAACGGAGCCTTCCATCAGCTCTCAAACTCCAAGGTGGAGGCGAACTTTGCGGATGATAGGACCTACATCTATAACGGCGAGGTTATAGACGAACAGTATCACCTTGGCTACGACCTTGCCGTAACGAGGCGATACCCCGTTGAGGCCGCAAACGACGGCGTGGTTGTGTTTGCCGGGGATATGGGGATCTACGGAAATACCGTTATAATAGACCACGGGTATGGGATAAATACCCTCTACGGACACATGAGCTCAATTGAGGTCTCCGTTGGGGATACGGTGAGGAAGAAGGAGATAATAGGAAGAACGGGCGAGACGGGTCTTGCGGCAGGGGACCACCTTCACTACGGGGTCTATATATCTGGGGTCCCCGTTCGTCCGGTTGAGTGGTGGGACGAGAAGTGGATAAAGGACAACATACTGAACAAGATAGAGGAGGCCAGGGCTGAATTCGGGGTCGGAACCGGCGGTAGTGGTGCCATACCTGAGAAGACCCCAGATGAGGAGGCCGGGTTAACGAAGGGGAATTGATCGTATACGGAAGGAATCCCGTAACAGAAACCCTTCTGGGAAAGCCGTCAAGTGTAGAGGAGGTTTTGATATCTGAAGGGGCAAGGAGGGAGAGGTTCCTCGATGTCATAAGACTCGCAAGGGAGAACGGGGTAAAGGTCTCTTTTCTCCCGCAAAGGGCGATCTCTAAGATAGCGGGGACATCGGATCATCAGGGGATAGTGGCCAGGGTTCTTGAGTTTGAATACGGTACCATTGATGGGATCCTGGGGCTTGCAAGTAGGAGGAAGGAAAGGCCACTCGTTGTTATACTAGACCACATTGAAGACCCACAGAACCTGGGTTCGATAATAAGGACGGTTAACGTCCTCGGGGCGCACGGAGTGCTTATTCCAAAGGACAGGGCAGCGGGTGTAACTCCGGCCGTTATTAAGGCCTCTGCAGGTGCCGTGAGTTTTGTCCAGATTGCAAGGGTGGTAAACCTCGTAAGAACCATAAGGGATCTGAAGAAAAGGGGAATCTGGATTGTGGGGGCAGACCAAGGGGCTTCCAAATCGGTTTTTGAGGAGGTTCTAGGCGACTTGGATCTAGCCCTTGTCATAGGAAGCGAGGGGAGGGGGTTGGGAAGGCTTGTAAAAGAGGAGTGCGATTTTCTCCTCTCAATCCCCAGCGTGGGGGAGGTCTCTTCTCTAAACGCATCGGTTGCCGCCGGGATAATGATATACGAGATAGTGAAGCAGAGAAGATCGATTCATGAGCGGGTATCTATCCGATAAGCCTTTTAAACCCCTCTTCGTCCAGAATGGGTATCCCAAGGGATCTTGCGACATCGAGCTTTGAGCCCGGTTCCTCTCCCACGACGACGTAGTTTGTCTTTCTAGTCACGGAAGAGGAGACCCTTCCCCCCTGCTCCTCAACGAGCCTCTTTGCCTCCTCCCTGGTAAAGGACCGGAGTGTACCCGTAAATACGAAGGTTTGTCCCTTGAGTTTATCGCCCTTTCTTGCGCTGGGTCTGTATTCTATCTTAACACCCGCTGAGATCATCTTCTCTATAACCTCCCTATTCCTTTTCTCCCTGAAAAAACTTGTGATGCTCCTTGCGACCTCAGGGCCTACCGTTGGGATCTCCATAAGCCTCTCCTCCGATGCCTCCATGAGCGCCTCCAAGCTAGGAAAATTCTCGGCCAGTACCTGGGAGAGCCTCTCGCCCACGTGGCGTATGCTTAAGGCGTGGATGAACCGGTCAAATGGGATCCTTTTACTCTTCTCGATCTCCTCCTCTAGGTTTGAAGCCGATTTATCGGCAAACCTCTCAAGGCCGATGAGATCCTCTTTCTTTAGATAGAAGACGTCTGCCAGGTCCTTTATAAGCCCCTCCTTCATCAGTTGCTCGACTATCTTTTCTCCGAGCCCTTCTATGTCAAATGCCCTTCTCGATGCCAGGTGTTTTAGCCTTCCCTTGATTTGGGCCGGGCAGGAGAGGCTGGGGCAGTAGTAGTATGAACCCTCCTTCTCCACACGGGTCCCACAGGATGGGCATCTTTCCGGCATGTTAAAGCGCCTCTCCTTTCCCGTTCTCTTTTCTACTATTGGCTTTATTATCTCCGGTATGACGTCTCCTGCCCTTTCAACGAGGACCGTGTCTCCAATCCTTATGTCCTTTTCCTTTATTATGTCCTCTGTGTGTAGTGTCGCCCGGCTCACTGTGACCCCTCCTATCCTTACTGGGTCGAGCTCGGCAACTGGCGTTAGAAGCCCCATCCTTCCCACCTGGACCACTATGTCCCTTATCCTTGTCGTTGCCTGCCTGGGCTTAAACTTATACGCTATGCTCCACCTCGGATGCTTTGCCGTCGTACCGAGTTCCCTCTGGTAATCCCTCCTATCGACCTTTATCACGACGCCGTCTGCCTCGTATGGGAGTTCGTCCCTTATAGCCTCCATCTCATGGTGGTAGGAGATGGCCTCTTTTATGTTCTTACACCTCATGATCCTCTTTTCTACCTTAAACCCCCATTTGCGAAGCCTCTCCATCACCTCCCACTCGGTCTTAAATTCATGGCCGATAACCTCTCCTACCCCCCATGCGTAGAAATCGAGTGGTCTTCTTGCCGTGATATTGGAATCCAACTGCCTGAGCGAACCGGAAGCGGCGTTTCTCGGGTTTGCGAATATCGGCTCGCCAGCCTCGGCGAGTTCCCTGTTTAGTTTTCTAAAGGACTCGATTGGCAGTACGACCTCCCCTCTTACCTCTATTAATTCTGGGAGAGGGCTTCCGTTTCTTAACCTGAGTGGTATCGTCTTTATGGTCTTGATATTGGCCGTGACGTCTTCTCCGACCCTTCCGTCCCCGCGGGTTGCGCCCTGTGTGAAAACACCTTTCTCGTATGTTAGGGATGCGGAAACGCCGTCGAATTTGGGCTCTGCCGTGTATTCGATCTCGTGCGTTATGCCGAGAAACCTTCTTACACGTCTGTCGAATTCAAGGGCTTCCTCCTCTGT
This sequence comes from uncultured Spirochaetia bacterium, assembly GCA_964636885.1. Taxonomy (GTDB): domain Bacteria; phylum Desulfobacterota_D; class UBA1144; order Nemesobacterales; family CSP1-2; genus CAZWVA01. Next base: position 16,160 of record CAZWVA010000025.1, read on the forward strand.
CGTTATGTTGTCTATACTCATCATTGGGGTTCTGTGTTCTACGGGTTTAAACCCCTCTGCGACTAGACCGCTTACACGCTGGGTTGGAGAGTCGGGGGTAATGAGGTCGGGGTATAGGGATTCGAGGCGCTTTAGCTCCTCTACGAGGGCGTCGTACTCCGAATCGGAGATCTCCGGATTGTTCTCCACGTAGTAGAGGTAGTTATGGCGCTCTATCTCGCGCCTTAACTCCTCTATCCTCTTCCTTGCCTCCTCTTTAGGTGTTTTCTCCTCTCTGGCTTTCATCCTTTTCTCGCTTGCTAGAAGGGTGATCTCTCAACCGCTTCTGGCTAAACCGAGTGCGGTTTGGATCCTTATGAATTCACCTATGTTATCCATGGTTAGAATCCCAACCAGTTGCCCGTTCCGTGTGACTGGTAGTGTATGACAATCGCTTGTTTGAAGGCGCGTAAATACCATCTCAAGCATCTCCGACGAGTCAACGACCTGAAAGTCTCGTCTCATGACCTCTCTCACCTCTACCCCCTGTCCGTGCTTTGCGAGGGCCACCAGCAGGTCAGCCTGTGTGAGTATACCAACCACCCGTCCGTCTTCCATTACTGGGAAATCCTGCTGTGACCCTGAGAGGATGAGTTCAACGGCACGGGCCAGTGGATCGCTTGCCGAGAGGGTGCGGAAATCCGTTATCATCGCCCGGCTAACGGGGATGCCGCCAAGAGCCGATCTTATCTGGGTGATACCCGCTTCCTGGGCCGCCCCTATCCATACGAAGAGGGCGATAAAGAGGAGAAACGGGTTCGTGAAAAGGCCTATAAAGCCGAAGAGAAACGCAATCGCCTGACCGAGGGTTGCGGCTATCTGGGTTGCCCTCGTATAGTCCATACGCATAGCGAGGGCCGCGCGAAGGACCCGCCCTCCGTCCATAGGGAAGGCCGGGATCATGTTGAATAGAACCAGGAATACGTTAACCACCATGAGCCGCTCGGCAAAGGAGCCTCTCGTTACACCGAGTTGACTAATCGGTTCAAAACCGTTTATGATCTCCAGCCAGATGTAGAGTACACCGGAAATGACCACGTTAACCGCAGGCCCTGCAAGGGCGACCCAGAGCTCCTGCCTTGGGTCGTCCGGCATTCGTTCAAGACGCGCCACACCGCCTATGGGCAGTAGCGTGATGTCCCTCGTCCTTATACCATACCTCTTTGCGGTGAGGGCATGCCCGAGTTCGTGAAGAAGGACACAGCCGAATATGGTTAAAACAAAGGCTACCCCGATTATCGCGTTTGTAAGGCCTTGACCCTGCATCCAGTGACTTAAGACCACCCATAAGACGATGAGCAGAAAGGTCGCATGTATATAGACCCCTATGCCCGCGACCTCTCCCAGCTTCCATGACCATTTCATTAGGGTTACCTCTTTCTTCTCCGGGTTTGGGATTTTCTCTTTCTTCTCCTCTCGCTCGGTTTTTCGTAGAACTCGCGCTTTTTGTACTCGTGGATGATGCCCTCTTTTTCGACCATTCTGTTAAACCTCTTTATAAGGCTGTCTATGGATTCCTGGTCGTTATAGGGTCTAATGTCGGATTCGCTCTTTACCCTCATCTCTCCTTTGTCCCCTCCCTCAACCGTTTATTCTTTTCTCTGGACATCTCTGCGGTCTTCTGTTTGTACCTTATCACCCTTTCAAGAAGCGAGGGATCGGAGGTTGCTATGATCTCTATGGCGAGCAGGGCGGCGTTCTTTGCGCCTCCTATTGCCACCGTCGCAACCGGTACACCCGGGGGCATCTGTACGATGGATAGGAGCGAGTCCATACCCCCTAGGGATTCCGTGCGGATAGGCACGCCTATCACTGGAAGAGGCGTATGGGCGGCTATCATCCCAGGAAGATGAGCGGCACCTCCGGCACCCGCTATAATCACACGCAGGCCGCGTCTATGCGCCTCCTGGCCGTAATTTGCCATATCAATCGGCGTGCGGTGTGCAGATATTATATTCATCTCGTAGGGCACGCCGAATTCCTCGCATACCTCGGCCGCCGCTTTCATCGTGGGCAGGTCCGAGTCGCTTCCCATGACGATTCCGATCAATGGATCCATCGCATATACCTCCGGTCTTCGGTCAGAACGATATAAGGCTTGCCGCTTTAACCGCCTTCTCGAGTGCCTCATCCGTGTTATCGGCAAGAACCGTTACGTGACCCATCTTGCGGTTAGGACGGCATAGCCTTTTCCCGTATATGTGCAGGTTTACCCCCGGGATCTTTAGAGCCCTTTCCATTCCTCTAACCGTGGAGATGCCATCTCGATCTCCAAGGAGATTTATCATTACGGCCGAGGGCTTGACCATAGAAGGAGAGCCGAGTGGAAGGCCCATGATGGCACGCAGGTGGTTCTCAAACTGGGACGTGGCGCAGGCCTCAATCGTGTAGTGTCCTGAGTTGTGAGGGCGGGGGGCAAGCTCGTTTATGAGCACCCGACCATCCGCAAGAAGAAACATCTCTACGCCGAATGCACCGATGCCTCCCACGGCAGAAACGGCCTCTCTTGCAATGGCGCCTGCCTCTTTGCTGATGTTGGAGGTAACCTCTGCCGGTGCTTTAACGATATGGCATATATGGTCTCTCTGTATGGTCTCGACTACGGGATAAGTTACTGTCTCACCATCCAAGTTACACACAACCATCACGGCGAGCTCCTTCTTAAACTCGATAAAGCCCTCAACCAATAAGGGGTGTCTTTCCCCTTCTAGTTTCTCCCAGGCCGAGCGGATGTCCTCTGGGCCCCTTATAAACGCATTGCCACGTCCGTCGTAGCCGTTTCTCCTCGTTTTAAGTATGAGCGGCCAGCCGAATCTCTCACCCGCCTGAAGGACGTCATCATGGCTTGAAACCCCTGCAAAGGGTGGGACCGGTATCCCGTGGGATTCGAGGGCCCTCTTCTGAAGGAGCTTATCCTGTATGAGACCAACCGTATACGCCGTCGGATAGACGGGCACCCCCAGGGATTCGAGGTGTTCGAGTATATGCGCGTCAACAAACTCGTTCTCAAGCGTTATTAGGTTAGATACACGGGCTAGGTTTTCGGTTGCGGAGACGTCGTTTAATGGGCCCACAACATTGAGATTTGCGACCTGCTGTGCGGGACTATCATATTCCGGGTCGAGGATCGCTATCCGTAAGCCGAGTTTATATGCGGCAGTAGCCGTCATCCTGGCAAGCTGCCCGCCGCCAAGTATCCCTATGGTTATGGATCCGGTTCTATTGGGTTCCATATCATCCCCTTACGACTAATCCGATCGATTCGTTTTTAGTATATGATAGAAAAGCTTAGATTTACAAGACAAGAATACCACATAGTATCCGCAAAAAAACATCGGGTGTAAAGAACGGTGTTATTTAGGGAAATCTGGATTGTGGAAGTTAACTGGGATTTTCGTATTTTTATGGGATTAACACCTTGACAAATCTCTTAAAATATTATAGTTTGAATCTATCGGATGGGAGGAAATCGTTCTTTTAGCAAGAGAAATACTAAATGGAAAGGAGGATATGAAGCATGCTAGACATTGCACGGAGAGATTTCTTTGACGTTGTTGGAAGTAGGCGTTCTATTAGGTACTTCAAACCCTGGAAGCCCGTAGAGCCGGAGAAGCTCGAAGCGGTTCTTCAAGCGGCCCGTATCGCCTCTCATATGGGAAACGCAAACGCTGTGCAGGCAATAGTTTTTTCGGATAAGGAAACAAAGGAGAAACTAAAACCGGTGGTTTCTGCCTTTAACGTAGCAATAGTAGACATGGCTCCGGTAATCATCATCTGGTTTATAGAGAGGGACGCCTGGTACAAGGAAATTGGCGATCACCTGGTAGATCTCTATAAAGTGGGTGCCGTTAATCCTTCTCACGGCTGGAGCATTGAGTTCATTCAGAACTCGGCAAAGCCCCGTCTTACCAGTTTTCCAACCGAGGTTGTGGATTTTATGCTCTCTTGCGAAGCGGGTATGGCGATGGCGCAGGCCCAGTTGACGGCCGTTGCGCTTGGATTGGGGGTCTGCTCATTTGCCGGAGTTGGGCCGAAGATAGCGGAGATATTCGGTCTTCCTGACCACTGTCGTTTCGTTTGGGGAATGGCTTTGGGATATCCCGCCGAAGATCCGTTAACCGGCGGACAGAGAAAGCGCAAGCCCTTTGAGAAGCTCTTCTTTAAGGACAAATACGGTAATCCTATGCATAGCGATCCGAATGTGGTAGAGATGCTTAAACAACTCAACATGATTCAGCCCGAGGCTCAGTTGACCCCTCAGCGACTCGAGGAGATAAACGCCATTTCAAGGATGGTTGGGCTTCCTGAGAGGACCGATTAACCTGAAACTGGAAGGGCGGCCTCGTTCCCCAGGCCGCCCGATTTAATGGGGCTTAACTATATCTTCTGGTAGTTGGCTTTCTTTCCTGGTAGAATAACGGATACTTTACAAAATAAATCTCTTAAGAAAGGAGGAGGCGCAATTCTCTAGACGGTTAAAAACGTCTGTCCTATTGCGTAAATCCCTAATGCCAAGAAAAACCCTAACCTGTAAAGAACTCGGAAATGCGGATTGCAAAAAGAAATTCACCGGTTATAACGAGGGTGAGGTCTTGATGAAGGCCATACAGCATATAATGTGGGATCATAAGGTAGAAAAAGTCACCCCTGAGATGAAAGACAACATAAGATCATTAATCAAGGATGAGCCATCTGCCTAACCTAGGCAACCCGTGACTATGGCTTCTTTTGATTGAAAAGGATTTGTCGCTCCCGTGATTAGAGGGCGGTGGTTTCGGGGTATTCCTCGTGTTTATACCCAAAGGCGGGCTTCTTGTGTACGGTTCTTTGGTAGAACCCATTATAGATGGTCTATGGGTGATTTGGATGAACCGATTCGAACCCTATGTGGAATTCCGTCCATACATTTCAAGGGTCCCTTTAAGAATCCCGTCCGGGGAGGAGGTGTTTGTCGAAATAGGTCCCGGAACCTCTTTTGGATCCGGGCATGATACGACGAGGCTTTGCATAAAGGCGGTCGAGGAGGTATTTAGATCTAGGAGGATAAAGAGCGTTTTGGATTTTGGTTGCGGAAGTGGTATACTTGGAATCTCCGCTGCGGTGCTCGGTGCCGAAAGCGTTCTTGCCATAGATATTGACCCGGTTGCGGTTGAAGAGGCGGGTAGAAATGCGAAGAGAAACGGGATGGGTTCAAGGGTTCGGGTTCTGCTTGCCTCCATAGAGGATGTGATAGAGGGATTCGATCTCGTCATTGCGAACATCGTTACGGATGAGCTCATTCGCATGGTTGAGGGGATTAGGTCCGTATTGGAAGAGGGCGGCGCCCTTGTCGTTTCTGGGATCTCAGAGCTTAAAAAGGAGGTGGCCGTATCGGCTTTTAGAGAGGCCGGTTTTAATCTGAGAAGGGAGTTTATTGAGGGCGGCTGGGTGGCGATTTGGTTTGATTTCATGCTACCTAAATAAATCAATCGGGGGGCAGATATGATAGAATTATCCTTGATTAGGGATAGAACCCATTACGAGAAAGAGCAACTGGATACCATGTACGGGGTGTTTGCAAAGAGCTTCATCACACACGAGAACCCGGATTTGGAAAAGGGGTTTAACCCCGTCTCTCCTGAAATACGGATCCATATAAAGCTTACTAAGGGGTTAATACCGGAGGTGTTATTTATGGCGCTCGGCGAAGACCTTTGTGACTTTATAACAAACAGGGATTTCTTCTATGCCTTCTCTAATCCGATCTCCGATGATATCCCATCTCTGGTTTTCGATTTCGTAGGCGAATCTAAGTCCTTTGAGTTTAAGATCACATCGAAAAGCGAAAAGAGCCTAGAAGAGGGTTCGCAAAAGGTGATGAAGAAGCTCCTCAGCGTAATAACCCAGGAAGGACTCCTCATAGACCCGGTAGAAAGATACCGTTTCCTTTATGACAACGGGGATTGGACAGAGGTTAAATAGTGAATCGAGTCCCGTTCCTAGTACTCTTTAGCCACCTGGAGAGTTCCCTAATACCCATGGTGTTTATTACGCTTTCCTTCTCGGCCCAACCCCTCCTTGCAGTAGCGACTCCAAGCCTCATCATTTTTAACTGATCTGGAAAGTGGGAGTCCGTGGATACGGCTATTTTAACCCCCATCTGGATCGCTTTTCTCACGTTTATGTCGTTTAAATCGAGTCGGAGGTAGTAGGAATTAACCTCTATGGCCTTGCCGTATTCCTTTGCCGCCTTTATAACCTCTTCTATGTCCACCTGGTAAGGGTCGCGTTCTCCGATAAGCCTGCCCGTAGGATGGCCGAGTATGTGGACGAATGGGTTTTTTATCGCCCTTACTATACGCCTTGTCATGGATTCCCTGTCCATTTTGAATCCGCTATGAACCGATGCGACGACGACGTCTAGATCCTTTAGGACATGGTCGGGATAATCCAGGGAGCCATCGCTTTTTATATCCACTTCCGTTCCCATGAGTATCCTGATCCCCTTGAGTTTACCGTTAAGCCTACTCACCTCCTCCTTCTTTTCGTAGAGCCTTTCAACGGAGAGCCCCCTCGCTATTCTAGAGGAGGGGGAATGGTCGGTTAGGGCGATATACTGATAGCCCATCTCTTTCGCCTTAATGGCCATTTCCTCTATCGTGGCCTTACCGTCGCTCCACTTTGAGTGCGTATGGAGGTCGCCTTTAATATCCCCAAGCTCCACAAGCTCGGGGAGTTTTCCACCCAGTGCCGCCTCTATCTCTCCACTATCCTCCCTCATCTCGGGTGGGATCCACGGAAGACCCAGGGCCTTATAGACCCCCTCTTCGGTTTCTCCCGTTATCCTCTCGTCCCCACGAAATACACCGTACTCGTTTATCTTAAGGCCCTTCCTTAGGGCGATCGTTCTAAGCCTCACGTTATGCGCCTTCGACCCGGTGAAGTACTGAAGCGCCGCCCCGTAGGACTCAGGTCTTACCACGCGAAGGTCAACCTGTATTCCGTCCTTGAGGATTACGCTCCCTTTGGTATCGCCTGAGGCAAGAACGTCTCTTACAAGTGGGAGTCGGGTGAATGCCTTTACCACGCGCTCCCCGTCTTCTGCCATGGTGAGGATGTCGATGTCTCCTATGGTCTCTTTCATGCGCCTTAGGGAACCGGCCGCGATCACTCCCTCGGTGCCCGGGATCCTGCTTACCCCATGGATTATCTCCTCCGCTATGGGGAGGGCTAGCCCAAGGGGTATCCTCACCCTGCTCTCTTTTAAGAGCTCGATTCCCCGTTTTATATCCTGGACCTTCTTCTCT
>CAZWVA010000025.1:23494-34454 GCA_964636885.1 uncultured Spirochaetia bacterium
ATCCCGCGGAGGTTTAGTATCTCTCTGCCTTCCAGAACCCTTTGTAGGTCCTCTAGATCCCTTACGCCGAGTTCCTTGTTTAGCTTTGAAACCGTTTTGGGGCCTAGACCCTGAATCGCAAGGAGCCCTACGAGCCCCTCCGGGACCCTATCTTTTAGTTTTTCGTAATCCCTTATCCTCCCCGTGGCGATGAATTCCATTATCTTCTCCGAAAGGTCGGGGCCGATCCCTGGGATCCTCGTGAGCTCGCCCCTTTTTGCTATATCCTCGATGTCGTCGCCTAGCTCCCCTATGTTTCTAGCGGCGTTTCTATATGCCCTTATTCTAAACGGGTTTTCTTCTAAGAGTTCCAGTATGTCCGCCATCCTGTTAAAGATCTCTGCGACTTCCCTGTTCTTGCTCATCGTGCTTGAATTATATGCCATATGACGGGGGTTTTAAAGTTGTGTTGTACGTGATTGTACGAGGGGTACTCGATCGCTATTGCAAAGGGACCGATAAGTTTGTAGAATGTCCTAATAGACGGATAACCAAGGAGGAGATTATAATGGACGTTAAAAAGGTGATAGATGGTCTCAATAAGGGGCTCTCTCTAGAATATGCAAGCATCATTCAGGGGCTCCAACACAGCTTTCTCGTTCAGGGTCTCTTTAGGGAGTCGATAGCCCCGATGTTAAGGGGACACGCGGAAGAGTCCCTTAAGCACGCAAAGATGTTAGGGGAAAAGATCGTTGCCTTGGGTGGGCTTCCAACCGTGGAGCCCGCACCGGTAAAACAGGCAACCGATCTTATGGAGATGCTAAGGCAGGATCTAGAGCTCGCTTACCAGGTCTATGAGCACTATGAGTCCCTACTGAATCTCGTCCAAGACGATACCCCTTTAAGGGTTATGATTGAGAACCTGGTTGAAGAGGAGAAAGAGGACTGCGAAGAACTTGAGAAGATACTCGAGTTAAAGAAGATAAAGGTTAAAGAAAAGGAACTTAAGTTTAGCGTTAAGTGATCACCCGACAACGGGTCTTAAATCTCATGAAAGGGCGGAACTTACCCCGCCCTTTTCCCGCTCATACCTTTCTACGGTTTAGGTGTTTAGATGTGGAAAACCGATAACCCTTTTTGAGGTCGGTATCTCTTCCTGCCTTATCGGCTTCCTCTCTATATTCGTATCGGTCTTGGAAAGGATCCTACCGAGTGCCTTTGCTTGGTTTGAATCGAGTGGAAGGGTTTTCTGTACGTACCACCCTATACCCTCCCCGAAGCTGAGGAGGCGTATCTCGTATCTGTTTCTCCCGTCTTCCTCAACGGCGACCACCTCTATTACGTGTTCGTTCTCGTCTCCGCCTATGCTCCCTATGAGCACCTCGCTAATCGCAGTATCCATCCCTTTTACTCCTAAGGAAAGAATGAAATCAAATATCAATTTCACCCGACTTTATGACGGTTGTCAAATCCATATTGACTTAAATCTATGTACGGTTAAAATCGGGTTTTGGATTTGCAAATAGGAAAAGGAGAAAAGGGAGTTAGAATTAACTCATGAGCCTATACGCTCTCATAATAGCAGGGGGTGAGGGGAAGAGGTTCTGGCCTCTAAGCAGGAAGGACAGACCGAAGCAGTTTCTCTCCCTTATAGGCGGTAGATCCATGATAAGGCACACGGTGGACAGGGTTCTTCCCATAGTCCCTATAGAAAGGGTATTTGTTGTAACCCTTGAGAGGTACGCCAAACAAACCCTGGAGCACATCCCCGAGCTTCCAAGTGGCAACCTTATACTAGAGCCGGAGGGGAAAAACACAGCCCCCGCTATCGCCCTCGGGACACTCAAGGTAAAAAAGATCGCCCCCGAAGCCGTTACGGTTGTTCTCCCCGCAGACCACGCTATAGGGGATGAGGATGGTTTTAGAGACGCTCTCCTCTTTGGGGAGGGGGTGGCAAACACGAGGCTTCAATGCGGTGGTTTTCCACTTGTAACGCTTGGGGTAAGACCCATGAGGCCAGAAACCGGGTATGGTTACATAAAGGAAGGGGAGGTGGTTAGGGAATCAGACAGGTATAAGGCCAAAAGAGTTAAGGGGTTTACCGAGAAGCCCGATTTAAAGACCGCCTCGGGGTTTCTGGAGGAGGGTGGATACTACTGGAATAGCGGGATATTCATCTGGAGGGTATCGGCTATTCTTTCTGCGTTTCAAAGCCTCCTTCCAATGTGGTACGTGCATTTTGATGGCCTTATGGATTCGATGGGCACCCCTAAAGAGAGGGATGCCCTCTTGGGGTTCTACGAGGGGATAGAGCCGGGGCCTATAGACAAACTCATACTCGAAAGGTGGGAGCACACACTCGTCATACCCATAGACTTTCCCTGGAGTGACATCGGAAGCTGGCAGGCTCTCGATGAATTCCTGAGGACTGGGGATGAGACCGTTTCCAAAGGGGATGTGGTCTCCCTGGATTCCACCTCATGCCTTGCATTTGGGGATAAAAGGCTGATAGCCCTTCTTGGGGTGAGGGATCTCATCGTGGTTGAAACCGAGGATGCGGTTTTGGTTCTAGACAAGGGAAGGGCGCAGGACGTTAAAAGGATGGTCGAGATTCTGGAGAAGAAGGGCAAATACACGTGATCCTCGGTTTTAAATGATTGGGATATACCCTTTCTAATTGCAAATTACCGTGTGGTATCCTAAACTTATTGTTTAAGCGGATACGGTTCCTTAAAGGTCATGAGAGAAGGAATCCTCTTTATAGTATCGGGTCCATCTGGAAGCGGTAAGACGACGCTTACCAGGCGGGTGATTGGGATGGTGGACAACCTTAGGTTCTCGGTCTCCTGTACGACGAGGCCCCCGAGACCGGGCGAGGTGGACGGGGTGGATTACAGGTTTGTCTCCGAGGATGAATTCGATGAGATGATACGGGGGGGTAAGCTCGCCGAATGGGCTGTGGTCCACGGCAACCGTTATGGGACTCCTATAGAGGAGCTAAATAGGGCTAAGTCCTCAGGGGTTGACCTGATCATGGATCTGGACGTGCAGGGAGCGAGGAATATAAGGAGTAGATACGGCGGCGGTGTCTTCATCTTCGTTTTGCCATCGTCCTTTGAAGCCTTAAGGGAGAGGCTTATAGAGAGGAGGAGCGAGGAGCCCTATGAAATTAAAAAGAGGCTAGATAATGCGAAGAGGGAGATGGAAGAGATCGAGTTCTATGATTATATTATTATTAACGATTCACTCGATAAGGCCCTAGAGGATCTGGCTTCTATAGTGCGTGCCGAGAGGTGTAGAGGGGAAAGGGTCCTAAAGTCGGGAATATTGGGATAGTTTTTAGTTTGCGTCTAATGGTTGGTTAGGTATGATAAGGCTAAACGATATAATTGAAAAGGTGAACTCTTATCTTTACCTCCTCGAACCCGAACTCGAGTTCATAAAGAGCGCCTACGTGTATTCGGCAAAGGTCCATGCAGGCCAAAAGCGAAGCTCAGGTGAACCCTACCTCAGTCATCCGCTTGAGGTTGCGGCGATTCTTGCCGATATGAAACTCGATGTATCCTCAGTAGTAACCGGGCTCCTTCACGATACGTTGGAGGATACGCTTGCAACCCCGGAGGAGATCGAATCTCTCTTTGGAAAGGAGATAGCGTTTCTGGTCGACGGTGTAACGAAGATAAGCAGGCTTCCCTTTACCTCAAAGGTAGATGAGCAGGCCGAAACCTTCAGGAAACTCATCCTTGCAACGGCAAAGGATATAAGGGTCGTTCTCGTTAAACTCGCAGACAGGCTCCACAACATGCGTACCCTCCAATACCTATCCGAGGAGCGTAGGAAGAGGATAGCAAAAGAGACCTTTGAGATATACTCCCCTCTTGCCCACAGGCTCGGCATCGAGTGGGTTAGGACGGAGCTAGACGATCTCTCGTTTCGTTTTCTCAACCCGGAGGAGTACGAGACGATTTCCCGTCTGGTTGAGAAGAAGAAGAAGGAGTGGGAGAAATACGTCGAGGAGGTAAAGGGTATACTCACTAAGAAACTCGCCGAGTTTGGTATAAAGGCCGATATCACCGGCAGATTCAAACACATATACGGGATATACAACAAGATGCGGACCCAGAACGTCGACTTCGATAACGTATACGATGTCATAGCGTTCAGGATAATAACCACCTCCCTCAGGGAGTGCTACGAGGCACTTGGCGCGGTGCACTCAACATGGAAACCCGTTCCGGGCAGGTTCAAGGACTTTATCGCTCTCCCCAAGAGTAACGGCTACCAGTCGCTTCACACGACGGTAATCGGCCCATTCGGCGAGAGGATGGAGATCCAGATAAGGACACGAAGGATGCACGAGGTAGCGGAACTCGGTATTGCCGCACACTGGAAATACAAAGAGGGGAAGATAGATAACGGGGAGAGCGACAAGATATATGCCAATCTGAGACAGCTCCTCGAATGGAAGGACATAAAGGACCCGACGGAGTTTCTCGAGGCGGTGAAGGGAGACCTCATACCGGATATGGTCTATGCGTTTACCCCAAAAGGGGACCTGAAGGAGCTTCCAAACGGGGCGACCCCCGTGGATTTCGCGTATTCCATACACACGGAGGTCGGAAACAAGTGTACGAGGGCCATTGTAAATGGAAAACTCGTTCCACTCGACTACAGACTTAAAAGCGGAGATACCGTGGAGATAATCACGTCCCCCGATAGGCATCCAAGCCGCGATTGGCTGAAATTCGTAGTGACTTCCCGCGCCAAGACGAAGATCCGCTCATGGCTTAGAAACGAGGAAAGGGAGCAGTCGAACCTTGTCGGCAGATCCATATGCGAGAGGAAATTCAGGCAACACGGCCTCGATTTCCAAGACATGTTAAAGAAGGGGGAACTCGATGCCGCCCTTTCCGAACTGGGTTTTAAGGATAAGGACGATTTTTACCTCGCCGTCGGATTCGGGAAGGTCTCTGTCGCCGACCTCCTTAAACTGGTTCTGCCCAAGGGTAAACTGGATCAGACACCTGAGAAGGAGTCAAGACTCCAGAAAATCATAAAGACCCTTACACGTTCGACCACAAGCGGGGTTTTGGTTAAGGGCTACGACGACGTTATGATAAGGTTTGCCAACTGCTGTTCGGCCCTTCCCGGAGAGGAGATAGTGGGATACATAACCAGGGGACGCGGGTTAACGATCCATAAGCACAACTGTCCACAGCTCCTGGATACGGATCCCGCAAGGAGAATAGAGGTTGAGTGGGATAGGAGCTTTAAGGGACCGAGATCGGCGAAGATCATGGTCGTATGTACAGACCGTCCGGGGATGCTATCTAGTATCACGCGCTCAATCGCCTCATCCGATGTAAACATATCTAGGGCCGAGATCCATTCAACCGACGTCGATAGGGCGGTAGGGACATTCGACGTGGCCGTTTCAGATCTTAACCAGCTTGAAAACTTGATAAATTCGATAAAAAAGGTAAAGGGCGTCATATCCGTAGAGAGAATCCTTGGGGCCGAGGAGACGTAATTCAGCTGACCTCCCTGGGTCTTACCGCTAGAAATATTGAAACGTGGTGTTTCCCCATATATACTCAAGGCCTTAGAATGATGGGAATATGGTCAAAGGAGTACCAGGTAAAGAGAAGGGCGAGGCAGGCCGTTTCAACGGCGCGCTCTCTTCTTGATAGGAACGCTTCAAGGATAGAGCCAAGGGTCTCCGAGTTTATAAAGGAGAAGGTAAGCCAAACCGAAAAGGCACTTGGGGACGGTAGGTTAGACGTCCTGCATTCAAAAACGGAGGAGCTTGAGGTCGCTATCAGGGATAACCTCTCTAGGTTTACCAAATCTAAGCTGAGACAGAACATAGAGGCCCTACTTGTCGCCGTGGCCCTTGCGCTTTTCATAAGGACCTTCATCGTGCAACCGTTCAAGATCCCCTCAGGCTCCATGATCCCAACGCTTCTTGTGGGGGATCATCTTCTCGTGAGCAAGTTTATGTATGGCACTAGGATACCGTTTACGGATAGGTTTATTCTACCGGGTGTAAGGGATATAGAGCGCGGTGACGTTATAGTCTTTATATACCCCGACTATGAAAACGACCCTTCAAAGAAGGGGATCCACTATATAAAACGGGTGATAGGGCTTCCCGGTGACAGCATAGATATAAGGGGGAGGAATCTCTACATAAATGGAAAGGAGGTGCCTCTTAGATTCTTGGGGGATTACTACGACGAGAGGAGTGGGTCTAGCTACGATGAGTATGAGGAGGATCTATTTGGGAAAAAGCACCTTGTTATATACGAAAAGGATAGAGAATACACGCAGAAGGGGGATTACGTACCGGTGGCAAGGGTTCCGGAAGGACACGTCTTTGTAATGGGTGACAATCGTGACAACAGCCAAGACAGCCGTTTTTGGGGGTATGTGCCGGTTGAAAACATAGAGGGTAAGGCCTTTATAATACACTGGTCTTGGAACTTTGATGACGGGGACTTATCACATATGGTAAGGTGGCACAGGATCCTCTCATTGATACATTAGGGGCCTACCGAATCGTGAATCCAGGTCTAGGAGGATGGTATGAGTATAAAATCGGTATTTTGGATTCTCGTTTTAGCGTTTCTCTTCTACGTTGGTTTTAAGGTTGTTCCAATATACTATAGGGGGATAATAGGCATAAGAGCAGTGTGTAAGGAGCAGGCAGACCTATACCACAAGTACGGGAGGGACTATGTCTTTAAGAGCCTTGATGAGGCGCTGGATCGTATGGGGATACCAAAGGAGAAGAGGGAGCACACAGTAACCGTGACGGAGAACGCGGTTGTAATTACAATAACGTACAGCGATACGGCGGACTTCTTCGGCAAGTACAAGAGGGACTTCGGCTTCTACTATGAATGTGAGGGGGAGCTAAAGAGCGTTTTGTAACTGGGTGAGTCGCTATGTCGAAAAAGGTCATTATGGACTCAAAAACCATGGCTCGTACGATCTCGCGAATCGCAAACGAGATACTAGAGAAAAATAGAGGTGCAAAGGACCTTAGGATCATAGGTATAAGGACGCGCGGGATCCATCTTGCCGAAAGGATCGCAAATAAGATCGAGGAACTAGAGGGGATAAGACCGCCCTTGGGAACACTCGATATAACCCTTTACAGGGATGATTTTAGGAGGAAGAGCGAGTGGCCAAGGGTTCAAAAAACACACATTCCCTTCTCCGTAGAGGATAAGAGCGTGATCCTTGTAGACGATGTGCTATTTACGGGAAGAACGACGAGAGCCGCGATAGAGGCCATAATGGATTACGGAAGACCCGCCTCGATCCAGCTTGCTGTGCTTGTTGATAGGAGGGACTATAGGGAGCTCCCCATTCAGGCCGACTACGCCGGAATTAAGATAATGACCCTAAAGACAGAGAAGGTAGACGTGCTTCTTAAAGAAACGGACGGCAGGGACGAGGTAGTGGTTGTCTGAGGGATGGATATGGTTTTCCGAAAGAAACACATCCTTGGGCTTGAGGAGCTAACGGCAGAGGAGATAAACCTCATTCTCGATACCGCCGAGTCAATGAAAGAGGTGTCTCAACGGGACGTAAAGAAGGTCCCGGCCCTTAAGGGCGTGACCGTGGTAAACCTCTTCTTTGAGCCGAGCACAAGGACTAGGTCTTCCTTTGAGATTGCGGAAAAGAGGCTAAGTGCCGATGTCCTAAATTTCACCCCCACACAGAGCAGCGTGGTAAAGGGTGAGACCCTTCTTGACACCGCAAGGAACCTGGAGGCAATGGGGGCGACAGTAATCGTGATAAGACACTCCATGTCTGGAGCTCCATGGTTACTCGCAAGGGAACTTGACTCCTCCATAGTAAACGCAGGCGACGGTTCTCACGAGCACCCTAGCCAGGCCCTTCTCGATCTATTCACGATAAGGGAAATAAAAAAGGAGATAAGGGGGCTCAGGGTCGTGATAGTAGGGGATATACTCCATAGCCGAGTTGCGAGGTCGAACATATGGGGATTCATAAAACTGGGAGCCGAGGTTAGGCTCGTCGGTCCCCCAACCATGATACCAAAGGATATCGAAAGGATTGACGTTAGGGTCTTCTACAATCTGGAAGAGGCCCTTAAGGATGCCGATGTCGTTATGATGCTTCGCATACAGAAGGAGAGGCAGGAGTCTGGCCTTTTCCCGTCTCTAAGGGAGTACTCTAGGTTCTACGGGCTCACGCGTGAGAGGTTAAAACTCGCAAAGGAGGACGTTATACTCATGCACCCAGGGCCTATAAATAGGGGGGTTGAATTGTCCTCGGAGGTGGCAGATGACGTTCATTCGGTGATTCTCGATCAGGTGACAAACGGGATCTCTGTGAGGATGGCGATGCTCTATCTCGTTGCGTCTGGAGGAGGAAATGGATGAGGGTGCTGATAAAGGGAGGACATGTGATAGACCCCTCCGAGGGGATTAACGGGGTAAGAAACATCCTAATAGAAGACGGGAGGATTAAGGGGTACCCCAAGGATACAAAAAAGCTGGAAGGGGATCCGAGGATACGGGTAATAGATGCTAAAGGCCTGATCGTTTCGCCTGGATTTATAGATCTCCACGTTCATCTAAGAGAGCCCGGTTTCGAACATAAAGAGACGATACGCACCGGATGTGAAGCCGCCGCAAGTGGCGGCTTTACCTCGGTTGTATGCATGCCGAATACAAACCCGGTAAACGACAATGCGTCCGTTACGGAGTACATACTCCTCAAGGCCAGGACCGAAGGGATAGTAAACGTGTTTCCAATAGGGGCCATAACAAAGGGGGAAAGCGGTGAGGCCCTTGCCGAGATTGGAGAGATGTATGAAGCCGGCTGTGTTGGGATCTCCGACGACGGGCGTCCGGTTATGAACTCACGGATAATGCGCCTCGCAATGGAATACGCCATGGCCTTCGGTATTCCGGTCATATCCCACGCAGAGGATCTAAACCTCTCAGCAAACGGTGTGATGAACGAGGGCTTTACATCAACCGTGCTCGGGCTGAGGGGGATTCCGAATGCATCGGAGGAGGTCATGGTCGCCCGCGATATAACCCTTGCCGAGCTCACGGGGGCGCACCTCCATATAGCACACGTTTCAACATCGGGTTCGGTAAGGCTCATAAGGGATGCAAAAAGGAGAGGAGTAAGGGTTACAGCCGAGGCTACCCCTCACCATTTTACTCTCACCGATAAGGCCGTTCTAGGCTACGATACAAACGCCAAGGTGAATCCCCCGATTAGAGACGAGCGGGATGTCGAGGCTATAAAGGAGGGGCTAAGGGACGGAACCATAGATGTCATTGCCACGGATCACGCCCCTCACACGGAGGATGAGAAGAAGGTCGAGTTTGATCTGGCTCCATTCGGGATCTCAGGGTTAGAGACCGCACTTCCCCTCTCTCTTCGGCTCGTAAGCGATGGCGTTTTAACCCTTCAGGAGATGGTAGAGAAGCTCACCATCAACCCTGCAAGGATAATAGGGATTGATAGGGGGACGCTAAGGGTAGGGGCCACGGCAGATGTGGTTATATTCGATCCGGATAGAGAGGTTACGATTGACAGGGAAAGGTTCCGTTCAAAGGGGAAAAACACACCGTTTCACGGATGGCGGCTTTCGGGATGTGTTCTCTATACCATAGTGGGTGGCAAGGTGGTGTTTTCGGCATAAGGCCCCGGTATAAATCGCGCCTTACCTTCCATCGTCTTAGCCTAAAACCGATTATAATTTAAGCTATGTCTGAGAACCTGAGGCTTCTTGAATCCCTTCTCGTCGCCCTTGCCCTTGGCGTTCTAATCGGCGCTGAGAGGGGGATTGCAAAGGTCCGTCAAAAGGGAACCCAAGAGGCAACGTTTGCCGGTATAAGGACGTTTACCCTTATATCCCTTTTGGGAGCCCTCTCTCTTCACTTCTCAAGCTATTTCGGAAGACTCTTCTTTGCAGCCTCCTTTTTCGGTTTTATCCTGCTCGTTATAACCGCATACGTTATAACCTCGAAAAAGGAAGAGGACGTTGGAACGACTACCGAGATAACAGCCATCCTTACATTTCTCTACGGCGCCCTATGTATGACGGAGCACCGTTTGGTCGCCGTTGTGCTTGCTATCTTTACCACCCTCATCCTCTATACGAAGAAGTATTCCCACTATTTTATAAGTCGTATTACTGAGGATGAGTTCTACGCCACGCTCAAGTTTGCGATAATCGCCTTTGTGGTTCTTCCCTTCCTTCCGAGAGAGGACTACCTAGGGTTCTTTAATCCATACAGGGTATGGGTTATCGTTGTGATAATCTCTGCTATAGAGTTTTCGAGCTATGTGGTCATGAAGCTCACGCCTCCAAGAAAGGGGGTTGCTATAATGGGGCTTCTGGGTGGGGTCGTATCAAGCACTGCCCTGACTATAAACGCCTCACGTGAAAGCAAAAGGGAAAAGGCGCTCATTAGTTCCCTGGCCTTCTCCTCCTCCCTGGCATCCTCAACCGTTTTTTTAAAGCTGATAATAGAGGTATACATAGTGAATAGCCACATCGTGAGCGAGGTCTCTCCACCTCTAACCCTCATGTTCGTTTTGGGGATAGTGGGAGCGCTCCTTTTATGGAGGAGGGGAAAAGGAGAGGAAGAGGTCAGCGAGGTGAGCCTGAGAAGCCCTTTTACGCTTGTTCCAGCACTCAAGTTAGGGGCTCTATTTGCCCTTATAATCTTTATTACGACATTCGCAAACAGGTATTTGGGGGTGAGTGGTGTATACGTTACATCCGGGCTTAGCGGTATCGTGAATCTGGACGCTCCTACCCTTTCCTTGGCGAGTCTTGCCCAGAAGGACATAACGGCAAGGGTTGCAACGATTGGCATAGTTGTTGCCGCCTGTATAAATACGATTTCAAAGGTGGGGATCTCTTTTGTTCTCGGCTCAAGGGAGTTTTCAAGACTCGTGGCCTTTTCCTCCTCGTTTC
>CAZWVA010000026.1:0-14929 GCA_964636885.1 uncultured Spirochaetia bacterium
AAGAAAAGGGGTAAGGATCGGAGAAAATACCGTGGTTACAGATGTCATGGTGACAGAGAGAGCAACGTCTCCCTTGGCGAGATAGGTTATTACATTTGAAGCGGTCCCTCCGGGACACGCACCCACAAGCACAGTGCCCACTGCGAGGAGGGATTCAAGCTCAAGGGCCTTCGCAAGGGCAAATCCCGTAATTGGCATGATTCCATACTGTGCCAGAAAACCCACAGCAACATCCTGTGGTCTTAGAAGAACCCTTCTAAAATCACCTCCCGTGAGTGTCATTCCCATACCGAACATGATTACCCCCAGGGCAGGGGTGATGAGATACGAGAGTCTTGCAAAAGGTGCCGGATAGAGATACGTGAGAACGGAAAACCCTACTATCCAGAGTGTGAAGTAGTTCGTAAATATCCGATTTAAGAACCTTAGGGCTTTCAAAATCCCGGTTTCTTGAGGTGGATTTAATAGGAGCGAAAAATTACATAAGATTTTGCCGAGTGTCAATTAGATTAAAGGACTCCCCTCACATCCAAATGGGAACCTCTTTTTTGATGAAAAAATCAGTAGAACGGACCCAACATCTGTAATACAATTACTTAGAGAACCATAAGGGAGAAGGGATAATAGAGAGGCGCCTTGGACTTATGATTTTTATCCTTCTTTTCACATTTGTCTTAAAGGACAGAGGTCTCTCAGCAGAGCCTGGAATTACAGAGATAGACCTTAATGGCATCTATTTTCTCCCCCGATTCCAATAACCGAAAAACGACAATACAACGCCTGCTTGATCGAGCGGTTTATAAGGGGGCCTATTAACTGATAATCGGAATAATAGAAGAGAGGGCTTTTTATCCAGAAGTCTCAAACTCAGAATACGAGGCGACAGGTCAGAGAATATAGAAAGGCTATTAACCGATGAATCGTTGGAAATCGAGAGTGAATTCGCCACCTCAGACAATCTAAGGTTCTCAGGGAGATTTGGATAAAGGGTGGTTTAACCCGCAAAGGGGCAAACGCCGGAGGAAGCGGGTGTTTTGGAGGGGTGGGTTTTAATTATAACCCCTTGAGAGTTTCAAGCTGTATTTTGAAAAGGTTTACGAGAAATCCAAACTAAAAATTGATAAAGGGGAGCGCATAAACCCAAGCGGAGGGATTAATCTAAAGCTACCGTTTAATATGGAGTTCCAAAATTCTCTAAAAGCAAATAAAACGATAAACGGCGATACGGATTATCAGTTAATAACCTCGATAGTCTTGAGGCCGAGTTCATAGTAAATCACGGGTTAGAAGAGGGTCAAACCATCATTTCCCTTCTTGTGTGGGGGTTTGTTGTACGGCTATAGCGAGACGAGAAAAACCATGTGTCTTTACCGTATCCATCACCTCTACGACCCTCCCGTGTGGAACGGAATCGTCCGCTCGGATTATCACTAGGGATTGCTTATTCTGGTTTTTCTCAAGTGACTGGGAAAGTCCATCCAGTGTGGTTATCTTATCGTTAAGATAGAGCTTCCCGTCTTTTGTAATATTTACGGTAAGCTGCTCGGCCCTTACCGGTTCGGCAGAGGTGGCCTTTGGGAGATTCACGTTTATTCCACCCGAGGTCGCCGCAAAGTTTAGAGAGAGCGCGAAGAATATAAGGAGGTTAAAAACGGTATCCACAATCGGCGTAAGATCGACCGCGGCTCCGAGTCCCCTTTTTGCCCCGTTCCCGTCTCTAAACCTCATCTCACAGCCTCTCTGGCCTTTTCCCTTCTCTCGTTGGAAAGGAAAACCTCTTCCATTATCCTTCTTCCCTCTTCCTCCATCTCTGACACTAGTCCATCGGCCTTTCCCAAGGTGTATTTATACGCTATAAAAGCCGGAATCGCCACTAGAAGCCCAAATGCCGTCGTATAAAGGGCTTCGGATATCCCCCCTGCAAGGCTGGGTGGATTGACTATCGGCTGTTCCGATATGACCTTAAATATCTTTATCATCCCCGATATAGTTCCAAGGAGGCCAAGGAGCGTGCTCGCATTACTTATAGCGCCAAGCCCCTCGATATAGCGCCCTAGTTCCTGAGCCTCCTTCCTCCCCGCCGCCTCCATTTCTTCTTTGAGTTCCTCTTTAGACTTATTTGAATTCTCCAGTGCAACAGACGCTATCCTCGCAATCGAAGAGTCGTTTGCACGAGAAAGCACCAAAGCCTCCCCGATTTTTCCCTGAGAGAGTAGGGCGTAGAGGCTCTTTAGAAACTGCTCAGGGATTACCCTATTAGTCCTTAGCACCCACACCTTCTGTAGGAATATCGAGAGCCCCACGATGGAGCAGAGGAGAATGGGATACATAAAGATCCCGCCTTTTAAGAAAAACTCGATCACGCCGCTATCCCAGAGCATAAGGGCCTCCATTTACAATCTATATTAATTAAGGATCGAATACGGATCTTCGGTTAAATAGCATATCCGTGTCACGGATGTAGGTCAATAAAAGGCCAACCTGCCCGTTTCCTTTCCCGAAGGTGAGAGTTTTAATGAACCGAATGTAATGACACCTATCTTAGAAGAATCGCGGAGTGGTGTAAGCACGCTAATCCTCCCCTCCTCCAGACCTAATACGATCCCCAGTCCTAAAATAAACCCCCCCTTATCCCCGCTTCCCAATCCGATAACGGCGCCCTCCAATTCGCCCTTATTTATGACCTTAACGAACCTCCTCTTTAGGAAGCCTTGGATTCTACTCAGTGAAGACGGGTTTCTCCCCATGAAACGTGAAACGAATACGGCCTCTTCATCTCCCTCCTCACCGTAGAGGAGTTCAAGCCCCGAGGCCCTTGAGAGCTCATAGAGTCTAAGTTCCGAAACCGGGATCCCACATCCAAAGGGGCCGCGCCTAAGGGACACCTGGGCGAGTTTTATCTGGAGTCTCCTTGCGCTCGAGAAATACTGCCCGAACATCCTTTCACGGTTTGCCTGTCTCTCGTCGAGAGACCTGGATCTCACCGAGGATACAGGCTTTAATCTTGAGATCCTTAAACCCTTAAACGAATAAGACACCGCTCTAAGGATGGGCTCCAACTCCCTATCCCTCTCAATTGCCACTATGTGAGTAGGCTGAATGAGGGATACCTTCTGGTATTTTAGCTCATATGCCGCCCCGCCGCTTATGAATCCCGTCGTATCGATAACCACAAGATCCGGTTTAGAGTGAGAGACGAGGTCAACCGTTTTCCTTAGCCCCACGGCCATCTGGAGGAGGTTTCCGGGAGGGGATGTGGAACCTATGAAGAAGAGGGAATGGAGGCCGGGCGATTCCAGATTCCTGGAGGACGATATTAAGGAGGAGGCTATTGTCGTCGGAACCCCGATCGAAGACTGACCGATGTCGCTATCAATAAAGGCGACCCTTCTACCCTCTCTTACAAGACCGTTTATAAGGAACCTTATTAGAGTGGTCTTTCCCGTATCGCTTGCGCCGAGCACAAGAATAATAAGACCGTTCCGAAGGTCTCTTAATAACGAAATCCACTCCGGAGGGACCTCATAGTCTTCTACGGATAAAGACATCTTTTTTTAAGTCACGAATCAAAACGATGCAAGACATATGATCCACTTACTTCATAAAATCGGGGATGGTCTCTCCCCGAATGAGATCCTCGTATGTCTCCCTTTTCCTTACCACGAAGAAATCCCTTCCCTTTACCATGACCTCTGGAACGCGGGGACGGGTGTTGTAGTTAGAAGACATAACAAACCCGTAAGCACCGGTGCTAAGAACGACGAGGAGATCGCCCTTTGCCATCCTGGGAAGTCTCCTGTCCTTTGCTAGAAAGTCCCCGGATTCACAAACCGGCCCCACGATGTCTACCGTTTCATCCCTTCCTACACCTCTATCCGCCGGAACGATCTCATGATACGAGTCATAGAAGGCAGGACGTATTAGATCGTTCATGGCAGCATCCACTATGACGAACTTCTTTGCCGTCCCCTCCTTTGTGTAAAGTACCCTCGTTAGGAGCGCTCCCGCATTCCCGACAAGCCACCTTCCGGGCTCTAAGAGGAGTTTATAATTTGTACCGCCCACCTCCTTGATTATGACACTCGCATAGTCCTTTGGATGTGGGGGGACGTCGTCTCTTCTGTACCTTATTCCAAGCCCTCCCCCGATGTCTATATATCGGATGTCTATTCCCTCACCCCTTAGAGCCTCCGCAAGGATAACCAGCTTCTTCACCGAGGCCGCAAATGGCAAAAGATCGAATATCTGGGAACCTATATGGGCATCAAGACCAACGACCTCGATCCCCTCCATATCGGCGGCCATTCTGTAGACGTCAGGAGCCCTGTCAATCTCGATGCCGAATTTGCTCTTTTTAAGCCCGGTGGAGATATAAGGATGGGTTTTGGGATCGATATCCGGGTTTACCCTGAGTGCGATCCTTGCCCTTTTGCCCAGTCCTCTTGCGACGCCGTTTAATACGTGGAGCTCCTCTACGGATTCGACATTAAAGAAGAGTATCCCCGCACGAATCGCCGCTTCCATCTCACCCTCGGTTTTTCCAACCCCCGAAAAAACGACCTTTGACGGATCTCCACCCACCCTAAGCACACGGAGGAGTTCGCCGCCTGAGACGATGTCAAAGCCCGCCCCTAGGTTCGCAAACGTCTTAAGTACGGCGAGGTTCGAATTCGCCTTAACGGAATAACAGACAAGGGCATCGATCTTAGAGAAGGCGTCCCGTAAAACGCCAAAGTTCTCTCTAAGAACCGAATAGCTGTATATATAACAGGGGGTGCCTATGGCCCCTGCGATCTCTTTTACAGGAACGTCCTCAATATAGTATTCCCCATCCCTGTATTCGAAGCCTTGCCACATATGAATCTTTCTCCTTCTATGAGTTTAACCACTAATGAATACGTCAATGCGGCTAGTGGTTGTTTTCTATAAACCTGCACTACTCAAGCTCCGCACCGTATCTTTTATAGATCCGCTCGATCCTCGTCGATGCGAGGTAGCTGTAGGGACTCGACCCTCTTTTTCATCTCCATCACCATGTATAGCCATTATAAGAAATGGATAGAGCAATATCAAGCGAATAGATCAACACGCCCGTCGTCAGGCCTTTCTTTGAGAACGTCATTAGGCAGGACTAAAGAAGCCGCACTCATTCAGTAGATATCGTATTATCAACAAAGGCAAGCGGATAGGAGTATCCGTTTAAGCTCCCCGCTTACCATCAACCTCGGAAGGAGGTCGTGGCGTTCGTGATTGTATGGATGGAGACGTACCCCCCTTGCACCTCTAAGACGAAGGGCGTGTCCGGTATCGAAATCATGGGCCGCCGAATAATGGATATTTATGAGGGTATTATGATCGGGGTATCTCTTAAAGAGGTTCCGCAGATCCAGGTAATCCTCGTTTAGGTTTGGCAACCCCTTTAAACGGACTATATCTTCCGGGGTTCTGCTGTCTGAGGGCTCCTTAAGCCGGGTCTGGGGATTGAAGGCGTGTACCTCCTCCGCATTGGATAGGATTCCCAACACTATTGCCGCATAACCCCCTCCGGAACCACCAAACATCACCATTCGCTCGATTCCGTAGGACCCTTTGAGATCCCTTATCGCCTGAGCCATAGCATCGAGGGAATTTAAAGTCTCATTTATTCCCTTCTGATACCAGAGATAGCCTGTATCCCTGAAAAACACCTTGATAACCGGAATGTCGGCCGCTATATTGAAGAACTCATAGTTGGAGCGGCCGAAGAGCCCCCTATTCCCAGCAAAGCAACAGAGCATGACACTACTGGAGTGGCCTGCATCCACAAGCATATTATCGAATCGATCGACCAGTTCCTTTACGGATTCCATGATTTAAATCCAACTGCGGCTAATAGGGAGTTAACGGTATCCCCCTATAGCTAATACCTTTTTTCGGTCAATATACAATAATCGTCTTACCGAATCAATTTCCCAAAGGTTTTTCTCTCCGGTATCCTTACTGCAAGTGAAAGGGCAAGAAGACCATTCTTAAATCTTATGGAACACATCGCAGGTAGCATGAGAACTAGTACTTGCCACACGGTTTCCTATGGTTTTACAGCTTCGATATCAGCGGACACCACGTAATCCTGTATATCCGTATCCGGTGCCCAGTCCCGAATAAACTCCCTACTCTTCTCCTTGGGACTCACTCTGATCCCAATAAAACCTATCTCCGAAAGAGTATCCTCGAGATCGCTAATTAGAGACGCACCTCCGATACACCCGGTGTATAGGGCGATATTCCTTTTTACTTCATCTGGTATTGGAGAGGTGGCCACGAGATCAGAAATCGCAAGGTGACCTCCAGGCTTAAGGACTCGGAAGGCCTCTCTAAAGACCCTCTTCTTATCGGGGGAGAGGTTTATGACGCAGTTTGATATGATAACATCAACCGAATTATCGGCTACGGGCAGATTTTCAATCTCTCCCAAGCGGAACTCGACGTTTTTATAGCCTCCTTTTACGGCATTTCTACGGGCCCTACTCACCATTTCCGGTGTCATGTCAACCCCTATAACCAATCCCGAATCGCCCACCTGGCGCGCCGCAAGAAAACAGTCAAACCCTCCTCCGCTTCCCAGATCCAAAACCGTCTCGCCCGGTTTTAAAGCGGCTATTGCCTGTGGATTCCCACAGCCTAGACCCATATCGGCACCCTCCGGAACCGAGGCTATGTCTTCCCTTAAGTATCCAAGGGCAAGGGACACCTCTTCTACCCTTCCTTCTCCGCTACAGCAAGAAGAGGGATTACACCCGCAGCCAGAGGCCTCGGATTGTGTCACCCTGCCATACACCTCACGGACCGCCTGAAGGACCCTGTCCTTTTCTAATTGCTTCATTTCATGCCCTCAATCTATCCCGATTATACGCTCCATAGATATTATAGACGAAAATATACTAAAAAGGATTCAACGCATTGTGCAGGCTAAAATGTAACCGAAACACGAAGTAAGGTAGAGGAAAGAGGCATTTTTACTCTATCTTATTTCTTTTATGATGGACATGTACTCAAGAAACCAATACTTAAAGCAACTAAGGGTTGAGCATCTAAAGACCGAATCCAAGAAGGAGAAGGGAAGCTTCTGGACGAGGCACTTTAAGAGTTTCAATTTTTATGCTTGAAATCAGGACCTCTTTTTAACACTTCCTCAACTCAGTAACATTTCTGCACTTATAAAAATGCTTTATTTAAGCCAAATTAGGGAATGGATATTGTGCGATCCTGAGGTACTTCCGTAGTCCAGTATAATGATATAAATTTATAAATACCGGAGGGACTTATGAAAGAATTAGAACCGCTAATAAAGCTGTTAGTTCCTTACGGTCTTTTTACAGGTGATAGAGTCACATCTGGTGATATTCTTACATACACTCTTTTGCTAATAATAATCGCCTATGGGATTGTTTCATTTATTCAATTTGGAATAAAGACGAGAGGGATAAAAAAGAATCTGGAAAATCATACCCAAAAGCTATCAGAGTTTAATGCAAAAGTAGCAGAAGAGTTTGAAAGTATAAAGGAACTGTTTTATTCGAACAGTCTACTAAAAGATGAATGGCAGGAATACGAATCTACTCTTATAAAGCGTGATAATCCCCATAGAGTAGTATATAAAACAGAGCCTGCCGAGACCTATTTTAATGAATCACGAATTCTTGCAAATAGAGTTAATGTTAGATATTGGTACGCCCTTCCAGGAATTTTTATTGGACTTGGAATCTTTGGAACTTTTATTGGCTTGACTTTTGGACTATCGACATTCGGTACTGGTTCAACTGAAGAGATACAAGCCAGCATAGAGGGGTTATTATCTGGTATGACAACAGCCTTTACGACATCTGTATGGGGTATGATTTTCTCTATAGCTTTTAATTTCTATGAAAAAGTCGGATTTAACGGCATAAATAGTGAACTAAATAAATTAAGTAATCAGATTGATAAACTCTTTACCCTCACTACTCAAGAGAAGATAGCCTTTGAGCAACAAGATCAGCTCGAACAACAAACTACCGCACTTAAGGCCTTTTCAACCGATCTTGCTGATAGGATAAAAGTCGCTATGGATTCTATACTCGCATCGAGGCTAGACAGTCTACAAGGAGTCGTTGAAAGGCTATATCGAACAAGTGAAGAGTCAACGGACATTATTATAAAAGAGATTCGCTCATTTGGAGGAAATATAACAAACGAACTTCGTGATACTATAGGTAGCATCATGCTGGAAAAATTATCTCCTTCTCTTGAACAAGTATCGCAATCTATAAATAACCTAGTACCAATTGTGGAGAATCTTCGTATGGAAAAGCAAGAGACTTCTTTAGCAGCTATAAAGAATATGGTAGAGGAATTCAAAGATATCCTTTCTTCTACTACAAGAACTGAGATGGAGAGTTTGACACATATGATTGAAAACGCTGCCGATTCCCTCTCTTCTTTCCCATCCCAACTCGAGGCGATGATTGGTATGGTTCAAGAGCAGATGACACAAATGAAAATATTACTTGAACAAACTTCCTCTAAAACCGTTGAAGAAGCCGCTACAGCAACCTCTTTAATGAGGGAAGAAGCGGAAAAAGCAGTTAAAACATTTGGAGCAACTATACAAAACTTGCAAGACAATATAGCCCAACTGCTTGAGCGTCAGGCAAGTGATGCAAGGATCGTAGAAAATCTAATTTCTAACTCTCAGGAGGTTATTCAAAAGGGGAATCTACTTACTCAAAATATGACCGGAGCTATTGATTCCATTAATGATGCGATAAGGCAAATAAGCGGCGTTTCTCGTTTATTTATTGATGGAGCAAATACGCTCAAAGAAAGCGGACAAAAACTTTCAGAATCCGCATCCCGATTTGCTCTGCAAAATGAACAGTACATTAAAGCAAATAAGGAGACTTTAGATAAGATAACATCGTCTCTGAAAGATTCAGAAAGATTATTAAAAGAATTCGCTGAAAAATTCAGAGTTATTGAAAACGGTCTCTCAGGAATATTTTCTAGAATCCAAGAAGGTCTTGACCAATATGCCTTAAAAACGCGCGAAACCTTAAATAACTATCTAGCGGATTTTGCAAGTTACCATGCAGAAGCGGCTCAAAGGCTTGCAGGTAGTATTGAAGCTTTAAATGAGACGGTTGAAAATATAGAAGAGATTCTATCTAACGTTAAGAAACAATGATTAAAAGAAATAACGAAGTGGAAGATAATCCTTATGGGATTTCTATAGCTGATCTAATGACAGGCTTACTGTCAATAATAATTCTTGTACTCTTCTCGGTTATGCTTAGGTTAGAAGTTTTTCGAGAAGAAAAAGCATCCCAAATAGAAGTGATTGATGAGAGGGAACTTATAAAACGAGAGCTAGTTGCTAAGCTAATAAAGGAGTTGTCAGAATACGAAGTTGACATAGATCCTCAAACAGGGGTTATTCGTATAAAGGAAGGAATTCTTTTCGATTTTGGTAAATATGATATTAAACCTAAAGGAGAAGAGTTTTTGAAAAAATTCGTACCAGAATATGTAAATATTTTACTTTCAGATCCTGAGATTTGTTCTAATCTTTCCCAAATTATAATCGAGGGTCACACGGATAGGGCTGGTACGTACGAATATAACCTGGGATTGAGTCTCGACCGCGCCAAAAGTGTAGCGCTTTATATTTCTGAAGAAATGGGTAATTTCCCTTACAAAGAGGCATTTCGAAACCTTTTAACTGTAAATGGAAGGAGTTTTGAGGAACTGCGTGATCTAGAAAGACCTTTGGATGAGGTTAATCGTAGAGTGGAATTTAAATTCCGTTTAAAAGATTGGGATATCATCAATTCTAAAAAACACGAGATGGAGAAATAAATGGATGACTTTAATATAGAGTCTATCCTCAATTTCAAATTTGAGCTAAAGGATTTTTTAAGGTTTGTTCCGAAACCCAAGGAAAATGTAAAAGCTAAGGCCGTAGAACACCTTAAGCAAATAAAGGGAGAGAAACTATCTGCTCCTCCTATAAATAGGGTGAGCGAAATCTATAGAAAATTTATAGATATAGTCCTTAAAGGAATACAGGTTTTAAGAGAGGGCTTTAAAACCAGACGAGATATAAAAACCCTTGCGTGGTGTTTGTATCACAAGGAGGATAAGAAACCATATGATATTCAAATCGCAAAATCTAAATTTATGAGCTATGCGATTCAGCTTTTTGAAGACAAGTATTCTCATTCGATTTTGGTTCCCATTTGTGAAAACCTTCTTATGGAATGGGGTTCAAGTGAATCAGAGATTTTTAGAGGTTTTGTCAAAAAGTACATAAGCACTTATAATGGAAAAAGAAATTTGCTACATGTGATAAAGTATAACGAAGAGTGGTTTCTAAATCATAGGGGAGACATAAACCTTGCAAGCTATCTGATTGAAGGAAATAAAAAGCTCTCTGAAGTATGGAATTTCCTTAACCTTCCTGAACATATCTATCAGTACGAATATTTCTCTCATCTAGCGATTCAATATACCAATCTGCTTTTAAAAAGAGATTATAGTCTTACCCACATAGAGGACATTATAGAGTTTCTAAATAAGCACAACAATCGTTTAGCTGATAAGAGAGTTCTATCTTTGGTTATTGTGAATCTCGGTACTGAGGCATCGCAGGAGTATAAAGACCTTTTAAAAAACTATGTATTAGAAAAGATTGGAGATCCTGTAATAGAATCCAACTGGTATCCATGGCCTGAAGCCAGCTATAAAGAAAAAGAAAACCTTCTCAGAGCTAGAGATATATTCAATGAATGGATTAACGTTGAGGGCATCGAGATGTTCTTTGACAAGATCAGTAGGACGATTGACCCGGAGGATTTTAAATATAGAAAGGCCTTCTGGTTAGCATATGCAAAATATATAGAAGCCTTTAAAATAGCAGGTGACAGAAGTCTCAGATATTCCTTAGAAAGGGATGATAAGACTAGAGGTATAGTAAAAAACAGGTTTGCTATACTGGGGAGTGCAGAAAGGGACCAATGTGCATTTATTTTTAAAATAAGAGGCTATGTATTCGTAGAGTTTGGTAAAAAGGGAGCGGCTTTCTACGCTTATAGGGCCTCTAACCCATTTGCACCTAGATTAGATAAACAGCTCTATTCGATTTACGAACTAAGAAAACACTCCGAGATGGCATATCTCATGAGAGAAGAGGACAATAACAAAATAAGATACTATCGAGAAGGTAGATATTCACATTTTGCTTCAAAAGAGTATTTCTGGCAAGAAAGACTCAGTTGGTGGTTAGATAAAGTTTTAGAAATATCCCCTACCAAAAATTATAAGAAGATTAGGTAATTGGTCAAGGATGCTTAAAACATTAAGACAACCATCTAAAGGCCATCAGTATTTTATGTGGAAAGAAACACCGACAGGAGTAGAATTCTATTTTCAGCACGATAAAGAAAATATCTCCTTTGAGAAGTGGACTCTTCATTTTGAATCTTACGAAGTTAAGGCTCAATGGTGGTTTCTTAAAGAGTTAATAGATAATGGTCAAGCCGATACAGCAGATTATTTTGTTTTTGTTCCGAATGAAACTCTATTCGAACTTTCAGCTATTGATCTGAGACTTCTCGATATGCCCGATTTCTACCCCTTTGATATAAAGATCTTATCAAGAGGAGGACTGGAACAATCGGATTTCAACTATCAAGTAACTTTTTGTGATTTTAATGGTGATCCAATCTTTGCTAGGAAGATTGGATGTGTCTTGAGACTTACTTCGAATAGGGCCTATTTACTCACAAAAGAACAGGTTGCCCTTCTTAATGCAATCGAATCTTTTAACCACTTGCCTAAAGAGAAGAAGTTATACACTGAAAATCTTCTAAGGTTCTCGGAGATAAAAGGGCTAGCAAGGGAAACTGGTGCTTTACTTGATGGCTATCTTAATACCACGGATGTGGTTTCTCCTAGAAAGATACATCTCAGATTGAGTACCTCAAGAGATACCCTAGAAATTATTCCGGAAATAAAAGAGTTAGACGATAGAGGAAATGACATCTTTCAGAAATCTTTCGATTTTCATCCTCAGATTGAAAGTGTTTACACAATACAAAGGACAGATGGAAGCCGTACAAGAGTCGTGTTTAATGGTGATCAACAAGATGCACTATACGAAATAAAAAAAAGAAGGAGAATATCACAAGAGGAAGCCCTAAGGATTGCTGAATGTCCCCAAGAGTTTTTTAATCCTGAGGTCGTTGAGCTAGATCCAACACCTGACAATCCTTCTTTTAGCGACCGTGTTAAAGAAATAGGTTTCTATAAACCGCGGGTATATCCTTTCATATCACCTTATAAAAGTAAATGGATTCCAGGGCTTATTATTGAGGACACCAAACACCAGCAAAGACAAATGACCATAAAATCTACAGATGATTTAGAAAAAATAAAAAGACTAATTGCCGAAGCTCAAGCAGATAATAAAAGCACAATAGAGTGGGAAGGTTCTCGCTTTGATATAAATTCAATAGAACCCCATATTCCCTTCTTTGAACAGCAGATTGATAAACCGGTTCGTCACTTCGAAAAGAAAATAAGTAGTGGTGAGCCTGTCCTCATTATAGAAGAGAATATCGATGATGTAACTTATACAACTTTAATACCACGGGTTTCAGTGAATGATTTTAGACATCGTTACGAAAATCCACCGAATTTAAAGAATGAAACTAAGATATATCCACATCAGCAAGAAGGTATCGCATGGCTGCAAGAATTATACAGACGGGAATTGCCAGGAGGACTACTTGCAGATGATATGGGGTTGGGAAAAACTCTACAGGTTCTCTGTTTCCTAAATTGGCATGACAAATATATAAGATCGAAGGAGAAAAGAAAGAAACCTTACCTTATAATTGCCCCGCTAACTCTGTTAGAGAATTGGGAATCCGAATACAGAAAGCATTTTATCCTTGATACTAACAGAATAGTCACTCTTTATGGTGATTGCTTAGGAGATTACAAGCTTCCTGCTGGTAGCTTAGGTCATATTTCAATTCCACCGATTCATGGATCCGAGAAAATCAGTCGTGTGAGAGAGAAACGGGGGATCTTGGATGTAAAGAAACTATCTTCTTCCGAACTCGTTTTAACCACATACGAAACCGTACGTGATTTCCAAGTGGATTTAGGACAAATAGATTGGGCTGTTGTTGTAGTAGATGAGGCACAAAAAATAAAGACACCAGGGACATTAGTCACAAATGCAATTAAAGCGTTAAAAACCGACTTTCGGATCGCGTGTACCGGGACACCAGTTGAAAATTCCTTGGTTGATCTATGGTGTATAACCGATTTCGCCGTACCTGGTTATCTTGGGAGTGCAAGAGATTTTGCTAAAGAATTTCAAGCTCCCCTTAAATTTCAAACAACAAACATAAATGAAATCGGAGAAAAAGTTAGGGAACGTATCGGAATATACATCAAAAGAAGATTAAAGGAAGATATTCTCGAGGGTCTTCCTCCAAAGCACCTACATATAGAAGATTGTAAACGACCAATGCCTGAAGCCCAGTTACAGCGATATATGGAAGAGCTTAAAGCCCTTCGCAAAATCGATGTTTCAAGTGTTTCAATTCGAAAAAGCACAGTTCTACAAATAATAAATGCGTTAAGGGATATATCAGATCATCCTTATCTAACCAGGCTTGAAAGTATTGAGCTAAGCTTAGATGGTTTTATCAATCAATCGGCTAAGCTGGTAACAACAGTCGAAATTTTAAATGGAATAAGGAATAAAGGAGAGAAAGCTATTATTTTTGCAGATAGACGTAATACCTGCAAAATGCTGCATCAGGTAATGTGTAAGAAATTCGGTTTAGATGAGAGCGACGTCTATATCGTAAATGGGGATATGCCAGGATTTGTAAAGAGAGAAGGAGTGATTAAAATTAGCCGTCAATCGGCTATAGATAAATTCGAGTCAAAAGCGGGATTTAACGTGATTATAATGTCTCCTCTTGCCGCCGGTGTTGGATTGAATATAACAAAAGCAAACCATGTAATACACTATAGCAGATGGTGGAATCCCGCTAAAGAGGATCAAGCCACCGATCGTGTTTATCGCATAGGGCAAACGTTACCTGTTCATATATATTTTCCCATAGCTACTAACGATGGGTTTAAAACGTTTGACGTCGTTCTACATGAGCTGCTCGAGAGAAAGAGGACTTTGATGCATGGTACTCTATTTCCCACTGAACAAGTAGAAGTAACGCCTGAGGAAGTCTTCGAAAATATCGTTGGTTCAATCCCTGATTTTGATATTTCTGAGGGGATCCCTATTAGAATGAGTGAAATTAATTCAATCGAACCGTGTGTTTTTGAGGCTATTATTGCTGCTATCTTTCAAAGCTTAGGGAAAAAGGTTTTTTTAACTCCTGAACAAAACGATAAAGGAGTTGATATAGTTGTAATGCCAAATAGTAATGAGAACATGGGATTGCTGATACAGGCAAAGCATACTAGTACTGGTAGGAAAGTAGGTTCTGATGCTATAAGGGAAGTCTTTTTAGCCAAGGGGTTTTACGAAAAAAGACTGGGGACAAGATTTGATTGTGCTGCTGTTACAAACACAGAATTTACTTCTGAAGCCACAGAATTAGCTTCTACAAACAATGTGAAATTGATGGATCGGAGATGGCTAGAAACAAACCTACAGAAAACCAAAATCTATCATTTTCAGGTTAGACAACTACTATTTCAACGAATGGATAGGCTTTGATTAGACTAAGTAAGGTTGGAAGTTTTATCCATTACATTGAGACTAACGTTTATTCGGTAAGTAGGCCATTTGATCTAAATCGCAGGGATTGATCTATCCTTTCTACGATCCCATATGGGTTGCGGCTCTTGACCACTTTCGGTAGCAATC
>CAZWVA010000026.1:14950-19233 GCA_964636885.1 uncultured Spirochaetia bacterium
AGGAACTCTGAAGAAAGGTTGTTTGGCTTATAAATACCTTTAAAGCTTATGTGAAAGTACTAACCATCTGGATTGACCTTAGAGGAAAACCAATCCGATACAAGGCGCGTTAACCAACTACATTTTCAGAACCGAGTGCGTGGCCCGTTATGTAGATGTGCTTACAGGAGAGCCGTTTTTCATCATATCGGTAACTGCAGCTACATAAGGCAAGTAAGTCAATGAGTAAAATGGGTTTCTAAGAGAGTAACGATGTATGGGATAAATACGATTACACCTATAAAAGCGGCCCCTATGCTCGCTATTAAAACGGCCGCCGCACTCACGTCTTTGGCCCTTCCTATAAGCTCGTTGTAATCCGTAGAGAGCGCATCCCCCATAAACTCAAGGGCGGTGTTAAGTGCCTCTGCAGTCCACACCATAAAGATCGAAATGACCACAAAACACCACTCGGTTCTCGTGATTCCAAAATAGAATCCGGCGCCGCATGAAACGAGAGTTGCCAGGGCGTGGATCCACGTATTGGGTTGGGAAAGGAGGAGTACCGCGATACCGCG
Organism: uncultured Spirochaetia bacterium; assembly: GCA_964636885.1. Classification (GTDB taxonomy): domain Bacteria; phylum Desulfobacterota_D; class UBA1144; order Nemesobacterales; family CSP1-2; genus CAZWVA01. The sequence continues at coordinate 15,508 of CAZWVA010000026.1, forward strand.
AAAGGCGTACCTGAAGCTCTTTATCCGTTCTTCGGGCCCGAGGCCATCGGTTTTACCAATCATAGGCGGCTCTAAAGAACCAGTGTCGTTCCAACGCTACTCGCTATAAAGGCTTCCGGCATGGTGCGGGCTATCTGGTGAATAGCAGACCAGCCCGTGCAGTGTCCGGGCATTATGTAAAGAGGGTTGATTTCCAGTAGCGCATTTATCGTATCCTGTATAATCCCCTCAAATAGCCTTCCGGTCAGATGAAAACCGCCGATTACGGCGTATATCCGTTGGATGCCCGTGAGGGCCTGTGCGTTCCGAATGACGTTTATCACCCCTGAATGACCACACCCGGTAACGATAACGAGCCCCTTCCCCCGCACGTTCACTATGGCGCACTGATCGTCCATTATGAACGGGTCGGGCTCCCATGCATCATTCCGCTTGGCGTAGTGTGTGGGAAAACCCTTCTCGAAACCGGTTATCCGTGGTATCTCGCCGGATACCAGTATCATACCGTCAACAACCATGGACGGGCTCTTTCCCTCTACGATCTCTACGTTTTCCCTCCTTAGATCCTTGATCTTAGGCGCGGGCAGGCGGATCTCGTCTCCGCCCGGTAAGACGGCCTTTCTCTCAAGATAGGCATCGGGATGGAGGATTAAAGGCAGTCTCCTTGCCCCTTTTCTGTTTACTATCCCGGCAAGACCGTTTGCGTGATCGGGGTGGCCGTGGCTTAGGATTATGGCCTGGATATCCGAGATATTTATCTCCATAGCGTCCATGTTGTATAGGACACCAGTGCGGCTTATGCCAGTATCGAATAGAACGGTTCCCAGTTTATCGCCCTGCCTCACCCTTATAAGGGCGGAAAAACCGTGTTCGGCAATGGGTAGAGAATCTTCAAAGGGGTTTGGGCCCAGTGGGAACCTCCTGACTACATCGGTGCTAGCCATTAGCATATCGAAGCCGTTATCCATTATTATTGAAACCCTAACCTCGTCCACCTCCGGGGGTGTGATCCTTATTTGAGACATATTTCCCTCCTTTCTGCCTCTCTGGTAATATTTTTCTTCTTAAATATTAACATAGCTTCTTACTGGTATATTAGGAGGAATACGTATACTTGTTAACACTCAACCGTGTTGATAAAATAGAATACATATACACCGAGGTTCAACCATGTCCGAAAGCTTCGACCGTGAGGAGGTACTTAGGGTAAACCAGAGGTTCTACGAGGCCCTTGGGAAGAGGGACATTGAGCTTATGAGCACCGTATGGGTAAGGAACGAAAGGGCGGGTTGCGTCCATCCGGGCTGGATAATGCTCCAGGGATGGGAGGCCATAAGGCAGAGCTGGGAGAACGTCTTTGATCCAAGGGATAGACTCGATATAAGACTCTCCAATGTCAATGTGGAGGTAAGGGGGGACGTAGCATGGGTTACGTGCATACAGGAGCTCGTATACATAAAAAGGAATCCGGTTATGGTAAACATAGCCCAGTCGACCAACATATTTGAGCGCCATGGCGACACCTGGCTCATGGTCCTCCACCACGCTTCCCCCATACCTGTAGTCTACGATGAACCCAGGGAAACCACATTGCAGTAGTCCTATTTAAGACTATTAGACCTGCCTGTACGGAATCTCTGTTTCCGTACCTGTCATGCCCGAACGCTTTAATCGGGCGTCCACAAGCGGTTTAAACGCTGGATTCCCGCTTAAATATGTGCGGGAATGACAGTGAAAATCGTGGAAATTCGAGCGAATTCCCCAAAATCATACCGAACTCCCCTTCTTAGAAGGACATGGAATCGTCTCTGGCCGCATGATATGCATTCGAGGATGTCTGATCGTAGTAGTAGGTGTATAGGGTCCTCACCTCCCACACGTCACATACGATACAGGGCACGTGTTTTATAACGGCCTCCTTAATCCGAACCAGCCTGGGCATCTATATTTCCTCGGGATAAATTGGTATCTTAAATTTAACATCCAAACGTTGACTTGGATACCCGATATTCTATATTTTAGAGCGAACTTATGAGGGATGGTTCGTTAGATGACGTTTTTAAGACCGGAAGAACAGCTCCGTATCGTTAAGAGAGGAACCGAGGAGATAATCTCGGAAGAGGAGCTCCTTGCAAAGTTTAAGAGGTCGATCGAAAGAGGTGAACCGCTTAGGATTAAAGCGGGGTTCGATCCGACGGCCCCCGACCTACACCTTGGGCACTGTATCCTCCTTAAGAAGCTCAGGGACTTTCAAGACCTCGGACACACGGTTATCTTCATAATCGGGGATTTTACGGCCATGATCGGAGATCCCTCTGGAAGAACGGAAACGAGGCCCCCCCTAAGCGAGGATGAGGTGGCCGAAAACGCCAAGACATACGAGAGACAGGTTTTTAAGATCCTGAAAAGGGAGAGGACGGAGGTGGTTTTCAACTCCTCATGGCTAAAGAGGATGAGCGCCGAGGAACTCCTCAGACTCGCCTCGCTTGAGAACGTAGCAAGGATGCTTGAGAGAGAAGAATTCCATAAGCGCTATACCTCAGGTGTTCCCATAACCCTAAAGGAGTTTCTCTATCCCCTAATCCAGGCCTATGATTCGGCAACCATAAGGGCGGACGTCGAGCTTGGAGGCACTGACCAGAGGTTCAATATCCTCCTCGGTAGAGACGTCCAGAGGTATTTCAACCAGGAACCCCAGGTGGCCATATTCGTTCCGATCCTTGAGGGCCTAGACGGCGTTAAAAAGATGTCTAAGTCACTTGGTAACTACATAGCCGTTGAAGACACACCCGAAGACATATACGGAAAGATCATGTCCATATCCGATACGCTTATGTGGAGGTACTACGAGCTTCTAAGCTCCCGTTCGAGTGAGGAGGTGGATAGGATGAGGGCCGAGTGGCACCCAATGGATGCCAAGAAAGCACTTGCCTTTGAGATCGTCTCCTGGCTTCACGGTGAGGAGGAGGCAAAGAACGCCGAGAGGGATTTCGAGACGAAGTTCTCTGAAAGGCGATTTCCCGAGGACGCAAGGGAGGTAACGTTGGATAGAAGGAACGGGACGACGATCCTCGATCTCGTTGTGCTCTCTTCGGAGAGGGTAAAAAGCCGTGGGGAGGCAAAGAGGCTCATAGAGCAGGGGGGCGTAAGCGTAGACGGGGAAAGGATAACGGATCCAAAGTCGCCGCTTCCACAAAGGGATCTCCTTAAGGTAAAGATAGGAAAAAGGGAGTTCGTTAAGGTCAGGCTCAGTTAATATGCCTCTTGAATCAAAGCCCCCGAATAGCCTCTAAGGGAGAGATGGAGCGCAGGGAAAGAACCGGGGTTTCGCTCTGCGCTGCCGCCTCCACGATCCCCCATGTTTCCATATCCACGCAGAAGGCACCTGTTAAATTGAAGAGCCTTTTTTCTGTTCCGGTGTATGGACGAATCTACCCTCGGTTATTACTCCGCCCCTTTTAAAACCGCATATAGAACGTGGTAGATCACTCATTAGTTTCCTCATTTCGTTCTTTCTCAGGCTTAAGACCCATTCCCCCATCACGACGTCTCGGACCTTGAGATGAGGGCTAAGCGCCCCCTCCATATCCGGCAGACACGATTAAATTCGGTTTGAACCTCTGTATTATAAAACCCGCCCCCTTTCTCGCCCTCCTTATACCAACCCCGACCCGTCCTATAAGAACGGCCTTCCCGTAGGGTCTTCCTAATGATTTACTCTACCCC
>CAZWVA010000026.1:19253-32747 GCA_964636885.1 uncultured Spirochaetia bacterium
CTACCCCTTCCCACCCTCCCCTTTCAGACCAGAGGGTCCCTTTCATTATCTTTTCTACCTCGTCCCAGGTTGCCGAAAGAATAGGGATCAACGTAAAAACCCGCTACATGGTCTACCTTTCATGATAACAAGCGGCTCATATGGAATGGAAGGATCACTTGATTGCATAGTAGAGTAGTAGAATGAGGGCGGTTAGCGCTATGCGGTATATGACAAAGACGTTATAGCTATTTGTCTGAACGTATCTCAGTAGGTACTTTATGCTTAGGAATCCAAATACGGCCGATGTGAGAAGGCCGGCCATGAATGGTAGGCTTGTAACGGTCGCATAATCCAGGTGCCTCGATTCGAGGAGCACCGCCCCGAATATTAAAGGGGTGCTAAGGAGAAAGGAGAACCTCGCCGCCTCGTCCCTCCTAAGGTTTCTTATGAGCCCTCCCGTGATAGAGGCCCCGGAGCGTGACACGCCGGGAACTATGGCGAGTGCCTGGACGATTCCTATTACCAGGCAATCCAGGACACTCATCTCCGAAATCCCCTTCTGCTTTTTTGAGACCCTGTCCGATACATACAGGATAATCCCAAAGGAGAAAACGGAGAACGCTATTGCGAGGGGATGTCTGAATATCCCGGATGCCTGCTCTTCAAACACGAATCCGAAAATCCCTCCGGGTATGGTTGCGACTATGATGAAGAGCCCAGTTTTCCCGTTTGGGTGGTTTTTAAAACCCCGTGTGAAGACGCCTTGGATGAACTCCCGGATAATCGCCAATAGATCGGTCCAGAAGTAGTATATGACGGCAAGAAGGGTTCCTATGTGAAGGGCGACATCAAAGGCAAGCCCCGGATCTCGCCATGAAAAGAACCACGGTATAAGGGCGAGATGCGCCGTGCTGCTTATTGGGAGAAACTCCGTTATACCCTGAACTATCCCTAGGATTACCGACTGTAGCGTATTCAATGGACTCTCCTTTCCTATTAAAGGATAAAAGTGATGGCTCTAAATGGAGAAATCGGGATATATTCACCGCGCTCGATCCGTTGGGTTCCCCAGAACCCTTTTTAGGAATATTCCGGTATATGAGCCTTCCACCTGGGAGACCTCCTCAGGGGTACCATAGGCAACAACCCATCCCCCATCTTCCCCTCCCTCCGGTCCCAGGTCTATCACGTAGTCTGCACACTTTATTACATCCGTATTGTGTTCTATTACGATCACCGTGTTCCCCATATCCGTGAGCCTCTGTATAACATCAAGCAGTTTCCTAACGTCGTCAAAGTGTAGTCCAATTGTCGGTTCATCCAGTATGTATAGGGTTCTACCCGTTGCCCGGCGCGAAAGCTCCTTTGCGAGCTTTATCCTCTGGGCCTCCCCTCCCGAAAGCGTCGTGGCAGGCTGACCCAGCCTTATGTAGTCGAGTCCAACCGAGTGAAGCATCTCGAGCCTGGATTTTACCTGAGGAACGTTCTCGAAGAACACAAGGGCTTCGCTCACCGTCATATCTAGAACATCCGCTATGCTCTTTTCCCTGTATCTTACCCCAAGGGTTTCTGAGTTGTATCTTCTACCTCCGCACTGCTCACACCTCACATACACGTCCGGGAGGAAATGCATCTCTATCTTTACCGTTCCTTCCCCCTTGCATTCACCACACCTCCCCTCTTCGACGTTAAAGCTGAACCTTCCGGGTCTGTAGCCGCGCATCTTTGCCTCGGGGAGCATCGAAAAGAGGTTCCTTATCGGGGTAAAAACCCCGGTGTATGTTGCGGGATTCGACCTTGGGGTTCTTCCTATCGGAGACTGATCGACGTTTATTACCTTGTCTATCCCGTCGTCCCCTACGATCCCATCGTGTTTTCCTACCCTTTCCTTGCTTCCGTAGAGCTTTGCACAGAGGGCGTTGTAGAGCGTGTCGATGGCGAGAGTGCTTTTTCCAGAGCCTGAAACACCGGTAATGCATGTAAAAACCCGGAGGGGAAAAGATACGTCTATACCCTTTAGGTTGTTCTCACTGGCTCCCTTTATGGTTATGAATCCATCCGGTTTCCTCCTTTTTTTGGGAATCGGGATCGATAGCTCACCCGAGAGGTACCTCCCGGTGAGGGATCTCTCGTTTCTCATGAGATCTACCGTACTTCCCTCGGCAACGACCTCTCCTCCCTTCTCTCCCGCCCCGGGTCCCATGTCTATTATAAAATCGGCGTTCCTTATGGTTTCCTCGTCGTGCTCTACTACTATTATGGTATTCCCGCTGTCTCTGAGGGACTTAAGCGTGTTTATCAGCCTCTTATTATCCCTAGGATGGAGGCCGATTGTAGGCTCGTCGAGTACATAAGTGATTCCAGTGAGCTTTGACCCTACCTGCGTGGCGAGCCTTATCCTCTGGGCCTCGCCACCGGAGAGGGTTGTGGCAGCGCGGTCGAGTGTGAGATAGCCAAGGCCGACGTTCCTGAGGAAGCCGAGTCGGGAGTCGATCTCTTTTAGTATCCTCTCCCCGATCTCTCTGTCCCTTCCCGTAAGACTAAGGTTCTCGAAGAATAGACTGCACTCATCCACAGACATGGTCGTTATGTCGTATATGGATCTTCCGTCCACCAGTATAGAGAGGCTTTCCCTCTTTAGCCTTGAGCCCTTGCACAAAGGGCAGGGGACGGTGCGTATGTACTTGGAGAGCGCTTCCCTCACCTCGTCCGATTCGGTTTCGTTATACCACTGTGAGATAACCCCTATCACCCCAGGGAATGTGTCCCAGTATCCGTCGGCCTCCTCCCTCCGAAACCTTATCCTCTCATCCCCGGCTCCATAGAGTATCACGTTTCTGATCTTTTGTGGGAGCCTTTTAAGGGGTGTCTTTAAACTGAATCCGTAGTGCCTGGCAACATCCTCTATCATCCGACCGAAGTATCGGGAGTTCCTCCAGGGGATTATCGCTCCATCCTCTATTGACTTGTCCCAGCTTTCTATTACGAGCTCCGGGTCGAAGAAGGATTTCACTCCGAACCCCTGGCACTCCAGACATGCGCCGTAGGGACTGTTAAAGGAAAAGAGCCTCGGGGAGATCTCGGGGTAGCTTATTCCGCATGAGGGACAGGCAAACCTCTCACTGAACGTAAGGACCTTCCCGCTTTCTATCTCTACCCTTGCAACCCCCCTTCCGCGTTTTAGGGCGAGTTTAAGGGAGTCTTCTACCCTGCTTTTTACCTCTTTCCCGAAGGCCCCGGGTGAGGCCGAGGAGCCTATGGAGATCACGTCCACAAGGAGTTCGATCGTGTGCTTCTTCTGCTTCTCAAGGCGTATTTCATCCCCGAGGTCAATGAGGCTCCCGTCAATCCTCACACGGACGAATCCCTGCCTCCTCAGCTCTTCTAGCTCCTTTCTGTATTCCCCCTTCCTTCCCTGAACGATAGGAGAGAACACGGAAACCCTTTCCCCATCTCCGAGGGAGAGCACCCTTTCAACCATCTTCTCTATGTTTTGGGCTGATATCTCGATACCGCATCTATAGCAGTGAGGCTTTCCGATCCGTGCGAATAGAAGCCTGAGGAAATCGTAGATCTCTGTAATCGTGCCCACCGTAGAGCGCGGGTTTCTCTGGAAGGTCTTCTGATCAACCGAGATCGAGGGGGAAAGCCCCTCGATCGAATCTATGTCCGGCTTGTCTATCTTTTCTACGAACTGCCTCGCATAAGAGGAAAGCGATTCCATATACCTCCTCTGACTCTCTGCGAATAGGGTGTCAAAGGCAAGGGAGGACTTCCCGGAGCCACTCACCCCGGTGATCACGACGAGTTTCCCCCTGGGGATCTCAAGGCTTATGTTCTTTAGGTTGTGTTCCCGTGCACCTACGATCCTTATAGATTCCAAGTCGGAGTTATTTTACCTGGTATTAAGTGCGGTTATGAATTCCACGCATGGGTTTAGAAGGAGGAGAAAGTGGTGTGTACCCTTAGTCCGGTTGTATTATAGACAGCGCGTTACCGCACATCTCAGTTGGTTTGGGGAGGTCGAGAAGCGCGTAGAGTGTAGGTGCTAGGTCGAGAATATGGGCGTTCCTTATCTGTGAGCCCGGTTTGATACGATTGCCGACGACTATTAAAAACCCCTTGGGATTGTGGTTGCCGCTTCGCCCATCGGGATTTCGCCCAGGCATGGGCCAGGGAATAGACCCGTATCGAGGTGATACGATTGCCCTGTGGTTTGCGGCCGGACTGGTTGCCCAGCGTACAATCAGGTCAGGCAGGTTGTTTAACCGCACGCCTTGCATAAAGAGTCGATCGCTCCTTATCACGTCCTCAACGACCGGCTCGCCGGTATCGGCATCAACGAATGTATAGAGTCCCTCTATAATCCCAGCACACAAACCGTCGTATTCCTCACCGGGTTCCACGATCCCATTAACCTCACGCCCGCGTAAATTGATACGAATATACCCCTGAAGGTCGGCGATTAGTGTAGCAGCCGGTGTTACGTTCCAGTCAATACCGCCCATACGCCAGAAGGCGGTTAGACGGTCTTGCAACCGGGATGGTAGCCGTCGCCTAACCCTGTGCCTCAACCCAAGTGGAACGAGTTTTCGCAACCTCTGCAGGTATCCGTCCCGCTCTGGTTCCTTACGAGAATCGGCTTCCTTGGATAGGATTCGCTCTAGCATCCTGGGAAGTAAGAGGTCAGCGCGGCTCGTATTTGGTCCCATCCCGTGCAACGAGAAGACGAGGATGGTCACACCTCCACCCGCTACTTCAACCAGTCGCCCAACGGCTTCATCGCATGCGATATAAACATCCCGTAAAGCACGGGAGAATTCTTCTTCCTCTTCCGATCGAACATCCCCCAGGACGTTTGTGGTATCCCACAACTTATGACCCCCACGGTGAGTGGCCCCAAAACCACACACAAACAGGTCCCACGTTTCGCGACTCATCAATGCCTGGGCGACATCGGCGGCACACCGGGTCGCTTGGATCAATTCATCTCGAAGTCGGAGTAGGGATTCGAGACTCTGGAGTCCACCGAATTCCTCGCTCATGGGTGGTCGGCCGAATCTTCGTCGTATCCAGCCCATCATCGATTGTGGGTATGAGGCCGGCGGCGCCAATTGGTCATGTGTTGCCCAACCCGAAACCTCGATACCATTAAAAGGCTCCGGTGAAAACGTCATGGGGATATCAAAGGCGACGGCCCTTCTAGTGCCTTCACCCAAAAGGCGCCAGAAGGGGCGTAGCGGTAGCCAATCGGGGCTTGGCCTGACATGGACCATTTTATCGGCCCGCCATTGCAGATAATGGTATAATCCGTGGTCAGCGGGCGATGTTCCGGTGTAAAAGGTAGGCCAGGGAGAACCGGAAAGCCAATCGGCCGTTGAAGCCAATCGCCCATAACCCCCTCGGTCACGCAGGCGCTTTAGGTTTGGTAATGAGCCATCGCTCATCCACCGCTCTATCAGGCTCGGTTCAGCAGCATCCAAACCGATCATAAGTACCGGTGTAGGGTGGTTTTTCTTCATCATCTCATATAGGAACCTCCATTCCACAATCGGCCGCCGATCGCCGTGCGGCTTCCACTGCACGGATCACCGCAAGGCCATCGGCAATGCCAGGGTGTGGTGCCGTGCCCGTACTGATATAGTTAAAAAAACTGACCAACTGCCGCTCGAACGAACTACGCAGCGACGATGGCCGAGCGTCTAGGCGACGCCTGAATGTATCTGAAAGATCGAGCATAGAGCGGATTAGCCCGGCGGCGGGTCGTATTCGCTCAGAACCCAGGCGAACCCTATACCGTTGGCTTCCACATCGGATAGTTATGGATTCTTGCGTAACATTACTATGGGCGGATATGCATTCGGCAGTTATACCACCCTCAAGCCTAACCTGCATTCGTATCGTGCACGTGTCAATCCAGCGGGCACAGATGGCCACGATTTCCCGGTCAAAGATATACCGTAGGAGATCAAGCTGATGAGACCCCAGATCATCCAAGGGGTCACTCACCTCACCTATTGCAGACCAGACTTTTATATCGCTCGTCATGATTAATTGAGCCGATAATGCATCCAAATGGTATCGATCTTGTATTATTTGGCGCAACTTACTGACTGGGTTCCAGTACCTTCGGTTAAACCCCACCATCAACAGTCCACCTGTGGAATTCAAAATGGCCCTCAGCTCTTCAACCTCTCCTACGAAAGTCGCCAGCGGCTTTTCCACCAAGACGTGGATACCGGCACGAAGGGCCAGCATGGATATGGAAAGGTGTGTGGCTGGTGGTGAGGTGATGATTGCCGCTACGATCTTTGCCTCTTGTAATAGATCTTCGGCCGAGCTAAAAGTCACACAGCCAGGAATGCGACTCGAGAAGAGCTCCCTGCGTTCGCGTATCGGATCGGCTACGGCAACGAGTCTGGCCTCCTCTTTTAAACAGGAGAGAGCCGGTAGGTAAAACCTCTCGGCGACGCGACCGCAGCCGATCAAACCGATATTCAAAGGTGTTTTCATCTTGCCTTCCCTCTAACCGACATGTGGCATCCATCGTGAAATCCTTTCGCCCAGGCCGCCAATCCCAGGAGTAAGATCGGTAGAAGCACGATGATGCGCAATAAACCAAAGGGGTTCCAACGAACCGTACGGGACACGATATAGCCGAGCCGTTTACACGCAATGGGCACCGCCAACACCCTATAACTGCCAAGGCGCTGGTGGATCGGCTGCAGCAGCAACCCCAAGTAGCCGCGATAGAACCCAAAGACCTCTTGATGTCGCCAAAATGTCCAAAGATCGGTGCGACCGGTGTGTCGAACCCGCATATCCCGCATAAAACGGATGCCGCCTGGCCATCGCTTGGCGGCAGCGCTTATGAATAGTATATCCTCACCGGCTGGTAAATCGGTGGGGAATCCGCCGAGTTCGTAAAATGCGACTCGGCTTATCGCAAGATTACACCCAGGGAAATAAGACGCAGTCCCATCCGGTCTGTGGGGAGAGAGATCGGAGAACTGGAGTATATTATCGGCAACCGCAATCGGATGGAAGGGGCGTGCATCCAATACCGGCCCTCCGACCACCGTAGCGTCCGTATTTAAAGCCGCGATAGCGGCCTCGAGCCATTCCGGCTCCGGAATACAATCCGCATCTGTAAACGCAATGTAGTCGCCTCGGGCATGCCTAACACCCAGATTTCGTGCGGCACCTGGGAGTAAACCCGACTGGCTGCGCACCAGATGGACGGTGGGAAAGGCGGCGACCACGGCCACAACCGCCGGGTCCGCTGCGCTGTCTACAACGATGACCTCATAAGGCGAAGTCGTGGTTTGCCTCTGGAGTCCCAGGAGGCAGTTTTTTAATTCATTGGCATGGCCGCAGCAGGGTACAACAACGGAGATTAAAGGTGAATCTGTAGGGTACCTCATATCGTTCAATCCGAGCCGATAATTCTACGGCTCCTTGAATTACACCCCTCTACTCCAACCATTTTGACAGATCACGCTGAATGAGTTTCTGAAGCTCTAAAACATCCTCTCGGTAGATCGCGATTAACCTCCCTCTTATCTCCGGTGAAAGCGGTGGTTTGATAAGCCGTTGACTCCGCCAATCCTCCCAAAGGCCGAGGGCGGTTCTATATAGCCGGGCCGGCAAGATCCGTCTAAAAGGTACGCTTCTATGCTTGTGATCGGGAAGAGCCTTCGATCCAACTCATTTAGCTGAAGTGGGTCTAGATCCCCGCCCTCATAGGCGAAAAAGTTCGTCTTCTTTATTGGACTCATATAGATTTGAGGACGCTGCTTTAGGTAGTAATAAAGGGAGGTCGTCCCACCTCTCCCCACACCTATAATGAGAAAATTGGGCATCGTCATTTGGCTATTTTTCTTTTTTCCGAAAGTAACCTAACATGAAAAGTTTAGCAGTATTTTTATAGGATGTTAAACATATGCCCAGACATGGGTTTACGGGTGGACTATCTCTTAGAGGCGTCTATAAAGGCACCGAAGATCCTCCTTGAGATCTCGCCCTCTTCTCTCTCCGGGTGCCATTGAATGCCGAGGATAAAACTGGAACCGGTCCCTTCGATTGCCTCTATGACCCCATCGGGACACCTTGCGCATATCCTAAGCCCTCTTCCAAGTGCTTTTACCGATTGGTGATGGTAGCTCTTTATGGAAAAGCTCCTCTCCCCTGCAACCCTCTGGAGAAGAGTGCCCTCTTCCACCTGGATCTCATGCGCCGAACCCTTTTCGTGTATCATGGCATTGGATATGAGAGAAGGGATATCCTGATAAAGCGAGCCTCCGAGAAAGACGTTTATAAGTTGCATGCCGCCACAGATGCCTAGAACCGATATATCCCTCTTTAGAGCCTCATCAAGAATGATCATCTCGGATCTCGTTCTCTCCGGTCTCATTGGCCTTAGCTTTGGGTGCGGTTCCTCGTTATAGAGCCTTGGGTCCACGTCCCTTCCTCCCGGAAGGAGAAGCCCATCAACCTTCGATACGGCATCCCTGAGAAGTCGGTCGCTTTTGGAAAGAGAAGGGAGTAAGATAGGGATACCCCCTGCCTCGGCAATTGCCCTGGCGTATGTCGTTTCCATAACGAAGATCTCTTCCCTTCCATCGTTCGTTTTTATATCCGTCGTTATTCCTATTAGGGGTTTGGTTTTACCCATACGGAAATTTTAGCCTAAATTAAAAAAAAGGCCATTATTAAGAGATACTGATTTTATTCCATGGTTTAGACCGGGTTTGATTTTTTCTCCGATTTGGTTTATTAGTTTCTTATGGCCAGAGGATCGCTTATCGTTTATGAGCCGCTCGATGTTTTTGGTGAAAAAAGAGGTTACTGGAATAACTACGCCTCCTTTTACGAGGAGTACTGGGGTGGACCGACATCACCCTATGGGGTCTGGTTTGGACAGGAATACGAGAACTTTAGGAATGCCATATCAACCTACATGGAGATAGACGAGGAGGACATTGAGGATTGCTTCTTTATGAAGGATAAGGAGAGCGGGTACTATATCGCCCCCTTTGTTTCAGTGGAGAAGCCCTACATACTGCATTCTGAAAACCATATACCGCTTCACTGGTTTATACCGTTTAAGGACGAGGAAAGGGAATACTTTTATACCCCTTGGGGGTTCGGCGGGATCAATTACGATACCAGGATCGGCCCCGGTCTTGAAAGACTGAAAGAGGCGGAGGGCATTCTAAAGGACTCTCTACAAAAATACGGTCATAAGTCGGCTTTTTCGAAGAGACTGGGTGAGATCCAGTCCGGGATCCAGGATCTCAAAATCTGGCTTGGAGGATTTGATCCATCGGGGTATTTGGTTCTTAACTATGGAGAGATATGCTCCTTTATCCATCCATATACATTGAAAAACGAGAGATCCGTAAACGAGGTTTGGCAGATGCTTTCCCTCATAAATGAGGAGCGCATCGAAGAGGCCGGGTCCGTTCTGGGAGTGATAAGCGAGAAGTGGGAAAACATAAGAAAAAAGGCCTCGGGCGAGGTTGAGAGATTCCCCATACAGTAATCCCGGTGAAACCCTTTAGCGAATATAGGGATTAAAGCCGTTTTACGTGAGTGAATAGAGGTTTCGAGGGTAATCCATCCGATCTTCTCGTCTAAATAGTAGGGTTGTTTTAGAGTATACGGCGTTAGACAGACCTAACGGCTTTTCAAATCTGAAACCGGTACGTTTTTTAGGGGTTTAATTAATATGGGACTAATACCCTCTTATGAATCTATTTTTAATGGAATTACATCATAAGTTTAAGGAGAGAGAGTCATGATTAAATACGAGGAGTTTGAAGGGACATTTGACGAGGGTGGAACATACCCCGTTAGAGGGATTTTTGAATCGGTTGACCCTGAGGACTATTTTGAAGAGGGTTTTGATCCCGGTACGGGGACGTCCAGCGAGATCAAGGTAAAGGTACCAGAGACGGATACGGAGGAGATACCGAACCAGGATCTCAGGCTCATAAACGCGTATTTCAGGGAGGTTAGCACTGAGCCCCTTCTTACGCCTAAGGAGGAGGTCGAGATTGCGGCAAAGATAAGGAGGTGTGAAGTAAGGGCAAAGGAGATGCAAAGGGTTATAGAGAGGACACTCAGCAAGAGACTGGGACGGATTAACAGGAAGGCCCTGCTGGAATCAATCGATGCGGATAGGACAAACGTGAATAAGAGGCGCATTCACAGGCTTCTAAACCTCTTTGAGGCCTATTCGGGAAAGGCGGCTCAGTTCAGAAACAGGTTCATTAAGGCAAACCTAAGGCTCGTTGCGAGTATAGCTAAAAAATACGTCGGTCGTGGAGTTCCATTCCTCGATCTGATTCAGGAGGGCAATCTGGGGCTTATAAAGGCGGTAGAGAGATTCGACTATACAAAGGGCTACAGGTTTTCTACCTACGCCTGCTGGTGGATAAACCAGGCAATGGCAAGGGCCATTCATAACCAGACGAGAACCATAAGGGTCCCTTCTTACCTCCTTGAGAAAACGGGTAAAGTCCAGTACATTCGTCATCTACTCGAGGAGGAAACGGGAAGGTCTCCAGACGTCGAAGAGATCGCAGAGAGGGTAAACATGTCCGTAGAGGGTGTAAGACGGGTGCTTGAGAAGGGGGAAAAGGTGGTCAGTCTCGACTCGAATGTCTGGGATGAAGAAAAGATGACGTATATGGATTTCATCCCCGATACCAATTTCCTTTCCCCGGATTCGCTTATAGCGGCGGCTTCCATACCGAGGAGTGTAAATGACGCGCTTTTGATACTCACCCCTAGGGAGAGGGAGGTTGTTAAGATGAGGTTCGGTATAGGATACGAAAACCCCTCCACACTTGACGATGTCGGGAAGCGATTCGGGCTTACCAGGGAAAGGATAAGGCAGATAGAGAGAAAAGCACTCGAAAGGCTAAGGAGATCGAAGTCGGCTCCTGTTCTTAAGAGCCTGATGGAGGCGCATAGATAGAACCGGAAGCATAAACCCGCCCCTCCTAAATGCCGGTTTCCGGGGATTAACCGTCCGTATCTTCTAACGTTTGTACGGTAAGCGCCCTTTCATCGGAAACGGTATGGATCTCCCTCACCCATCGGTCGCTTTAATGGTATCATTTTACACGATCGAGGTTAGCGAGATTGAAAGACGGAGACATCCATATCGTTATAAGGATCCTGAGACGGGAGTCCCGTAAATGGGATGTTCCGGTCGTCACCCTTACCGCGGAGACATCCCGTGATCCTTTTAAGGTCTTAATATCGACTATACTCAGTCTCCGCACTCAGGATGCGACTACCGCAAGGGCATCGGAGAGGCTGTTTCGACTCGCCGATAATCCACGGGATATGTTAAATCTCAGCCCTAAGGAGATAGAGAAGGCCATATATCCGGTTGGGTTTCATAAGACAAAGGCAAAAACCGTTCTTCACATCTGCCGTGAGCTCGTAGAAAAACACGGCTCAAGGGTTCCGGACGATATAGACGAACTCTTAAAGCTGAAGGGGGTCGGAAGAAAGACCGCAAACCTCGTCGTTTCTCTGGGCTACGGAAAGCCGGGGATCTGTGTCGATACCCATGTTCACAGGATCTCAAATAGATGGGGTTACTTAAAGACAAAGACGCCCCTTGAGACCGAGATGGCGCTGAGAGAAAAGCTACCAAAGAGATACTGGATCGAGTACAACAGCCTCCTTGTGGCACTCGGACAGCGTATATGCAGACCCGTTTCTCCAAGGTGCAGTGAATGCCCAATAGAGGGGTACTGCGATAGGGTCGGCGTGGAAAAGAGCCGATGAACGTCCAAGAACCCAATCGTATGACCGGTAGGGTTTGACACCCCTCTCTTTCCAAATATACTCTAATGGGTCTATGCACCTTACCCAGATGCAGACGGAGGTTGAGACTTTGGAATCTGTGCTCTTCTACGTATTCGCCGCGGCTTCACTCGTCGGTGCCCTTCTCGTGGTTCTCCATAGGAATCCCGTGGCAAGCGTTATTTCCCTCGTACTCACGCTTTTTTCAACCGCGGTTCTCTTCGTCTTTCTTCTCGCTCACTTTGTCGCCGCCATTCAGGTCCTCGTATATGCCGGTGCGATAATGGTTCTTTTTCTGTTTGCCGTGATGTTTCTCAATCTGAGGGAGGAGGCCCTTAGGTTTGATGCCCAGAATGTACCCATCAAGCTTGGTATTTTGGTGATCATACTCGCCGCTTTCGGTTATCTTGCAAGCATGGGTTTTAAGAAGGGGCTCTCCCTAATCCATGCCGCCTCACTGGGCGAGGACTTCGGCTCCGTAGAAGGAGTAGGGAGGGTCCTTTTTAAAGACTACCTCCTTCCCTTCGAACTCACATCCGTGCTCATAGTTGTGGCCATCCTAGGTGTGGTTGCGATAGCTAAAAGGGGGACAGAGTGAATTGAACGTTACGATAGAACACTACCTTGTGCTAAGCGCGATCCTTTTCGTTATAGGTGCCTATGGGGTTATCATAAGGAAGAACCTTATCATAGTCCTTATGTCGCTTGAGCTTATGCTAAATTCGGCGAATCTTGCCTTCGTGGCGTTCTCTAAGGCACTCGGAGACATGACCGGACAGGTATTCATGATAATGGTGCTTACCGTGGCCGCGGCCGAGGTGGCGATCGGGCTTGCCCTTGTCGTTACGGTCTATGCTCACAGGGAAACCCTGAATATAGACGTTTTAAAGATGCTTAAAGGGTAGATACCCTTAGATTTAGAAGGCGTACTAAATCCATAAAACCAATGTCACCAAGGGAAATGAAATGAGGGACGGATACTTTAGGATTAATAACGGATCGCCCTTCTACACTCGTGGTGGCAACACGGGAGATCGTTAAG
The DNA here is from genome assembly GCA_964636885.1 of uncultured Spirochaetia bacterium. Taxonomy (GTDB): domain Bacteria; phylum Desulfobacterota_D; class UBA1144; order Nemesobacterales; family CSP1-2; genus CAZWVA01. Next base: position 32,104 of record CAZWVA010000026.1, read on the forward strand.
AGATGATAGCTTGGATAGTCCTTTTCCCTCTAATAGGCGCGTTGATAAACGGGCTCGTCTTTGCCTCCGGGCTCTGGAGGAAAGCCCTCGGAAGGGATGAGGATACGGAAAAAAGGATCGTAAGCCTCCTTGGATGCGGGGTCATACTCGTCTCGGCAGTACTCTCCTCTATCATGTTCCTTAAGCTCCGCACACTCGACCCAGGGGAGAGGAGGATCGTTCAAGAGCTATTCGTCTGGATCTCTTCTGGAGAATTCTCCGTAAGATTCGAGTTCCTCTTCGATTCCCTCTCCTGCATTATGGCCCTTGTTGTTGCGTGGGTGAGTTTTCTCATCCATCTCTATTCTATCGGCTACATGCACGAGGACCGATCGTATTCCAGGTATTTCACATACCTAAATCTATTCGTCTTCTTCATGCTCGTCCTTGTTCTCGGAAATAGCTTCCCGCTCATGTTTATCGGCTGGGAGGGGGTGGGGCTCTCCTCATACCTCCTTATAGGCTTTTGGTATGAGGACACAGAAAAGGCCTATGCGGGAAGGAAGGCCTTCATAGTGAACAGGATAGGGGATTTCGGTTTTATACTCGGTATATTCCTCATATTTTTCACATTTGGCTCAACGGGCTATACGGAGGTCTTTAAG
>CAZWVA010000026.1:32771-33760 GCA_964636885.1 uncultured Spirochaetia bacterium
CGTTCCAGGCATTGTTATAACCGTGATAGCCCTTCTTCTATTCGTGGGCGCGGCAGGGAAGTCGGCACAGTTCCCCCTATACGTCTGGCTTCCAGATGCTATGGCTGGTCCGACACCCGTGAGTGCCCTTATCCACGCGGCCACTATGGTTACGGCGGGTGTCTACATGATAGCGAGGTGTAATGCCTTTTATTCCCAATCCCCTACGGCTCAGACGGTTGTCGTTGGGGTTGCGGCGTTTACGGCCTTCCTCTCGGCAACGATAGCCCTCACCCAAAACGACATCAAGAAGGTCCTCGCCTATTCAACCGTAAGCCAGCTTGGATACATGTTTATGGGGGTAGGCTCAGGGGCCTATGCCGCCGGGATGTTCCACCTCGTAACCCACGCCTTCTTTAAGGCCCTTCTCTTCTTGGGTTCTGGAAGCGTGATACACGCCCTTAGCGGCGAGCAGGATATCAGAAAAATGGGGGGTCTAAGAAGGCACCTCCCTATAACATCCGTTACATTCCTCATAGGGACACTCGCCATATCGGGTATCCCTCTACTCTCCGGATTCTTCAGTAAGGACGAGATACTCGGTTCCCTCTACGAGAACGGCTATACGACCGCCTGGCTCGTTGGGCTTCTAACGGCGGTCCTTACGGCCTTCTACATGATGAGGCTCTATCTCCTCACGTTTGAAGGGGAATCCAGGGTTCCCGAGGGAATAAAACACCACGTACACGAGTCCCCATCCTCTATGACCGTGCCCCTTATCGTTCTTTCCGTGCTTTCTATATTGGGCGGGTATATGGGCGTTCCTGAGTTCATGGGAAAGGCTGTAGGGATTCATGCCCCGAATGTGTTTGAGGGGTTTCTAAGATCCTCTATCATCCTCATGGGAGGGGGCGAACACATAGGACACCGCCTCCTTGGGCACTGGAGCCTCGTCCTATTCTCGGTTATAGCCGCCCTTCTGGGGATCGGGTTTGCCTTTTATATGTATG
>CAZWVA010000027.1:0-32641 GCA_964636885.1 uncultured Spirochaetia bacterium
CTTGAAGGGGAAATCCCAAGACGAACCAGGTAGTCCTTTGTAGATTCCGCCCTTCTCTGTCCGAGCGCTAGGTTGTACTCGTCTGTCCCTCTTATATCGCAATAACCCTCTATCACAACATTGACATCGGGTCTACTCCTTAGGATCTGTGCATTCTGATCGAGTACTGGTCTTGCATCTGCCCTTATGTAGTATCTGTCGAAATCGAAGAATATGTCCTGGATGCCAAGCCCGGATACCTCAGGAACCCCGCGTCTTAGTTTTTCCAGCTCCTGCTCCTTTTTTGCAAACTCGGCTTTGCTTCTTGCCTCCTCGGCTTTTGCCCTTGCCTGACGCAGTAGCTCTTTTGCCTCGTCGTATTTCCCTTGGCTTATAAGCTCTTTTGCGCGTCTTATGAGATCCTCAGCGGCCTGGTATTCCTCCGGAGCCAGTTCCTGTGCTCCTGCCTCCTGAGCGGCCTTAAGCGCCGCTTCTGCACTGCTAAGCTCCTCATCGGGTTTCTTAGCACAACCAAACGCAAACGCTAAAGAGACGATGAAAAAGAGAATCAGAAATCTATTCTTACTCATCTTACTCTCTCTCCTCCTTGTTTTTTTATCGTTTTAAGCGCATATTACAAAAAAACGGGGTTTCAAAAGGCACCTTCCACTCTCCTCCCATCTCTAGTGTCCCGGCGTGAACTATGTATACACCTGTGGTGAGATATTGTCCTGACATTCTCTATGATTTCAAGTTTCTTTTCTACCGCCTGCTATTGCCGGGATGATTGATACGATGTCGTTCTCTTTAAGCTCGGTTTCTATCCCTTTAAGGAATCTTATATCCTCGTTATTGACGTAGAGATTTATGAATCTCCTTACGTTTCCGCTTTCGTCACAGAGTCTTTCCTTCATACCCGGGAACTGCCTTTCGAGTTCCTCGATCAACTCTCCTATGTTTTTAGAGTCTATAAGCACCTCATCCTTATCCCCCGTTAATCTTCTAAGAGGCGTTGGGATTCTTACAGAGGGCATTGCGGTTACCTCCTTTCTCAACTGTTGATTCTTTTATAGAGTTTATCAAATTCTTCGATTTTTGCATCAATGATATACGGTTTTGAGACTTTATCGACGAGGGGCTCCTGTGTTTTAAGCCCGTTTCCCGTAATTGAAATCACGATTGACTCATCCCTCGGAATTATGTTCTGGTTGATTAGCTTTTTGGTCACCGCTACTGTTACCCCTCCTGCCGTCTCCGTGAATATCCCTTCTGTCTCTGCCAGTAGTTTCATCCCCTCTACTATCTCTTCATCTGTGGCGTCTTCGCCGAAACCGCCGCTTTCCCTTATTACGTTCATAGCGTAGTATCCGTCGGCGGGGTTGCCTATCGCTAGGGATTTTGCGATCGTATTCGGTTTTACCGGTTTAAAACCATCCCAACCGTTTTTTACCGCTGTGGTAATAGGGGAGCATCCCCTCGCTTGAGCTCCGTATATCCTCGTTTCCGTTACGTCAACCAGACCGAGCCTTTCAAACTCCTTTATCGACTTCCAGATCTTTGTGAGTAGCGAGCCGCTTGCCATGGGTATGACGATGTGCCTCGGAACGCGCCAGCCGAGTTGCTCCATTATCTCAAAACCAAAGGTCTTCGATCCTTCTGCGTAGTAGGGACGCATGTTTATATTGACAAACGCCCAGCCGAATTTCCCGGCCACCTCACTGCAGAGACGGTTTACATCGTCGTAGCTCCCATTTATCCCTATGAGTCTGCCACCGTAAACGGAGGTTCCTATTATTTTTGCCTGCTCTAGATCCCTTGGGATGAATATGTAACTCTCGAGCCTTCCCGATGTTGCAAGGGATGCAACGGCATTGGCGAGGTTTCCGGTAGAGGCGCAGGCTACTGTCTTAAACCCAAACTCCTTTGCTTTTGAAAGGGCAACCGAAACAACCCTGTCTTTAAACGAGAGGGTAGGGTAGGATACGGCATCGTTTTTTACATAGATCTCTCTAACCCCTAGTGCCCTGGCCAGGTTGTTGGCCCTTATAAGTGGTGTAAAGCCCACCTGCCTTCCAACCGTTGGAGGCTCGTCTATTGGCAGGAGCTCCGCATAACGCCAAATGGAATGCTCCCTCTTTTCAATCACCTCTCGTGAAAGGACATTTCTTATCTCATCGTATTTGTAACTCACCTCGAGTGGACCGAAACAGAACTCACAGACGTGAATAGGTTCCTTTGGATACTCGCGGCCGCATTCCCTGCACTTTAAACCTCTTACGAAACCCATCGAATTCCTCTTTAAAGCGTTTGTAAAGAATTACCCTTTATTTATCGGGTTGTCAAGAAACTCAAAGGGTTTAGGGATGTTAAGTCTGCAACCCTAACCCGTATTTCACTGGTCTAAAACCCCTCTCGCTTCCCTTCCTTTTCCTTTAATTGTACCTTCTCTACCTCTTCTGCCTCTATCTCGTTCTCGGTTCTTCTGTATATACCTCCGACTACAAGAAGGTCATTTTCTAAGATCTCCAACGTCCCGGATGTGGATACGTTTATGTAGTTGCCCCTGAGATCCGAGAGTTTAAACGTTGTTTTTGCTCCACCCGGCTCCTTTCTTACATCCGTGGCGAGTCCCTCTACGGCCACAACCGCACCGTCAAAGGCAAGGGGTGAGATGAGTATCCTTGATATGGTCGTTCTTATACCGCTTATGTTCATTCCGGGGATCTCTTTCTCCTTATTGCTACAGGAGACGATTAGTGCCGTTATCAAGACCAATAATGGTGTTAAACCGGATGCCCTTTGCATCTTGAGAATATGGAGTATATATCGACTGTATTAAGAGTCAATTAAAACCATGGCATAATAGATCTTAAGGAGATCCGATATGATGATGGAAGACGAAATAAAGCGCTATGTCGGAGTGCCCATAGAGGCCGTGGTTATGGATTCAAGGATGGTCATAAGGGGGACCTTAGATGCCGTGGATAGAGGACAGGCGAGGTTCTCATCGATTGAGGATATCTTTGTCCTCGTGCACGGGAGGAGGCTGAGCATGAAGCTCATGCTTTCGGGGAGCTTTATTGATCTTGAGGCTCTTTTAAGAAACCTCTCTTTTCCCTGTAGCGTCTTTGACAGTTGTAGGAGAATCCGGGGTAGGGATCAATGAGTGAAGCTATACGGGCAAGAAGGGACTCATTCTCTTGGATGAATCGGCGCTTCCACTATAAAAACCCGTTTTCCTTTTGGTATACTCTTTAAACCATGCAGAGGAAACCGGAAACCGAAAGGTCGAGCGTCCTTCGTCGGCTTCTAGAGGAGCGTATAGTCTTCTTAGACGGTGCTATGGGCACCATGATCCAGACCTATAGGTTGGGGGAAGCCGACTTTAGAGGGGAGCGTTTTAGGGGTCATCCCAGGGACCTTAAGGGGAATAACGACATCTTGAATCTCACGCGTCCCGACGTTATAGCCGCCATACATAGGCGGTACTTGGAGGCGGGTGCGGATATCATAGAGACCAATACCTTTAACGGAACGAGGATCTCACAGGCCGATTACGGACTCGAGGATCTGGTATACGAGATAAATAGGGCGGGTGCTCAGATCGCCCGTAAGGCGGCTGATGAGTTCATGGACGGAAATCCCGGAAGGGAGTGCTTTGTCGCAGGTGCCATAGGGCCTACGAATAAGACCGCCTCCATATCCCCGGATGTCAACAACCCTGCCTTCCGCGCCGTCGGCTTCCAGGAGCTAGTAGATGCCTATTACGAACAGATAAAGGGACTCGTAGATGGTGGAGTGGATATACTCCTACCCGAGACTACGTTTGACACACTCAACCTAAAGGCCGCCATCTTTGCCATTGAGAGGTTCTTCGATGAGTACCCGGTGCGTCTTCCCGTTATGCTCTCCGTGACGATAACGGATGCCTCCGGGCGTACGCTTTCCGGACAGACCGTTACCGCCTTCTGGTATTCCGTTATGCATGCCAGACCATTAAGCGTGGGTATTAACTGCGCCCTGGGGGCAAGGGAGATGCGTCCACATATAGAGGAGCTCTCAAGGATAGCCGAGTGCTACATAAGCTGCTATCCCAATGCGGGTCTTCCCAACCCACTAAGCGAGACCGGATACGACGAGACACCGGAGGATACGTCGTCTTTCCTCGAGGAATTCGCAAGGAGCGGGTTCTTAAACATAGTGGGCGGCTGTTGTGGGACCACGCCACACCATATACGCGCTATTGTCGAGAGATTAAAAGACATCCCGCCAAGGAGGGTTCCCAAACTACCCCCTGCTACCCGTCTTAGCGGTCTTGAGCCGTTAAAGATAGAGGGCGACCCGGCTCCTTTTGTTATAATCGGTGAGCGTACGAACGTAACCGGGTCTCCAAGGTTTGCAAGTCTCATCAGGGCCGGCGATTTCGAAGGGGCCCTTTCGGTGGCAAGACAGCAGGTTGAAAACGGTGCAAACATAATAGATGTGAATTTCGACGAGGCCCTACTCGATAGCGAGGCCTGCATGGTGCGTTTTCTAAACCTGATAGCGTCTGAGCCCGACATAGCGCGCGTTCCAATAATGATCGATAGCTCAAGGTGGTCGGTTATCGAGGCCGGTCTCAGGTGCGTTCAGGGGAAGAGCATAGTGAACTCTATAAGCCTAAAGGAAGGGGAGGAGAGATTCCTTGAGCAGGCAAGGCTTATCATGCGTTACGGGGCCGCTGTGGTGGTTATGGCATTTGACGAGAACGGGCAGGCCGCAACCAAAGAAGACAAGGTTCGCATCTGCCAGCGCGCCTATAGGCTCCTTACGGAAGAGGTAGGTATGGACCCTACGGATATAATATTCGATCCCAACGTCCTCACCGTGGCCACCGGGATCGAGGAGCACAATAGATACGCCCTGGACTTCATTGAGGCCGTACGCGAGATTAAGGCTACATGCCCCGGAGCTAGGACGAGTGGAGGGATAAGCAACGTATCCTTCTCATTCCGTGGAAACAACGTGGTGCGTGAGGCCATGCATAGCGCCTTTCTCTATCACGCCATAAGGGCCGGGCTCGATATGGGGATAGTAAACGCCGGGATGCTTGCCGTCTACGAGGACATAGATAAGACGCTCCTTGAACTGGTAGAAGACGTCCTCCTTAACCGCCGATCCGATGCAACGGAGCGCCTGATCGAGTACGCAGAGAGGGTAAAGGGAAGGGAAGAGGCAAGGGGCAAGGAAGAAGGGAAGTGGCGTAAGTGCCCTGTAAGGGAGCGCATCGTATACGCCCTCGTTAACGGGATCATGGACTACATAGAGGAGGATATTGAGGAGGCCAGAAAGCTATACCCGACCCCACTTGAGGTCATAGAGGGGCCACTTATGGACGGTATGAAGGTGGTTGGAGACCTCTTTGGAGAGGGGAAGATGTTTCTCCCACAGGTCGTAAAGAGCGCACGCGTCATGAAGAGGGCGGTTTCCTACTTGGAGCCCTTTATGGAGGCGGAAAAGGCCAAAAACCAGAACTCGAGAAGACAGGGCAGGTTTGTGATTGCCACCGTAAAAGGGGATGTACATGATATAGGGAAAAATATAGTCTCCATCGTCCTTTCCTGTAACGGCTACGAGGTGATTGACCTAGGTGTCATGGTTCCATGCGAAAGGATCCTCAGCACTGCCAGAGAGGTAAACGCCGATTTTATAGGGATGAGCGGACTCATCACGCCTTCTCTCGACGAGATGGTCTATAACGCCTCGGAGATGGAGCGTCAGGGGTTTAAGATACCCCTCCTTATCGGAGGGGCCACCACTAGCAGGGCACACACGGCTATTAAGATCGCACCCCAGTATAGCGGTATTGTCGAGCACGTTAAGGACGCATCGCTTGTAGTTGGCGTCTGTAACGAACTGCTCGATCCGGAAAGGAGGGAGGCGTATAGGGAGAACCTTCGTAGGAGGCAGGAAAGACAGCGCGAGCTCTACGCCTCTGGGATGGGGGAAAGGAGATTCGTCCCAATCGAGAGGGCGCGTGCAAATGGGTTTAAAACGGACTGGAGGAGGACGCCCATTGATAGACCGACGAGGCTAGGCGTTCAGGTGTTCTATGACATTCCACTTGAGGAGATAGTTCCCTTTATAGATTGGTCACCCCTTTTCTGGGCCTGGGAGTTAAAGGGGGTTTTTCCGAAGATCTTTGAGAATGAGAGATGGGGCAATCAGGCCCGCGAACTCTACAGGGATGCGGAAAGACTCGTCGGGGAGATCGTGAGGGAGAAGCGCTTTAGGGCACGCGCTGTGATCGCCATCTGGCCCGCAAACAGCGTTGGAGACGATGTAGAGGTCTATGCGGATGATTCCAGAAAGGAGATCTTGGGGACGTTCCATTTCCTTCGTCAGCAGGTGGAAAAGGAGGAGAACGGAATCTACTACTGTCTCTCTGACTTCGTTGCGCCTAAGGGGTCCGGCCTGAATGACTATATAGGTGGTTTTGCCGTAACGGTTGGAGAAGAGGTCGAGGCCTATGCCGATACGTTTAAGGCAAAGGGAGACGATTATTCGGCCATAATGGTTAAGGCCCTGGGGGACAGGTTCGCAGAGGCACTCGCGGAGATGATGCATAAGAGGGTAAGGATCATATGGGGCTTTGGCAGGGACGAGAACCTCTCCCATGAAGACCTTATAAGGGAGAGATACAGGGGGATACGTCCCGCTCCGGGGTATCCGGCCTGCCCCGACCACACGGAAAAGGGGACTCTATGGAGGCTCCTAGACGTTGAGGCCAATACGGGGATAACACTTACAGAGACATTCGCCATGAACCCGCCGAGCTCCGTTTCAGGCTGGTATTTCGCCCACCCTGAGGCTAGGTATTTCCACGTTGGCCTTATAGACAGGGACCAGGTTGAGGACTACGCTAGGAGAAAGGGGATGTCGGTTGAGGAGGTTGAGAGATGGCTCCAGCCCAATTTGGGGTATGAGAGATAAACGTTAGCCGGCATTAAATCACTCTTCCTTCCACTCTTCTATTTTTGCGCCTATTTGCCTGAGGGTTTCTTTTACCCTACTGTCAAGCGTTGTTCTATCAAAGCCCTCTTCCGAGTCTGCTTTGATCTCAATGGTAATTTCAGGTGGGAGACCTTTATCCTTTAAGGGTCGAATCACCCCGCCTATTATGCTTGAGAGTTTATCCCAAGGTATCTTAGCCCTTAAAGTCACCCTCTTTATGGCTCCTTCTATGATTACACTGGATTTTGGCTCTTCGGGCTGTTCAGGTGTGGGTTCACTCCATTTTCCCGCTTCCCGATTTTCTTCCTCTTTTATTTTCCTTGCAATCTCGCCTCTAAGGACAATAGAATCGAGGTTAGGGTTGATTTCTTCCTTATAATAGTGAGTTCCTGTGGATTCTCGAATTCCGAGGAGCCCCGCCTTCACTCCCTCTTTAACGGTATATATTAGAACATCCTCGCTTTCTGGAATCGGCATTCCCGGAGCCTTTAGGTGTAATTCGTATATTTCTTTTAGGGATTTCTCGCTTTCGTCTTTACCAAACGTTTTATCCAGAAGGTATTTGGGAGTCAGATTAGAAAGCAGTTTCTCTTGGTCTTTTAAGTACTGTTTCACCCTTTCAGAGATCGTCTGATCGCTTCCTACAGTCGGTATACCCAAGTCCTTCCAACTGATCCCTCCTTGTTCCAAAATGGCAAGGTATCTATAAGCGGTAAGAAGCCTAAAAGGAACCTCCTTTTCAATGTCCTTAAACTTATTCTTGAGTTCCTCATGGCTTTGTTTAGTCAAAACTAGGGACTTATCATTCTGAACCTCTAAAAGGGCTAAAAGTCGCCTCAAACTCTTGCTGAGGGATACGTAATAGTTACCATCAACAAGAAGGATAAAAAGCGTGTTTTTATAAACCCTAAATCCGGCTCCTGCCTTCTCAAAAAACTCGGCTGTGAGTCCTTTCGCCTTCTCTGAATCGTAGAAGAAGCTGGGTGAGAGAATAGCGAGTTTAAGGTTTTTGTTGTCTGGAATATCTGACGGACTCTCAGGCCAGAGGTAAACTTCTAAGGCCCGCCCTGAGTTTTTTTGAATAAGGTTTTTAAGCTCCTCTAGGATCTTATCATCAGATACGGTCTCTTCTTTATCTACTATTACACGGTTTAGATTAGGCTGATTCTTGAAAGAATATTGCTTCTTCTCCGAATGAAAATACCAGAGTTCCTCCTCTAGCTTGGCTACGGCATCGCCCACTATGGTTGCCGGAATACCTTCCCTAAGCAGTGCCACCCGAATCCTTGGTAGTGTTGTCTCTTTACTTGCACCTGCGCTAAATGAATAAAGAAATACAGAAGTGGCTATACCCTTCGCAATACCGTATCTTTCATATTCACTGCCCATTTCCTTGTCTATTTTTGGTGCCTTTGCGTTTTTACTTGCGATGTCAGATGCAATGACGGCTTCAAATTCGTTGCCAATATGCTTAATGAACTCCCGTCGAATAGTTTGATTTCCAAGATTAACAAGAGAGGACTGGATAAGAGGAGAAAGAGCTTTGTTCTTATATAAGTCTGCTACCACTTCCGCTAGAAGTCTAAGGACTCCTCTAGTTCTCTGAAACGTGGGATAAGAACCCCACCTTTCGTAAAGCACATCGATTAGTTCTGGATGAAAAGGATACGCACGCTCTATTCTCTCTCTATACTCTATCTCCTTAACCTCTGACGGTACGTCTGTGCCGAGTTTCTGATAGAGGTCAAAATAGGCCTGTGCAACATCCTTTCTCGTTTTTTTATCCCCGAAATCATCGAATAACCTCTTACGTATAACTTCATAGAGTTCCACCCCTTCGACCGGAGTATAAACCGCCTCTACCCGTCCAGAGATCTTCTGTAACTGTTGTAAGGACCTCTCTGCCTCTTCGTCGTATCTCTCAAGGATGCTTGCCGGGAGCGTAATAACCAGGGAGCAGTTCTCTAGGGATGCAATCACCTCGGAAATCTCCTGGAGGAATGCAAGTGTTTGGCCCTGAGTGATTCTCTCGACCTTTTCCGCGCGGTTGGCTTTAACTATATATTCAAGGATCTCATCCATAAGGATAAGGGTGGGGCCGGACGCTTCTAGGATTTCCCTTAAACGTTCCTTTCCAGGTGCTATGCGTTTCTTGTCGTGTTCCTTAACGGTTTCATACATTCCTAACTGTTCGGCAATCTCACCCCATGGGGTCTTCCCTGAGATGGCATCCGCATGTGTGCCAACAAATACCGCTACCTTTGCGTCCTTTGCCTTTTGTAGGGGCGATTCATGAATCGTCCCTACCAGCAGGTGCTCAACGTCCTTTCTGTGTTTTACAATATGGTAAAGCGCTAGCAGTGCATGGGTCTTCCCCCCGCCAAAGGGTGTCTGAAGCTGGATTACCGGATCCCCTTTTTCACCGCTGAGACGCGAAAGCACGTTTTCAACGAGGTTCTTTAGACCTCTAGTTAGATAAGTCTTCTGGAAGAATATGCTCGCATCCTGATACTCCAAAGGAGCCTTGCCATAAGCAACGTCTCCCAGGTCAGCGGCAAATATAGCCTCGCTCATCTTTCCTTCTCGTATGTCCTTATGGGGTGTAGTTACCTGCCACCAAGATGGTAAAGCCATTCTTATTCCTCCAGCTCCTTTAAGATTTTATGTATCACTGGTTTTATTTCGGGTAACCTTTCCTTGATGACATTCCAGACAATTTTGTAATTTATGCCAAAATAATCATGAGTGATTTTGTCCCTCATCCTTGCCATATCGCTCCATGGTAACTCCTTATACTTTTCTCTTATCCGTTTCGGGATGTTTTTAGATGCTTCCCCTATTATTTCGAGTTTTCTGACTACAGCACTACGAGTTTTATCATCTCTAAAAAATTCATCAAAATCCATATTCCCAACAAACTCATCTATCTTCTCTATGCAATCCAATATATCCTCTATGAAAAGCCTATAATCCCTTTTCATATATAAACTACCTCTTTTAAGATCATCTCCTTTAGTCGTGGTCTTAAAGCGGTCTTTTCAACCAGATCTACCTTTTTTCTCAAAAGCCTCTCAAGATACCTTTCCATTTCAATGAATTTCAGAAGGTCTGGAAGCACCTCAAATTCAACTAAGATATCAACGTCGCTCCTCTTTTTTTGCTCACCTCTAACAAAGGAGCCGAATATACCTATCTCTTTCACCTTATATTTCTTATATAGCTCTTCTTTGTGTTCTCTGAGTATTGCATTGATTTCTTCTAAGGACTTCATTCTTATTCCCCCAGTTAGTAGGATACGGTAGACAGAATACAGGAAACAGGTACAGGAGTATGTTAAATACCTTTCATAGAAACTATTAATGAATATAGCATTTTCCCAACCTCTTCTATCATACGGATTATGTTCTGGTCGCCCTGTATATAGCCCAAGTCTCTTGAGAGAATCATATAATACCGCAATTCTTCTAGCGAACCTTGGGCAATATTATAAAAATTCATCTTATCTCTTTGCCCACGCTTTTTAAACCCCTCCGCAATATTTGCGGGAACTGAGACAGATGCTCTCCTCATTTGAGAAACCAACGAAAACCTTTCTTCAGCAGGATAACTTCTTGTGATCTTATAAGTCTCTAATACCAGTTGATGTGCTTTTTGCCAAACCAGCAAATCCTCAAATTTCTCTAACTTCCCCTGTTTCCTATTTTCTGTATCCTGTTTTCCCACTCTCATTTCTCCTCAAACAACCTTCCCTGTTTCCTGTCTTCTGTATCCTGTGTTCTCTTCTCATAACTCTCCTTCCCATAAAGAAAGCCCTGGAGCATCTGCTTCTCCTTATCTCCCTCCGGCAGAACCTCTGAGATCGCCTGCGCTACCTGCCAAAAGGCATTATTGTTCAGATTTCCTGTCTCTTCAAGAAGCTCAGATATTGCTTTTCTTTTGTTTTGTTCCCAGTATAGAAGACAGGCGTGAAGCACGTCAATCAAGGATACAGAATACAGTAGACGGGATGCAGGGGTGGTCGAAGAGAGCTTCTGCTCCTGTATTCTGTATCCTGTTTTCTGTATTCTTTCCAGAAGGCTTCTACCTCTCTCTTTTGCAGATAGAACAGAGATGAATTCCTTATCTTTTTTGATAAATCCATTACCCCACTGCTCGGTTATTTCAATGCCGACTGCTTGTGCTAACTTTCTTGCATCGTCAAAATGCACCTTTGCAGAGTTGTAGGTCCACCGCCAGAGAAGATAAAACCTTGTCTCCTCATCAATGCCACCCAAATTCGGGGTTCGGGATTCGGTTTTCGGGGTTAGGATTCTGGTAAGGGCATATTCGCTTACGCTTTTACGGACAAACTCAAGCAGTTCCTTTGCAGAGACTTTCTCTCCTGAGAGCTTCTCCACACTCTCATACTTTCCAAAGACCTCCATCGCAGGTCCAATTGCAGAGATGAAAAAATCGCTTCCGCCAATCCCCTCGTTCCAGAACTGGTCGAGCTTTTCTCTGACCCGTTGTTCAATTAGTGGTTTTATCTCATTGTAATAGGCAATTCTTTTTCCCCCTGTTTCCTGTGTTCTGTCTCCTGTCTCCTGTCTTTTCCGACAGACCATATAAATGGAAGATGCCATGGCAGCAGATTCTTTTGCACGAAGTCTTGCTTTCATTTCTGTGTGAACAGGCCAGCTTGCTGTGAGATATAAGCCAGAATTTAAAAGGGCATTTATGATAGTCTCCCATGCTTCTGTAGATTTATGGGCAAATACGATGCAGGCAATGCCATCAGGTTTCAAAACCCGATAGATTTCTCTGAATGCCTTTGCAATCATATCTTCAAAAAACTTTTTGCCACCTTCAAAACCACCTTCTCCGTGCGAGTAAGCCACGATTTCGTCTGTCTTTGGAGTTAAAGGCGTAGCAAAAAGCTCTGGATACAAATCTCCAATTGTGCGCTTGAGCCAGACATAAAAGAAATCGGATAGATAAGAGTAAGGCACATTGTCATAATACGGTGGGTCGGTGATGACAGCATCAAAGTAGTTGTCGGGATAGGGAAGGGAGGTGGCGGATGCCTGAATAACCTGGGGAATTTTAACGGATTTCATTTTTCTTCTTCCTTCAATAGATTATATATTCTTGCAAGAGGCTGTTTTAGAGGTGGCAGGTCATCTTTTATTATTTTCCAAACAATTTCATAGTCGACTCCGTGATAAAAGTGAATAATTTTGTCTCTTGTCTTTGCCATTGAAGACCAGGGTATCTCTTGAAATCTATCCTTGATATTCTGCGGTAACTGTTTTGTTGCTTCACCTATAATTTCAAGTTTTCTTACAACCGCACTTGAGGTTTTGTCGTCCTGAACAAAATCATTGAAGGTCATATCCCCAATAAAATCCTCTATCTTTGTAATCGCATCTATCATGTCTTTGATGTATAGGGAAGCCTTTCTTTTCATACCTCAATAACCTCCTTCAGGATTTCGTCTCTTATCTCTTCTCTTAGCAATTTTGCCCTGACAAGGTCAACTTCGCATCCTAACAGTTTCTCAAGTTCATCCCACAACTCAAAGAATTTAAGCCCAATAGGTCTCTCAATCTCAATTAGAATGTCAATATCACTTGTTTCATTTTCCTCACCCCTTGCATAGGAGCCGAATATCCCAAGGAGTAATACCCCATATTTTTTCCTTATTTCCTCTTTATGGTCCGCAAGTATTTTACTTATCTCCTGTAGCGGTTTCATATTTCCTCGCCTCCATTTTCCTCGTCTGATGCAGAGGTGACGGAGGAATGGGTGACGGTGGCAGGGGAAGAAATTTTTGCAGAAGCATCAATTGTAATTCCAATCCATTCAATTGCACCTAACCATGTTCCTGAAGCACCCGTTATTGGATTTCCTTCCACATAATCCCAAAGCATCGGTAATGCTTGTCTGGCGAAGGTGTGTCCAACAGTTTCAAGATTATTTCTCCATTGGCATAGAACGTTATCATAATCTGCTATTTTATCCACCGCCAGCCCTAAATAACTCACCACCGCCTTCGCATATTCTTCACTTCCCGCTTCCCACTTCTCACTTCTCATTTCTTCATACGCCTGCCTCACCTTCTCCACAAAGGTAATCAGCGCCAGTTTCTGGCGGGAGTTGAAAAGGTCGCCCCATTTTAAGATCCCATATCTTTGTACACGAAAACCTAATGTCTCTTTCGGTGGCAACAGTTCATCCGGCACAGGGTCAAATCCCCATTTGTCAAACAGTTCTTGCCTTTTCTTCTCCAGATATTTCTCCGCTTCCCTGAAAATTTGCAAATCTTTTTCTGTCGCCAGACGATAGGTCTTACCCTGTCTTTTTGGATGGTGCAGAACAACCGCAACCATCCTCTGCCCTGCTTTTCCCTCCTGAAATTGCTTTCTCACTTCCTTATCACTCAAGCCAGAATTGCAGCAAGGGCAGATTACCTTTGCCCTTGAAACCGTGCCTCTTTCAGGGTCAAAATCAAGAAGTGAGAATTGAGAAGTGGGAAGTGGGAATTTGGGAGAGTCAATGATTTCCCACATTCCATCAGGTTTCTGCTGAACAATAATAAAATCAATACTTCTTGCTTCTCGCTCCTCACTTCTCGCTTCTCGCTCCTCACTTCTCACTTCTATCTTATAAGCAACCTTCTTATTCTCCTTCTTTGCAAGCCATGTTTGTCTTACCAAGGGGATTTCAGCACCGCAGGCGGGATTGTTGCACCTAATAGTTCTTGCCCAGATATAGCCAACAGGAATTGAACCATCTTTTTCTGACGGATAGAATTTGCCAATTTCTTTCTTTGCCTCTTCTAAAACCCATTCTCCCCACTTCTTAACATCCTCAAGAAGAAGATTGAGAATTGAGAAGTGAGAATCGAGAATGAGCTGTCCACTCTCACTTCTCACTTCCCGCTTCTCACTACTTCCATACTTCTGCGGATACTCAAGCGTGCATTTCTCTATAAGCACAGCCACAGGGTTCAGGTCGCTGGCATAAGTCTCGCATCCCAATCTTAGAACCTCAAGTGGTATCGCTCCACCTCCTGCGAATGGATCGAGGACTTTAGGAGGAACACCGCCGTTTGCATCCAGAATTTCTTTTCTTGCCCTATCTATTAAATCTTTATTAAGAGAGTTCTCCCACTTTGAAAGATTGGCAATGAACTGCGCTCGCTTAAGCCTTTCTTCTTCGTCCTTTGGCTCAGGTGTAAGTGCAGCGTAGATGCTTGCCCTTGAAGATGCCAGCGGTCTTCTTGCCCACCAGATGTGAAGCGTAGATATATGCCCGTGGCGGATGTTTTTCTCTCGTGCTGATTCTTCACTAACTTCCTTTACGGGGAAATCGGATTCTATGAAGGACTTCATTTTAGAATTGGGGAATGAGAAGTGAGAATCGGGCATATTTTTGCTTCTCTCTTCTTCCTTCTCACTTCTCGCTCCTCTATTCTCACTTCTCATCCTTCTGAACCTCCATTTATTTTTTTCATATAAGTGGTAAGCATCCGAATGATTTCTTCGTATAAATCTATATAATGTCGCAAGTCATTGAGGTATCCTAAATCTTTAGAAAGTATCAAATAATATTTAAGTTCATCGAGTGACCCTTGGGCGATATTATAAAAATTCAACTTGTCCTTTTTGCCTTTTTTCCTGTAGCCTTCTGCGATGTTTGCTGCAACTGATACTGCAGACCTCCGCATCTGCGATATTAAACCGAATCTTTCCTCGTCTGAAAATGTTTTTGTCAGTTTATATATCTCCAGCACCATCTTATGAGACTTTTGCCATACTTCTAAATGTTCAAAACCCTTCGTTCCCATATTCTTACTTCCCACTTCTCACTTCCCACTTCTCACTTCCCCCAACCTCCGCCTTTTCTTTCCAGTTCTTGACAAAATATCTCACAATATCCACCACTTTATCAGGCTCAAGCTTTGCGGTAGGATTTTGAATAAGGTAGAGTTCTGGATTGCTCGCCGCATTGACAACCACATAAAGCCAATATTCCTCTTTTAGCCTCTGCGCCATAAGCCATTCGTTGGGTGTAAGAGCGACTGCACCCTCTCTTGCCCTTGCTTTGACCTCAATATAGCGATAATTTCCCTTATCATCACGGGAACGAATATCATAGCCCAAATCCTGAAATGATACGTCCTCTGGAGTTCTTCCGTGACTTCTCTCGTATTCCATTGCAATGTTCATTCCAAGTTGCTCGACCTCTTTATCGCTGACCATATCTGCGTGTGCCTTTTGAGGGAGTACACGCACCGCTCCGAGAATCTTCGGCTCCGTTGGATAGAGGTGCACTTCCGCTTCTATCTCACTTTGCAATCGCTGTTTTTTGCGCTCCAAATCTTCTTTTTTCCGAATTTCATTTTGAATCGTCAGCTCAGGGATGTTCTCGCCTTTCATCCTTCTCGTCTCATAATCTGTAATCTTCCCGTCCGATTCAAGAATCATTGATTCAAGCGAGCGGATCCCATACTTTCTCTTTATCTCGGCATCCCTCTGGCGTCTCTCTAAAAGTTCCCTCTTATAACTCTCAAGCCCCTCGCTTATGACAAGAGCTACGACGGTATCCTTATCAAGAAGGGTTGGGGATTGGGAATTGGGCGTTGGGAATTGGGGACTTATTGGTTTTAAGTCCCATAAAATGGCGGGATTAACAAAAAACAGATCTTTTCCCCCAATTCCTAATTCCTGATTCCTAATCCCTAAGTTTTGATAAACCGCAAACAGTCTCTTACCTGCGATGTTATTATTCCCATCTTTTATCTCTGCTTCTAAGAACCAGATGATGCCGTCTCTCTTCCCCTCAGGATCAATGAAGGTGGCACCATCCGTGGCGTTCTTGGCATAGTGGGTTAAAATAGCGCTTACTACAGCCTCCAAAAGCGGATGCCCCATCGCAACGAATTCTGCCTGAGCCTTAGAGGCTCTCTCCTTATCGAAGGATATTTTTGCGTATTCTCTTTGAACTTCTCCGAATCTTATTTTGAAGTCGTATGGCTGGTTGCGAATCTCAAAAGGCACAGAGGTAATACGCCAGAGACCATCTACTCTTTTTTCCATCTTGACGTTCAGCACCTCTGCGGCTCTTTTGAAAAATTCCTCAACATACTCTGGCACAAGTCTATTCTCCATCGCTCTCCGCTGCTCACCCAGAATTCGGGTCAAATCGATATGCTTCGTGACAAGAGCCTCAAAACTCGCCTCTCTAACCCTCTTAATAGCCTCCTCGTCTGGAATCCTCTCAAAATCTTTAAGAATATCATCCATCGTCCTGCGGTTGGCGATGGCATCCACAATAAGGTCTTTCAGACTCTTCCCAGCCAGCACCTCGCCGATAACGTCAAATACCCTGTCTGAGCCGAGGTGGTCTCGAATCTGAGACAGTTTTTCAAATAGCCTTTCCAGGATACGCCCCTCTCTCGTATCCACCGCCACTAAGTTGTAGATGTGAACCTCGTGCTGCTGACCGTAGCGGTGCACGCGCCCCATCCTCTGCTCCAAACGATTCGGATTCCAGGGAATATCGTAGTTGACCATAAGCCAGCAGCAGAACTGAAGATTGATACCCTCTCCGCCAGCCTCCGTTGACACCATAATCTGGGCTTGGTTTCTAAACTCAGCCTCGGCTTTAATTCTTGCATCCAGGCTCATTCCACCGTGAATAAACGTCACCGAGTAACCCCATTTTCTAAGTTTTTCAACTAAATACTCCAGCGTGTCTTTGGATTCTGTAAAAATCAGTAATTTTGTGCCAGTTTGATGGAGTTTTTCGGCATCCATCACTTTTTTGAGTTCATTTAATTTCGTTTCGATCTCTTTCTTTTCGACTTCCTTGGCGAGAACCACGAGTTCTTCAAGCTTTGCTATTTCGTCTTTTAGCTCTTCAAGGGTCTCGGCAGATGTGAGTTTCTCTAGTAACTCTTCTTCTTTCCTCCACCTTTCTTTTTCTTCCAAATCTTCGAGGTAATCCTCGTCGTACCCGACCTCTTGAAGGAGTTGCCCTTTTTCGTAGAGTTCCTTCAACCGCTCGTATCTGCGCTCTAGGGATTTTCTTATGGCGCGGACACTAGATGCAAGACGCCGCTGCAATATGGTAAGGGCAAAGGTGACGTTGCGTTTTTCTTTCTCCAGAGCTCTGTTAAAGTGCTTTTCAACGTATTCCGTGACGGCGTTGTAAAGCTTTTTTTCGTCGTCTGAGAGGTAGTACTTAGGTGTCTCCACTTTTCGTGGTGGAAAAATCGGAGCCCCGTCGAAGTCCTTCAAATCCTCCTTCAATCTCCTTAAAAATAAAGGGTTGTCTTTGTTTTGGATTGACTCAGAAAGCATCGCGACATCGGCAAAGAAACCCGGCTCTAAAAGCTCCAGGAGCAGGCGGAAATTTTCAGGGTCTCCACGGTGAGGGGTTGCTGTAAGGAAAAGAAGATAAGTAGTTAAGGACGAGAGAAGTTCTCCGAGATTGTAACGGTGTGTTTTATCAATTTTTTCGCCGTATTTATAAGCGGACATCTTGTGCGCTTCGTCGACTATACACAAATCCCATTTAGAGTCTTTTAAGGCAAACATCACATCGTCCTGTTTGGCAAAATCCATGGATACGATTATCTGGTTCTCATCATTAAAGACGTTCTGTCCCCAGGAGGCATTCATTGTGCCCCTGTCTACGACCTTGAAACTCTCTTGAAATTTCTCCTTCATCTCCCTTATCCATTGGTCCTTGAGATGTCCCGGAACAATGATGAGCGTTCTCTCGACAAGCCCACGATATTTAAGCTCCTTAAGAAGGAGACCTGACATGATAGTTTTTCCAGCGCCAGGGTCATCGGCCAGTAAAAATCGAATACGAGGATTTGGCATGATGTAGTGATAGACAGCCTCAATCTGATGGGGTAAAGGATCGATCTGAGATACGTTTACCGCATAGAGCGGATCGAATTGAAAGGCGTTTCTTATACGGTGCGATTCTAGGTAGAGAAATAGGGATTCCCCATCGCCGGTGAATCGAAACGGTTTTTCCTCTATGACTTGAACGGCCTTTATATCTTCGAGAGAAAGTATAGGATTATAAAACCTATGTGTTTCAAGCCCAACGGCCTCGATTTTAATCTGGTTCTCGCCTATGGATCTAACTGAAATGACCCTTACCTTTTCCGGCCAAAAAGGACCTCTAAGAGTGTCATCGGGCTTAACGGGATTCATTCTAGTGTTTTTAAGGTTAGGATATTACAAGTGATTTAAAATCTCAATACGGTATCTCATCAAATAGGTTCCACGCCGGGTGGTTAAATGGTCGTAAGGCTACGGATCGTTTGGCAGTCGAGTATGATTCCCTCAGACGCTTTGTGTTGAGGCTGGCCTTTTTCAAAATGGGGTCTGTGGTTCCTCTGAGTGAGTGGGTTGTGTTTATGAGTTCCGCTATTGCACTTGCGATATTGGGTTTTGGCAGGATGGATTCAAGCTGGGAGCTGTGGCCTATTCACTCGGATTGCCTCAAGAACCCGGCTTGAGGATAAGATGTAAAGGTGTGTAAGTAAATCGTGTTCATCGTATTGTGTATCTGGTGAGAATCTCCCTTAGATCTCTGGCAAACCTAGATCTTGGAAGGACGAGGTTGCATCCGGCTCTTACGGCCTCCTCCTTTAGCTCCCTCTTTACGTGTGATAGGTAGCCTAGAATGGGTATGTCCTTTATGTCGGCTGAAGATTTAATGTCTCTTATCGCCTGGAGTGGGTTAGCCGACCTTGAGTCGAGATCTAGGATGACGAGGGATGGCCTTTTTGTGTTTAGCCTTTCCGCCAGCCCCTCTTGGCTCCTTACGAATTCCAGGGTTATGTCGAGTCCTCTTGCAGCCTCCCTTATTCTGGATGAGAATAATAGGTCATCCACTAGGGCGATTATACTTTTACTCCTTTTTATTTCTCCCATCACTTACCCTTTATACTAATAGAGTGTATATTAAAGGTCTTATTTGTCCAAAAAGAGGGTATATATGGAAAGGAAGAGAATAAAGACCGTCTTCTTTGATGCCGCCGATACGCTCTTTCGGATAAAGGGCGGGGTTGGGTACATGTACTCTAACGTGGCAAAAAAATACGGGGCCGATTCGACGCCCGAAGGGATAGAGAGGGCGTTTAAAAAGGCCTTTAGGTCGGCTCCTCCCCTTGCCTTTGGCGGTGTCTCTCCGGATGATAGGAGGGTACTCGAGAAGAGGTGGTGGTACGAGGTCGTAAGAGCCGTCTTTCTAGAGGTCGGTATGTTTGATGGATTTGACGATTATTTTGAGGAACTCTTTGAGGTCTTTAGAAAAGAGGCATGGGAGCTCTTTCCCGAGACCAAGGATACTCTCCAGTCCCTTAAGGAGAGAGGGCTCAGTCTAGGGATAATCTCTAACTTCGATACGAGGGTTTATGATGTCTGTGCCTCCCTTGGGATCATAGGCTATTTTGATTCCTTTGTTATCTCAAGCGAGGTGGGATACGCAAAGCCCTCCCCTCGGATCTTCTCACTTGCACTCAGTAAAAGCGGGGTATCTCCACAAGAGTGCATCCACGTAGGGGATAGCCTGGAACACGATCTCGTTGGTGCCCGCTCGGTTGGAATCAGGGTTCTCTTACTCGATAAGAGTGGAAGGTATAGGACAAGGGGTGATGTGGAGAGGATCGAAAACCTCTCTGAGGTTATAGGGTTTGTGGATGGTGTATGATCTATTACCAGTCCGAAAAGGAAACACAAGAAGGGTTCTGGAGGTGAGTCATGAAAGCAGCTGCCTTGGCCTTACTCGTGGCATCCATTTGGGGTCTTACACCCATATTTGAGAAGCTTAGCCTGATAAAGGCCTCAGCCTTTACCGTAATAACGTTGCGTTTTATATTTACGACAACCCTTGTCGTCGTAGCATCCCTTGTGACGGGTAGGTATAGGGAGATCAGCACGGTTGACGGTAAGACCCTTCTATGGATATTCCTCGCCGGGCTCTTGGGTGGGATTGTTGGACTGTTTATCTACTTCGTCGCCCTTAAGCAGGACCTCACCACACGCATCGTTCCAATCGCGGCGACGTTCCCGCTCTTTACGGCCTTTTATGCCTTTATCTTTCTTAATGAGCACATCTCTCTTCAAAGACTTGCCGGTATCATCCTTGTTGTAATCGGCCTTATCCTCATAAACTGGAATAGCGTAACCGTACACCCCAAGTGAGATTTTAATCAGCCCTCTTCGGTCTCTTCGCTTCTTGTAAAGATAACAAATGCCATGGCGGGCCTTTTTGAGGATTCCCTCATTGCAAACTGTATAGTATCGAGAGTCCATCCCTTCCCAACCCACTCGTTTATCGTTCTTTCCAGATCTTCGTCTGTAACGGTTGTAACCTCAACGACCTTATAGAGGGTCTTTTTCATGTGCTACCCCTTGAGAACCCTTGCGGCTTCCTTTGCGAAGTATGTGATTATAATGTCTGCCCCAGCCCGCTTTATGCTCGTTAGAACCTCCATCATAACCTGGGTTTCATCGATCCAGCCTAGCCTTCCGCCTGCCTTTACCATCGAGTACTCGCCGCTCACATTGTATGCGGCAATTGGGTGATTAAACCCATCCCTTGCCGCCCTTATGACGTCCAGATAGGAAAGGGCGGGTTTTACCATTACGATGTCGGCTCCCTCTTCTATGTCGAGAGCGATCTCCCTCAGGGCCTCCCTTACGTTTGGTGGATCCATCTGGTATCCGCGCCTATTGCCAAACTGTGGTGCCGACTCGGCGGCCTCTCTAAAGGGGCCATAGAAGGCCGAGGCGTACTTTGCGGAATACGACATTATGGCCACATTCTCAAACCCGTTCTTATCGAGCGCTTCTCTAATCGCGCCCACACGCCCATCCATCATATCAGAGGGAGCCACTATGTCTGCCCCCGCCTTTGCGTGGGAAAGGGCTATCCTTGAGAGGTACTGAAGCGTCTGGTCGTTTTTGACCTCACCGTCTTCTATCACTCCACAGTGGCCGTGGCTCGTGTATTCGCACATGCAGACATCCGTGATTAGGAGAACCCCGTCTACCCTCTCCTTTATCCTTCTTAACGCCCTCTGAATGATGCCGTTATCGTCGTATCCTTCTGAGCCCAGTTCGTCCTTCCTCTCCGGTATGCCAAAGAGGAGAACGGCCCGGATTCCGAGGTCCCTTGCCTCTTCTATCTCTTCTATGGCGTTATCTATTGACTGTCTAAAGATGCCGGGCATGGAGATTATCTCTTCCCTTACCGCTGTCCCTGGAATAATGAACATCGGATATACCAGGTCTCCTACGGAAAGCTCCGTTTCTCTAACGATCTCACGTATGATCTCGTTTCTCCTAAGTCTCCTTGGACGGTATGTGGGAAAGGGCATAAAATAGAGTTTAATCGGTTTCTATGAAAAAAGCCAGGTTTAGGATCGGTTATCTTTGATCCATAACCTTGCTTATGGCCTTTTTAAGGGATTCCACCTCAGAAAGCTCCAATTCAAAGAACTTGAGGGCACGTTGGATAATGTCAATTACCTTTTTATTATGAAGCCTGTAAAAGACATGAGCTCCTTCTTGCCTGATGTCGACAAGGCGGTAGGCTCTTAGAATGGCCAGGTGTTGTGAGACGTTGGAGGAACTGAGTTCCAGCCGCTCATGGATCTCTTTAACGTCCTTTTCTGATTCATTAAGCAGGATTAGAATCTGTAGACGCGTTGGGTTTGAGAGAACACCAAAAAGATCCGCAACTGATTTGATTATGCGTTTTGGCATTTGGTATTCTTAATTAACCCAATTGATATAAATATTATAATATATTAAATGGGTTATACAATAAGATTTACTACAAACCCGATATTCCCAACCCCTTTGGTCTAAATCCCTTGACCGCTTTAGACTCATATGGAATTATAAGAGAACGGATCCCTTTATTTAGTGTTCGTCTTTCTTATCCGGAAATTCTCCTATCACTAAAAGGGGCCTATATATCTTGTGCTCAGTATCATACGATCTAAGGACAAGACAATCCTCCGCCTTTTCTACGTAAAAAATGAGACTGCTATAGTCATCGAAAACGAGGGTTAAAGCCGGCATGCCTGCACCGAACTCAACGGCCTTTTCTGCCTTCTCGTATATCTTTTCGATTAATGAGTTTTCCGATTTCTTCTCTCCTACCATAGATGTCTCCTTGTTCTTTATTGTGTTCGGAACACATACATGGTTATTTAGAGGGGCAACTCCGGAGGATGAGTTGCCCCAGCCGGTGGTTTAGATCGCAGTGGGTAATGTGCGGTCTTCTTAATCTCGTCGTACGTTATCTTCCTCCGCATCTATGCTCTGCTTAAGCGTGCCCCATCACGTTTGTTCTCTCCGTTTACTTCCAGGGAGCCGAAAGATCATCGGGGTTCTGTATGTTCTTTAGCCACTTCGACCTATCGTATCGGGCGGCAGAGAAAATGAGTATCACGTTCGTAGCTATAACGGCCTCGGGTGTCGATTTCGTATCCTCCGCTCTTTGCTTTATTATCTCGAATATGGGATCGGGTATCTGTATAGTTACACTTGCCATGGTTTTTTAGCCTCCTTAATATGGTTTCTCTTTAAATCAGCCGTTCTCTCGGCTAGTCCTCTGCACCTATACCTCTTTCCTTTCTGTACTGGTCTAAAACCTCTCTCTTTACGGTTGGCTTCACCTGGAAGTCGACCTCGATCTCTTTGGGGATTATCTTCTCGAGTTCTTCTTTAGGGAGCGGTTCCAGTTTCTTATCCACAGCGATTTTATCGTCATTGAGCTGTGATGGACCTAGCTTCCAGTCTGTAAGCCACTCGTCGCCGAGGCCGAACCTCTTGGTTAGCCTGTTGATTTCTTCCAGTCTTCCCGGAAGAGGACCCGGTCGTTGTATGAGTTTTAGTTCCTTGAGTAACTCGACTACCTTCTCGTCTCTTCTAAACGGTTTACCTACCTTCCTCTCAAAAAACATGGTCTCAAATGGGGGTCTCCCTCTGGAGCCTCCTCCCTCGATTCCCTCTGCGGGATAACCCACTGTCAAGAGCCAGCAGAAGACATAAGAATCGGGAAGATCGAAATACTTTTTAACGTTTCTTCTGGCTCCACCGCTTGCCCCGTTTAAACAGGTTCCAAGCCCTAGTGCCGTTGCGGTTATTATCGCGTTTTGCAGGGCGTTCCCAAGATCGATGGCAGCTAGCCTGTGGAGAATGGCATCCGGAAGAAGGGCGGGGAGTGGAAAAAGCCTTCTCACTCTGTCGTATTCCCAGCCGTGTGCTTTATCTAGAGCCCCTGTTCTCATTAGATCATGCAACTGTTGTCCCTGTGTGTCATAAGCGGCCAAATCGTAACACCAGAACATAAGAACGGGGGCCATTTGTGTCGTTATCTGACTCCAGTCGGATATATACTCCCATATATCGGGGTCTTCATCCCTGTAACAGACAATGGCCCTTTGTCCGTTGTAGTTACCGGCCGTAGGGGCGAGTCTTGAGGCTTCAAGCATGGCCTGTATCTTCCATCTCTCTACGGGCTTATTGGGCTCATACCATCTTATGGATCTTCTGAGCCCTATTGCCTCTAGTGCGTCTAGAGGCTTTACTTCTTCTGGTTTTGGAATTTCATCCGATATTAGCTTGCTCATTGTTTATTCCTCCTTGATGGTGTAAGCTAACTCTAATATTGTCATATTAGTATATTCTAATATAATTGTCAATAGAAAAATACGTGCAGGCATTATTGTTAAAAGAGGGGAAACGGTATATTCGGATAAGCCGAAGGGGAAAAGATGGTAATCATCGTTTATAATATTAAGGAGGTGAAACAAAAGGCGATCCGTTATGCCTCGGCTTGTACATGAGGCAAAGGGGGAAGAATATGAATCACACGGTCGAATCTAAAGAACCAGTTGCCGATAAGGAAAAGCCACTGCGTCGCGACGTACGGTTTCTGGGAAACCTCCTTGGTGAGGTTCTTATAGAGCAGGAAGGGAGAAGGATATTCGATATCGTCGAGAGGATAAGGTTCCTCACAAAGGAGATGAGAAGGAACTATGTCAGGGACCTTAAGGAGGAGCTCGTCTCTATGATCCGAAACCTTACCCCGGACGATCTCTATAAGGTCACCCGTGCATTTACCCTTTATTTCAAGCTGGTAAACATAGCGGAGCAGAACCACCATATAAGGAGGAGGCGTGAATACGAGTTCATCTCCGATATAGCGGATTCGAGAGAGGGCTCTATAAAGAGCCTATTCCCTCGGCTTAAGGGAATGGGGATTGGCTTTGATAGATTCTACGAGCTTATGTGTAGGATGTCCATAGAGCTCGTACTCACCGCCCATCCAACTGAGGTTAACCGCCATATAGTGCTTGAGAAGTTCCGTCTTATATCAGTGCTTTTAAAGGAGCTCGAAAACCCGATCCTCACACCCGATGAAAGGGAAAGGATAGAAAGGGAAATACGTGCCGAGATAGTGAGTCTCTGGCAGACCGAGGAGGTTCCTCCCTATAAGATCTCTCCCATTGATGAGGCTAGGAACGTTCTCTACTACTTTAAGGAGACGATCTTTGATGCCCTTATCAATACGTATGAGGAACTGGAAAACCAGATAAAGAAACACTACGGATTGCGGGATATCAGGATTCCCGCCTTTATCAGGTTCGGTTCCTGGGTGGGCGGCGATAGGGATGGGAATCCGTACGTGACTCATAAGGTGACATACAGGGTTCTACGGATGCATAAGAAGCTCGCACTCGAAAGATACGTTGAAGAGATAAGGCGGATAAAACGTCAACTGAGTTCCTCGGCAAGGATAGTTCCCGTAAGCCCTGAGCTTATAGAATCGGTTAAGAGGGACAGGGTACTTTTTCCAGAAGAGATCGATATAAAGAACCCCTTCGAGTTTTATCGGATCAAGCTCGAATACATACACAAGAAGATACTAAATACGATCCTGGCAAACGATGGAGAGGAAACCAATAGCCATTACTACTCAAAAAAGGAGGAACTCTTGGAGGATCTCCTTATAATTGATAGGAGTCTCAGACAAAACAGGGGAGAACGACTGGCGGATTCGGGGTTAAAGAGGTTGATCCGTTTGGTGGAGCTCTTTGGTTTTCACCTTGCAAAACTGGATATTAGGCAGCACAGCTCGCTTCATTCGGCGGCCATATCTGAAATCACAGAGCGTATGGGGCTCGTTAACTACGGAGAAATGGATGAAGATGAAAGATTCGACTGGCTTTCAAAAGAGATAAATAACCCTCGCCCCCTCATCCCGGATTGGCTTACACTCTCGGAAGAGACAAAGGAGGTACTCGAAACCCTGAGATGTGTAAAACGCTCCCTCGAGGAGATAAGCCCAGAGGCGATTGATACGTATATAGTAAGCATGACACACGATGCGAGTAACGTACTCGAGGTGTTACTCCTCGCAAAAGAAGCCGGGCTCTACTTTGCAGACCGGGATACCGTTATATCGAGGCTTAACATCGTTCCCCTTTTTGAGACTATAGAGGATTTCAGACGCGCTCCCCAGATAATGAGAAAACTCTACTCGAATCCCGTATACGCTAGGCATCTTAAGGCGAGGGGAAATATCTCCGAGATCATGATCGGCTATTCGGATAGCGGAAAGGACGGCGGGCTTCTCTCTGCGAGTTGGGAGAGTCATAAGGTCCAGAGGGCGTTAAAGAGGGTTGCAGATGAATTCGGACTGAGACAGAGGCTCTTTCATGGAAGAGGGGGGAGCGTTAGCAGAGGGGGAGGGCCAACTAATAGGGCCATCCTAGCCCGTCCCCCCGGAACGGTAGACGGGCTCATAAAGATCACCGAGCAGGGGGAGGTCATATACAGCAATTACTCGCTTCCAGAGATCGCCCAGGACAACCTTGAGCTCATAACCTCGGCGGTTGTTCTGGTGAGCCTTGAGAATAGGGAGATAAAACCGGAGTGGGAAGAGGTGATGGAGGAGATTTCCGAAAACGCAAGGCGTATCTGGCGGGCCCTCGTCTACGAAGACCCCGACTTCTACACTTATTTCAGGCAGGCTACGCCCATATCCATGATAGAGCAGATGCACATGGGTTCACGTCCTTCCAAGAGGAGGCAGAGCGAGCGCATAGAGGACCTGAGGGCGATTCCCTGGGTTTTTAGCTGGACACAGAACCGCCATCTCCTTACCGGACTCTACTCTGTGGGCTCCTCACTCGATGGATTCATAAAGAAAGACCCGGAGCGTAACCTGGCCATCCTAAAGGACATGTACAGGAATTGGAGGTTCTTCGGTTCCTTCATTGACAACGTCCAGATGACCATGGCCAAGGCCGATATGTGGATAGCGCTTGAATACTCCTTTCTCGTGAGACCGAGAGAGGTGGGAAAGCGTATATTCGAGCGGATAAGAAACGAGTACAGGCTTATAGAGGAAACGGTTCTTAAAATAACCGACCAGAAAAGGATCCTCGATAATAATCCCTTTCTTCAGAAAACGGTTGAGCTCAGGAATCCCTATATAGATTCCCTAAGCTACATCCAGGTGGGGCTTCTAAGGAGGCTTAGTAAGGGGGACTTTACCGAGGGTGAGGAATCAAAACTCATTGAGAACCTCAAGCTAAGCATAAACGGGATTGCGGCGGGTATGAAGAGCACGGGATAAAGGGGGGTGGGTCTCTATAGACCCGAATAGAAGTCATTGTTTAGTGTTTAGGAGGATAAAGCCATGAAAGTGGTAATCCTTATGGGTATTGTCTTTGTCCTTATAGCCTGTATATTCCCACCCCGAAGGATCTATTATGGAGACGATGCGTTCCTCGGTAAATACGGCTTCTTGTTCACGTTACCTGGGTCGATATATCAGTCGCTTGACCTTAAGATTCTAATCACAGAGGTCCTTGTAATCGTCGCACTCACGGGGGCCGTTGCGGTACTGATAAGGAGCCTAAAATGAGACCCCGGTAAGGCATTTTTGGACTTTAAAAGGCGATAAAAGGCTGTATAATAACTTGCCTGGAAATTCAGGGTCTTATTACAGAACGGTATATCCGTTTATTAAGAGACCGTTAAGCAAATAGGAGCGGATATGGGTCGAGGAAACTCTAAAAGGAGATCTATAAGGCCGTTTCGCAGGGTAATGGCGGCAAACCGCGGGGAGATAGCCATACGCGTCTTCCGTGCCTGTACGGAGCTCGGAATTACCACGGTTGCCATATACTCCGAGGAGGATGCCTTCTCCCTCCACCGTAATAAGGCGGACGAGGCCTACCTCATAGGGAAGGACAAGGGGCCGGTTGAGGCCTATCTCGATATCGAGGGCATTATCAGATTGGCCCGTGACAAGAGGGTTGATGCCATACATCCTGGATACGGGTTTGTGTCTGAGAATGCGGACTTTGCCCGTGCCTGCATCGAGGCGGGAATCGCCTTTATAGGTCCGGACCCAGACACGATAGCCCTCATGGGGGATAAGGCCGAGGCAAGGCGCCTCGCCAAGAGCCTAGGGATACCCATTGTGCCTGGGACTGAGGGGTTTATAAAAAGCGACGAAGAGGCCATTGAATTCGCCGAGACCCACGGCTATCCGGTGCTTCTCAAGGCGGCTCACGGCGGGGGAGGAAGGGGCATAAGGGTCGCCCACGACCGTAAGACCCTTCTTGAGAACCTCGCCCAGGCGCGCTCAGAGGCCCGGGCCGCCTTTGGAAGCGATGCGATAATACTAGAGAGGTACATTCAGAACCCAAAGCACATCGAGGTACAGGTCTTGGGGGATAAGTACGGAAACGTAGTTCACCTCTTCGAGCGTGATTGTTCCGTGCAGAGGAGGCACCAGAAGGTTACAGAACTCGCCCCCGCCATCACACTCGACCCGGAATTAAAGGAGAGGATCTATGAAGCCGCCCTCAGGATCGCCCGTGCCGTGAATTACACGAGTGCGGGTACGGTTGAATTCCTGGTGGATGGAAGAGGGGATTTCTACTTTATAGAGATGAACACCCGTATACAGGTGGAGCACACGGTTACGGAGGTAATAACAGGGATCGATCTCGTTCAGTCACAGATCCGTATAGCAGAGGGATACAGGCTGTCCGACCCTGAGATCGGGATTCCCAAGCCATCCGCTATAGGGAGCAGGGGCTATGCGCTTCAGTGCCGCATCACTACAGAAGACCCGACAAATAACTTTAGACCCGATATCGGACGCCTCATCGCCTACCGTTCCCCGGGTGGTTTTGGCATAAGGCTTGATGCGGCAAGTGCCTACGTCGGGGCCGTGATCACCCCCTACTATGACTCTATGCTCGTTAAGGTTACGTCCTGGGGGCTTACATTCGATCAGTGTATAAGCAAGATGGACCGTGCCCTAAGGGAGTTTCGAATACGCGGAGTAAAGACAAACATACCTTTTCTCCTTAACGTAATAAGGCATCCGGTCTTTAGAAAGGGCGAATGTACCACCACCTTTCTCGAAGAACACCCCGAGGTCTTCGAGATCCAGGAGCCTCGTGACAGGGCAACGAGGATACTCAATTTTATAGGTGATGTCACAGTAAACCGTGCCATCCCTAGGCCTCCCGGTTGGGCAGAGCGTCCCCCACTTACTCCACGCGTCCCCGAAATAGACTCAGCTCCAATAGAGGTTCCTGAGCACCGCCGGGTCTTCGAGAGGGAGGGTCCCATTGGATTGGCGAAGTGGGTTCTAGGCCAGAGGCGCCTTCTTGTGACTGACACCACGTTTCGGGATGCACATCAATCCCTTCTCACAACACGCATGAGGACATACGATATGGTTCGGATTGCCCGTGCTACAGCCATTCTCGGCAGGGATATATTCTCATTCGAGATGTGGGGTGGGGCGACCTTCGATGTGTGTCTCAGGTTCCTAAAGGAGTGCCCCTGGGAGCGTCTCGGGCGCCTGAGGGAGGCCATGCCGCACTCCATGTTTCAGATGCTCATACGCGGTGCGAATGCGGTAGGGTACGCAAACTACCCGGACAACGTCGTTCGTGAGTTCATAAAGGAGGCCGCCTCTTCGGGAATAGACATATTCCGCATATTCGACTGCTTTAACTGGATTCCAAACATGAGGGTCGCAATCGAAACCGCCCTAGATACGGGGAAGGTGGTGGAGCCCGCCATATGCTATACGGGTGACATCACTGACCCAAGGCGGGATAAGTACACACTCAAGTACTACGTTGACCTTGCAAAGGAGCTCGAAAGGATGGGGGCCCATTTTATCGCCATAAAGGACATGGCCGGACTCTGTAAGCCCTATGCGGCTCAAAAGCTCGTCCGTGCAATCAAGGAAGAGACAGGATTACCACTCCATTTCCACACCCATGCTACAAGCGGAAACGGCGAGGCCACCGTGCTTAAGGCCGCAGAGGCCGGGGCCGACATAGTGGATCTCGCCATAAGTACGATGTCGGGGCAGACCTCTCAGCCCAGTCTAAACGCGGTGGTGGCGGCTCTAGAGGGTACGGAGCGTGACACGGGGATAGACGTGGTAGGACTCCATAAGCTCTCCTCATACTGGGAGGCCGTGCGCGAGTATTACGCTCCATTTGAGGGTGATATGAAGACCTCCAATGCCGATGTCTATCTCTACGAGATTCCGGGTGGGCAGTACACCAATCTCCGTGCCCAGGCCCAGGCGCTCGGACTCGGTGACAGGTGGGAGGAGATTAAACGCATGTTTGCGGATGTAAACAGGCTCTTTGGTGATATCATAAAGGTTACCCCATCATCAAAGGCGGTGGGTGATCTCGCCCTATTCCTCGTGCAGAACAGATTGACCGCAGAGGATGTGGTAAAGAAGGCCGATCAGCTTAGCTTTCCAGAATCCGTGGTCGATATGATGCGTGGCAATCTTGGGCAGACCCCAGGTGGGTTCCCACCCGATGTGCAAAGGGCAATCCTTAAGGGCGAGGAGCCAATACACGTTCGTCCGGGTGAACTTATCCCACCCGCTGATTTTTCCGCCACTGCAAAGAGGCTGGAGAAACAGCTTGGACACCCGATAAACAGGCGGGACCTCTTATCTGCCCTCCTTTATCCGGGTGTCTATGAGGAGTTTGATAGGCACCGCACCCTGTATGGGGATACATCTGTGGTGCCTACCCCTGTCTTTTTCTATGGCATGCAGGCGGGGGAAGAAACGACGGTTGAGATCGAGGAGGGAAAAACCCTGCTTATAAGGCTTTTTGCCATTGGAGAGGTTGAGCCGGATGGCAGGAGGCCACTTCTCTTTGAGCTAAACGGCCAGCCAAGGCCGCTCAGGATCCAAGACAAAGCCGCCGCCGCAAAGGTGGTTGAGATAAGGCCAAAGGCCGATACGACCAATCCCCAGGAGGTGGGCGCACCGCTTAGTGGTAAGATCGTGAGGTTCTTCGTTAAAGAGGGAGACAGGGTTAATAGGGATCAGCCCCTATTCGTGATCGAGGCCATGAAGATGCAGACGAATATCAAGGCGCTCGAGGACGGTGTCATCGGAAGGATCCTGGTCTCGGAAGGGGAGAGCGTCGAGGCAGGGGACCTCGTTCTCCGCCTTACCCAGGGCTAGTTCCTTCTAATCTTGTGGTTCACTGCCTTTCCATTATATACACGTTATGGGATAATGTATCAAAATGAGGAGCTAAACCGCGGAATCCTAAGGGACCGAGGCCCAAGGCTTGAGTTCTCCAGATGGGAGACGGACGCATATCCCGGATTTTACCGGAAGACGATCTCTCTAATAATGGTCTAGGGATCTCATACTATTCTAAGGATGAGTATGAAAAGGCAATCGGCTATTACGAGAAGGCCCTCTCAATAGGAAGGACTAAATCCATAAGTCAGGGTAATATACGCATCGAAAACCGGATCTATCTATATAGAGGAGCTTAAAGACCTCAGAATCTCCTTTAAGATATACGTAAGGCGATTTAACGCCTTTAATACCGTCTATTATCCGTCTAATGAATCGAGCGAAGAGGTATCGATTCAGGCTAGGTGTGGATAGACCTTAATACCCTCTCCTCGATCCCGATCCTTCTCCTAAGCAGGATTAGGTTAAGAAAACCGAATGCCACGGCCGTTATGTAACACGAGAAGATAAGGGGTATCACCGCTATCTCCACTGCGACCGCTATGTAGTTCGGGTGTCTCAGGTATCTATAAGGGCCTTTTGTAACGATTTTATGGTTTGGCGAGACGAGGACCTTCGTGTTCCAGAAAACCCCTAGGCTATATATCGCCCAGTACCTAAGAAACTCCGCAGAGATTAAGAGGAGAGCGAGGGGAAGCCAATAGGGGTTTAACCCTCTACCGAGTAAGACCCTCTCCGAGATGAGGGAGAGGAAGAAGGCTACATGCATAGAGACGATCACCCTGTACCCCTTCTTATCGAACTCAACTGCCCCCTCGGCCTTAAGCCTCCTCTCGTTCCGTTTTGCAAGTACGAGCTCGGCTATCCGCTGTAGAATCAAAAAGAGGAGAAATACCGGGAAGGCCGTCATGAGGTTTGAAACAGGAGGAGCTCCGAACTAAACCCAGGGCCGAGTGCGGAGATTAAACCGTAATCACCGGGACTGAATCTCCCATCCTCAAGGAACTCCTTTAGGACGTAGAGCACTGTAGGCGAAGACATGTTTCCATGTTCCCTCAAGACCTTTCTCGAATACACGAGTTCGCCGTTTGGTAGATCTAGAGATTCCTCATAGGAGCTTATGACCTTGGGTCCCCCTGGGTGAACGACAAAGTGTGTGATGTCTGAGATGGCTAGGCCATGTCTCCCTATGAATTCCTCGACGTTTGATCTTAGGTACCTCCTTACGATTGATGGAATGTCCTTACTGAATATCACCTTAAAACCTGTATCCGCTATCTCCCAGCCCATAACGTCCAGGGAATCGTAGTATATAGTCGAGTGAGAATCGATTAGATTTATACCCTTGAGATCGAATAACCTGTGTTTTCTACCGACTATAAGTGCCGCCGCTGCCCCGTCGGAAAAAAGGGCTGTGGCCACGATGTGGCTTTTAGAGTAGTCGTCTCTATGAAAGGCCATGCTACATATCTCAAGGGCTATTAGAAGCACCGCACCTTCGGGAAAGGCGGTCGTATACTCAAGTGCACGGCTTAATCCGACGGCTCCCCCAACGCATCCCAACCCCCAGATGGGGGTTCTCTTTAAGTGCACATCGAGTCTGAGTTCGTTAATGAGCAAGGCGTCTATGCTTGGGGTTGAGATACCGGTGCTTGATACAAACACCATGTGATCGAAATCGGAGAATGCAGCACCTATCCCTTCCATACACCCGACTACGGCGGCTTTAGATAGGCTACAGGCGTTTCTTATGTAGGAATCGTTTCTCTCCTTAAAACCGCATTGTTTACTAAACCATTCCCTTGGCTGTGTGAAGTGCCTTATCTCTATGGTGGAATTGTCAAAGACGCTTATCAGTCTCTCTATATCCTCCCGTGAGTGTGAGAAGAGCCGATGTATGAAATCCCTTGCCTCGGTTTGATTGAATTTGTAGGGGGCGTCTGCTACGCCAACGGAAACCACCTTTGCCATATTTTGTTACCCTATTTAGAAAACGCCTAAGTCAATACGAATCTTAAAATCATAGATAATACTAGAGCCGATAGGTTAGGAATAGGAACCCGCTATCTAA
>CAZWVA010000028.1:0-32561 GCA_964636885.1 uncultured Spirochaetia bacterium
ATACTATCGCATCTTTCGGGGACTAAAGGAATTTTTCTACCTCTCTCCTACTTCCTCCTCCCTCTTCCTCGCTCCCCTTAATCTGTTAATCTCCAGCCATCGCGGTCTTGACAAACGAGTCGGAGTGGTGATACAATGGAAACAAAAACGCTGTCATTAGGCCTAAAAAAGGAGGTTGGAACGATGAGGACATCTAGTTGTCTTTCCGTTGCATTAGCATTTCTTTTGATCAGCGTAGACGCTCTAGGTGCAGCTACCATACTTGGAAAGGTCGCCTCCTACTCCTCCCCATCCCGCCCCAATACCTATCCTCTCCTCTCAGGCAGTAAGGTGACATGCGATTATAGAACCCTCATAAAGATAAAGGGCGGTGCACTTATAGCGGATAAGGGGACCGTTATCGAGGCGTTCGACGAGGGCGATCGCGTTGTTTTTCGGATAGATAAGGGAAGCATACACTTTCGACTCCTTCCACATGAGGTAAGGGTCTCCTTTAAGGCACTACCCGGGGAGGCCTCTTCTCCTAGGGTATCTCCGGCAAGCGATTCAACTGTATCCGGCAGGATCACCGTTACCGATAGGCGCGCCGTATTAGAGGTCGCCGAGGGTTCATTGGATGTGTTCCCCTCGTATGGGTACTCGGTGGTTGAGGTAAGTGGCGGTCCTTTGGATGTAACCCCTAACGGCTTAAACAGGGTAGGTGCGGGTCAGAGGATAGTACTGGCTCAGGCCGAGGTCGAAGAAACTCCAAAAGAGGGTGCAACGGGCGCTACGACCGGAGGAATATCGATTCCGCTTACGGGTGCCGCCATAGGAACGGGCGGGGCCTTTATAGGTGGATCGATCCTCCTTGGAACCACACTGGAAGAGGGTGAGGAGGTAAGCCCCATAGAGTAGAACCGTATTATTTACAGGGGGGCTATTCTTTGGATGAGAGGTGTATCCTTTCCGTCTTTTTCGTTCTTATTACCCTGGGCTGTGCCGGGGGAAGGGATGTATCAGGCCCATTACCCACCTCTCAGAACACAGTAGAGTCCGCACAGGAGATAAAGAGGCTAAACTCCAGGCTCCTTGCCCAGGGGGCTAATTCCCCCGTTTCCCCAGCCGATTATCTTATAGGTCCTGCGGATCTTCTCGAGATCAAGCTATTCGAGTACGACAAGCTAAACAGCACGGTGCGGGTGAGTTCAAGAGGAGATATCACCCTCCCACTGCTTGGAAGCGTCAGCGTAAACGGGCTTACCGCCAGGGAGGTCGAGGAGAAGATAGAGAACCTCCTCAGAGATGGCGTATATATAAAGGACCCACATGTAAGCGTCTTTATCAAAGAACACAGGAGCAAACTCGTATCCGTTATCGGGTACGTGAGGGAGCCCGGAAACTATGAACTCCTCGGAAGGCAGACCCTCCTCGATGCCCTTGCCGCCGCAAAGGGGCTCGAGGATACCGCCGGAAGAACGGTCTATCTCACGAGGAACGAGGAGGACGGGGGAAAGCAGGCCTATATGGTCGACCTTGAAGATCTTCTAATCAAGGGAAACTCGGATATAAACCTGACCCTAAAACCCGGAGACGTCATA
Organism: uncultured Spirochaetia bacterium; assembly: GCA_964636885.1. Classification (GTDB taxonomy): domain Bacteria; phylum Desulfobacterota_D; class UBA1144; order Nemesobacterales; family CSP1-2; genus CAZWVA01. The sequence continues at coordinate 1,581 of CAZWVA010000028.1, forward strand.
TACGTCCCGGAGGCCGGTGCGGTCTTCGTGGAGGGTGCCGTGAGAAAGCCCGGTTCATTCCCTATAAAGGAGGGGGTTACAACCCTAACCCAGTGCATAGCCATGGCAGGTGGAATGGCGACATACGCCGACAGTAGCGATGTGAAGCTCATCCGACATCACGACGACGGGAGGAGGGAGGTCATACAGCTCGACCTCAGGAAGATCCAGAACGGAGAGGCCGAGGATACCGTAGTTAAGGACAGGGATGCCATAGTGGTTGGAGCAAGCGCGACGAAGAGGATACTCTACGGGCTCCGCCTCAACTTCCTCTTCGGCTTGGTCGGTGTGGGATACGACCCCCCTGAGCGTTATAGGGAGTGATAGGCCGTAAAAAAAAGAGGTGGAGTTGGAAGAAAGAGAAAGTAAAGAGATCGCAGAGTATAAGGGTAGGGGATTAAGGGAGAGGGAGAGCTACCCAGTATCCACTGAGGTTCAAGGGGAATACTACGATACGCGTCTCGAGGAGGCGGGCCTAAGGGATTACCTATACGTACTCCTTAAGAGGAAGTGGGTTGTGGTGTCTTGCCTCATTGCCTCCGTCGTAACGGTCCTTATCGCTTCCTTCATGATGGATAAGGTATACAGGGCCGAGGCTGTGATAGAGATAACCCCCGAGGAGCCAAAGATAACGACCTTCCAGGAGGTGATGGAGTCAGAGACACAGCAGAGGGATTTCTACGAAACCCAGTATAAGCTCATAAAGAGCCAGTCCCTGGCGAGGGAGGTCGTAACCGATCTTGGACTCGGTTCTCATCCCGAATTCGCATCGACAGGGGAAAAGACCGGATTCACTTCCCATATAAAAACGGCCCTTGCCGGATTATTCCCCCGGTACGATGGCAAGGGGTGGGATCCCCAGGATGAAAAGGAGAGGGAATCAGCCATAGAAAAGGAGATTATCAAATCCTTCCTAAGCAGGGTCGATGTTACACCCGACAGGACATCAAGGCTGGTTAATATTAGCTTTGAAAGCACGGACCCCGAACTTGCCGTTAAGGCGGTAAATACACTCGTGGATAAGTACATAGAATGGATACTCCAGAGGAAGGTAGAGGCCACCAAGTCAGCAAGGGAGTTCTTAGAGAAGCAACTCCAGGAGGCGAAGGCCAGGCTCGAAAGGTCGGAGGAGGAGCTAAACAGGTTTGCAAAGAGCGCCGACATCATCTCCCTCGACGAGAACCTGAACCTCGTATACAAACAGCTTGCGGAGTTGAACGAGGCCCTCTCAAAGGCCGAATCGGAGAGGCTCTCTAAGGAGGCCCTCTACAGGGAGGTCAAATCCGGGAACTACACCTTCATGCCACAGGTGATAAACGACCCATCGATCCAAGCGCTCTACGAGGAGTACACGAGGCTAAAGGCCGATTACGACAATAAGTCCGTCGTATACGGCACAAACCTGCCGGAGATGAAACAGCTAGAGGCACAGCTCCAGAGGATAGAGGGGGAGCTCAAAAGGCGTGGGAGCGGGATCGCGGAGAGCCTGAAGAAGGACTACGAGACCGCCCTCAGCAAGGAGAACATATTTAGACGGAGGACGGAGGAGCAGAAGAGGCGGGCCACGGAGTTAAACGAGAAGGCCGTACAGTATAAGATACTGGCAAGGGAGGTAGAAACGAATAAATCCATATACAAAAACCTTCTCCAGAGGCTTAAAGAGACAGAGGTAACATCGGCCATCAAGGCAACGAACATACAGGTCGTGGACTACGCCACGGGTCCCCTTCCTCCATATAAGCCAAACATAAAGCTAAACGCCCTACTTGCCACGTTGATGGGGATTATAGGCGGGATATTCCTTGCGTTTGTGTTTGAGTACTTTGACAGCACCATAAAGGACGAGGAGGAGATAGAGAGGCGGTTCTCCCTGGCCTTTCTGGGGGCCGTGCCACTTGCAGTCGAGGGCGACAGGCAGGGCATAGAAAGGGCGGTCTACACGAATCCGAGGTCTGTAATAGCGGAGGCCTACAGGGTCATAAAGACATCCATCCTCTATTCGTCACCCGACCACCCTCCGAGGTCGATCCTAGTGGCAAGCGCTCAGGCACTCGAGGGAAAGACCACAACCGCATCCAATATCGCCCTCTCTCTGATCCAGTCCGGACTCAAGGTTGTTCTTATAGACGGGGACCTGAGAAAGCCGAGGTTGCATAAGGTCTTCCTCGATAACGGCAACGAATCGGGATTAACCACCTATCTAATCGGGAAGGCCGAGCCATCTGCCCTCATAAAGCGTGGGGATATCCCGGAGCTTGCCATAATCCCATCGGGCCCGTTTCCGCCAAACCCGGCAGAGCTCCTCGGCTCAAGGAGGATGAAGGAGCTAATAGAGAGGCTCCTTGAGGAATACGACCACGTGATAATAGACGGGGCGCCGATTATGGGCTTTGCGGACTCCCGCCTCCTCTCTAGGCTCGTAGACGGGGTCCTCCTCGTAACGAGTATAGGGGTGACACACAGGCAGGCCCTTAGGAACAGCATAGAGGGGATACTTAGGGTGAAGGGGAGGATAATAGGGGCCATTGTAAACAGGCTTGAGACGGGAAGGGGCAAATACGGTCATTATTACTATTACTCGTCTTACTACGGCGATGCTGAGAGGGAAGGGAAAAAACTCCATATTTATCCTCCTCGCTCTTAACGCCTTTCTCATCGAGGAGGCCATGAGGATCGGGATCTCCTCCCTCCTATTTAGAGAGGGGGAAATAGACAGAATGAGGGAGAGCCTGACGCTTAACCCGTTTGACTCGGAGCACCGTTTTCGCCTGGCCATGCTCTCCTACATTCTCTTGCTCGGAGGGAAGGAAATGGTAGAGGCCCTCTATCTCGGCTCCCTGGAATCGAATCCGCTCCTCGTCTCCTCCTGGTTGGGGCTTTCAGAGACCCTCGTCGAGGCCGGGGAAGAGGAGAAGGCAAGAACCGCCTTAAGTCGCGCCCTTTCCCTCTCCCCCTCATCCACGGCCGTCCTGTGGGAGGGCTCCATCCTCGCCCTCCGGCTTGGGGACACGGACCTTGCCCTAAAGAATCTGAGGGTGGTCGCAGATACCGATCCGGGGAGGAGGAGAAAGGCCTTCGATCTCTCCTGGCAGTTTATAGGCGATCCAGAGGTGATCTTAAGAGAGGTTGTTACGGACCGCATCCTCCCTGACTACCTCAGGTATCTCATCTCGAGGGATAAACTGGATGAGACATTCCCCGTATGGGAGAGGATGAAGGGGGCAGGGATGGTTTCAAAGGACGCCGCCCTCGGTTATATAGACTTCCTCATAAGGAGGGAGAGGGGTCACCTGGCCATTTCCATATGGAAAGAGGTGTTTGGAGAAAACGAGGGGGATACCCTTATATGGAATGGAGGATTCGAGAACGAACCCCTGGGGAGGGGGTTTGACTGGAGGATAGGGAGTACGGAGGGGGTAGCGGTCGATTTCGACTGGGAAAAGAGGTTTCAGGGAAGATACTCGCTCAGGCTAACCTTTGATGGAAAACACAATACAGATTTCCACCACGTCTCACAGGTTGTGCCCGTAGAACCCGATACGGATTACATCCTTACATCCCGCATATCCACCCGCGGGATCACGACTAGAAATGGGATATCATGGGAGGTCTACTGCTATCCGAGAGGGAAGATGAGTGTGGCTACAGAACCCCTTACGGGAACAACGGAATGGAGGACGGTAGGGCTACGGTTCCATACCCCTTCCGATTGCACGTCCATCATGGTTAGGCTCAGGCGGTATGCGAGTACAAGGCTCGATAGATACATATCGGGTACCGCCTGGGTGGATGACGTAAGGCTCCTAAAAGGTGGAGAAGGATAGAGATGCTAAGGGTAGAGAGAAGGGTATTTGAAAGTGTGGTACTGCAGATTATAGATTCGACCGATATGAGGGAGCTCTTATCCGAGTTCTCAAGGGATACCCCATTCTTCTACTCCATTACGAGCGATATATCGAGGGGGAAGGACTCCCCAAACTACCCTATCATTGAGAAGATCGCTGTGGATAGGAGGGTAAACGAGGAGTTTATAGTCCAGCAGGCAAGATCCCTACTCTCCCTCCTTGCACCCGAGCGTCCAAAAGAGGACTACTACGGGATTCTCGGTGTTCATCCAACGGCCGATTCAAGGGAGATAAGGAAGAGTTGGCTTAGGCTCGTTACGGCATACCATCCGGACAGGGTTGGGGATGAGGGCCTTGAGATCACGAAGAAGCTAAACGAGGCATACGATGTCTTAAGGGACCCCGTAAGGAGGAGCAACTACGATTCTAGATTCCCCCACGCATCCCCCGTCTTGGTGGTCGAGCCGTGGCGGACGAGGCTCCTGGGGAATCCCTTCTCCTACGCCGTCATTATGGTCTTTCTTATCATATCCATCTCATCTTACATCTTCCTCTCCAAATCGCCACTCCGTAGCGGAGAAAACGGGGTCGGGATGGAGAGAAGGGTAGGAGACAAGGGGGAAAGGGTGCTCTTGGCATACATAAGACCGGAGGCAAGGGGTCTCCACAAGGGCCCTCCATCGGATATAGAGGGGAGCGCCACACAGGCCGTTAGAACCGTAAGGAGGGAGGGGTTTAACGGGGGCGAGGGCCTTGCGTACATGAAGCCGCCTCCAAGGCCGGGTGCTACTAAAGGGACGGAGGAGCCCTCAGAGAAAGGGGGCAAGTGGCTAGCCTCCAAGGCGGGTGCGGAAAAGAAGGGTGTTAAATACGTCGTTAAGAGCGGGGATAACCTTTGGGGGATAGCAAGGGCGTTTAACACGACGGTTAGGGACATAAAGGCAGAGAACAAACTGAGGGATAACCGCCTCGACGTAGGGGATGTCCTCATAATATCGGGCGAAGGACCCCCAAAGAGGGACGTAGAGAAGAGGGGGTATAAGGGGCCTGTGGGTGAGCCCTTAGAGGCCCCTAAGAAAAAGGTCGCCTTAAAGGAGCCTGAAAGGAAGTCCCTCTTGCCGGAGAATGAGGGGGAGAAGACGCCCTCCTCTACCACCGACACCAAAAAGTTGCCGGTTTATCCGGATAGGGAGTCACTCTACTCATTCGTCTCGGAATACGTATCGGCCTATAAGAGCAGGAACATGCCGAGGTTTGTCTCCTTTTTTGCCCCCGATGCCAGGGAGAACGGGGTTGAGATATCGAAGGCGATCACGTCCTATAGAAGGAACTTCTCATCTCTCGATATAATCCAGTATGACGTTCGGGTGAGCAGGGTCGCCGTGGAGGATGATAGGGCGTCGATAGACGGGGACTTTACCATGACGTTCAAAAAGAGGAGTGAAGAGAAGGTGAAGCGATCGAGGGGGGAGATAAGCTGGCTCCTCTCGTGGGATGAAAACGGGTGGAGGATAAAGGAGATAAATTACAGACTGAGGGGAAGAGAGGCAGACGAAGGGTAGCCCGGGTCGTCTCTCTCAATTAAGGTGCATAGAGGGGATGGAGCCTTTTTCAATCGCTGACCCCAGGGGAGTACATTTTGGATCGACACCAAAATGTAGGTGAAAGGGCGGAGCCCTGTCTATAGCTCAACGGCCTAACGTTCTAGAGAAATGGCAATGCCGGAACTCAGATTGAAGGAGGGGAAGGCTTTCCCATCTCCCAGAAGGACATGGGGAAAGTTGGTACAGGCCTCCTATATCCTAACGGACGCCGTATTTGTCCTTCTAGGCGGCCTTATCCTCTTCTCCATAAGGTTCTATCCGGATGTCCTTAAGAGGCACATTTCACATCAACCGATCCCCCTTCCCCTCTTCTGGCCCTACTATGCGGGCTTCTTTGTACTCTACCTTAGCCTCATCATCCTCCTCTTTAAGAACTACGACCTCTATAGAACCCCTCGCGGGAGGCAGTGGGAGGATGAGTCCATACTCGTGTTTAAAGGGGTCCTATTTGCCACGCTCATACTCATGGTGTTTATGTACCTTTCAAAGATGCATATCTCCCGGTTCGTCGTACTCTCAAGCTGGGTTGTAAACACCCTTTCTCTTGCCTCCTGGAGGTACGTAAAGCGCCGGATCGTAGAGTGGCGTATAGCACAGGGGTACGGTATAAGGAACGCCCTCATAGTGGGGGCGGGAAAGGTCGGGCGAGGGCTTGCAGAGATAATAAGGGATAACCGTAACCTCGGTCTCCATGTGAAGGGGTTTCTTGACGACCGAAAGGAGGGAGAAGACATCCTGGGCGGAATAAAGGACCTTCCCCGCATAATAAAGAGCCACTTCATAGAGGAGGTCTTCGTCACGATCCCATCGGAGAGGGAGATAGTAAAGGGGATCGCCGATCAGGCGAGGGCCCTAAGGGCAAACGTCAAGGTCATACCCGACCTCTTTGACGGTATCTTCATGGGTAGTGCCACGTCATTCGGGTTCCTGGGCAGGTTCCCCGTCATGGAGCTATACAGTGAGCCCATCCCGGAGATAGGGCTCTTCATAAAGAGGGTGATGGACGTGGTAGGGGCTATAGTCGGGCTTCTCCTCTTCCTTCCTGTATCAATAGCAATAGCAATAGCAATAAAGATAGACTCCCCTGAAGGCCCCATAATCTACAGGTCGAGGAGGGTGGGAAGGAAGGGTAGGGTTTTTAACTGCTACAAGTTCCGCACCATGGTTCCGAATGCGGACGAGATGAAAGAGGAGCTCAGACGGTTAAACGAGAGGAGAGGGCCCTTCTTCAAGATCACAAACGATCCCCGACTCACGAGGGTGGGAAGGTTCATAAGGAGGTACAGCCTTGACGAGATTCCCCAGTTCCTAAACGTCCTAAAGGGCGATATGAGCCTGGTAGGGCCTAGGCCACATCCAGAGGACGACTTCATTAGATACGACCTTGACTACTATAGGAGGCTAGACATTAAGCCGGGGATGACAAGCCTCTGGGCCGTAAAGGCACAGGACGACCCATCATTCGAGACGAACCTCAAGCTCGACCTCTACTACATAGAGAACTGGTCAATACTCCTTGACCTAAAGATAATCCTCCTTACCATACCAACCCTGCTAAGGGGGGTTGGGAGGTGAGGCGAAATAAACCCAATCAATCCAACAAACTCAACAAGCTCGATCAACTCAAATAACCCGATAAACCCGATGAACCCAATAAACTCAATAAGCGCAAAAACCTGGTTTAAAAAGGGCACATTTGCCGTCTTGGATCAGGGGCTCTTCAGCGGGGCCAATTTCCTGGTGAACATCCTGCTTGCGAGATGGCTTCCCCCTGAGGAATACGGCGCCTTCGCCGTGGCCCTCTCCGTCTTCTACCTCCTGGCCGGCTTCCACACGGCGGTGCTTACTGAGCCAATGATGGTCTTTGGTGCGGGTAAGTATAGGGGGAGTTTTAGAAAGTATCTGGGGATGCTCATCTACGGCCATTGGGGGATTTCGGCTATTGTTGCCCTTGCGCTGGGAATTGGTGCTTTCGTATTCGCCCACTACGGATCCCCAGCGATGGCCCGCGCGCTCGCGGGACTGGCCGTGACCTCGCCATTCCTGCTACTTATTTGGCTTGTCCGCCGGGCGTGCTACGTGCCCATGAAGCCCGTCTGGGCGGCGGTGGGAAGCGGGGTGAACCTGGTGGTGACTTTGGTTGGGCTTTTTCTGCTATGGCGAGCAGCGCTTCTCTCTTCGTTTTCAGGGCTTGTGCTTTTAGGAATAGCGGCTGTGGCGGCTTCGGTTTCTCTCTCCTTTTTCTTAAGACCCCAAGTAGTGGGCTTTGCAGGGAACCCGACACCGGCGATGGTGCTTGGAGACCACTGGGGGTATGGATCATGGAACCTCGTAGGCATGCTCGCCTACTGGGCATCGGGCCAAATTCTGATGCTTCTAATCCCCGCCTTCCTGGGACTTGCCGCAAGCGCCGCCGTGGCGGCGGTTTGGAACCTCTACCGGCCGGTCAGCCTTCTCATGAACTCCCTCGGGCTTGTGCTCCTGCCTGTTTTCTCAAGGTGGGTAAGCGAGGGGACGGGAGGCAGTGAACTGCGCCGTCGCGCGATGCGCTTCGCACTGCTCTTTGGGGGTGCCGTGGCCTTGTATGGTCTCCTTCTGACGGTGGTGGCCAAGCCCCTTTTGCACCTGCTCTATGCCGGCAGGTATGACGAACACTGGCTTCTCGTGGGACTGTTCGGCCTGAGCACAGCGGCTTCGGTGGCGACAGGGTTGTTCCTTTTTGTGCTTAAGGCACTCGGCCGCACACAGGCGGTTTCTGAGGTCTGGGGACTATCCGCTGTGCTAGTGAGCTTGAGCTCTATTCCTTTCATGCAGGTTGCTGGACTTGAGGGGGCGATTCTTAGCGCGATGATATCGTATTCCGTCGCCTGCTGGATGGCGTACTCTCGGCTTAATAAAGCTATGGAGACACCCAACACGGAGGTTCGCTGATATGGAGGTAACTGAATGCGTAGCTTGTGGCTCGTTACAATGGGACCCCGTAGAAGAATGGCATGGGTTCGAAATCGTTCATTGCCGGGAATGTGGGCTGAGTTTCACCATTAATCCCGATTATTCCCGAGAAAAGCAAGATATGAGAGACTTGAATTATAGATTTCCATAGGAGTATCTACAGATGTTTGAAAAGGTCTTAAAAGCGGCTTCAATGGTAGGAACTTACCAAAACTGGCATATTGCATTGCTGGACAGGGCTCATGTACTCAAGAAGCAGCCCCTTATATACAGACTTCGGAATGGTGTGAGTCTGCTTATAATAGCAGGAACGTACGATGTGCAGGTGGTAAATGAAATATGGATAGATAAGATCTATAATCCCCGTGGCTGGAATATTCAACCTGATTGGATAGTTGTGGATCTGGGAGCTCATAGAGGGATTTTTTCTGTATTTGCTGCGCGTGAAGCAAGAATGGTATGGTCTATAGAAGCCAATCCTGAAGCCTATGCTATGTGCCTTGCGAACCTCTCGATTAATGGTGTTTTATCCAAGGCCAAAGTCGTCAATGGCGCGATCTCAAACAGGGGTGGAATGGTGGACTTTTACGTTGCGCGGGATGCTGGCTCTAGCACTATTGTTGATAGAAGGAGTATAGATGTGGAGAAGAAGATTACGGTGCCAGGAATTCCAATCTCTAGTTTGTTCGAGGAAGTTTCCAGAGTTGACCTTCTTAAAATTGATATTGAGGGTGGGGAATACGAGCTTTTTGGGAATCATACACTTAAAAACTGGCTACCAAAGGTTCAGCGCATCGCTATGGAATACCATCATGTAGAAGGCGCGACCATTGACGAATTGAATTTAATACTTTCCAAGGAAGGATTTGAGGTTTTCTTAAGGGAGGAGAGGAGGCTTCTTTATGCGTCTCGCGGTAAGGCTTTATAAATTCTTCTACCGTTTTGAAACGCTTAGGCGGCTAATACGTGGGCTTTTAAGGAGTTTCGTACGCAATAGCGAGGTCGTAGTTCCAGTTCAAGATGGGCCTTTAGAGGGGTATCGAATCTCTATTATTCCTGGAGCTGGCGAGAATTCGTACTGGCTTGGTATTTGGGAAAAAGAAATCCAGCGTCTTATCGAAATGCTGGCATGTGAACTACAGAATTGCAAAGCGATCTATGATATCGGAGCACATATAGGTTTTTTTTCTATGGTCTTCGCCAAGTGCTTTCCTGGGGCGACAGTTATAGCTTTTGAGCCAGATATTGAAAATTCTAGGCGATTAGTCAAGAACGTTTCTTTGAATGGCCTGACGGATAGAATAGTACTATGCCCGTTTGCAATTCATTGTGAGAGCGGGGTATTAGCGTGGCTTTCCTCTGGAGCGTCCTCTTTTAGCCGGACAGTTAAGACCCCGATTCTACATAGGAACCTGAATACAAGTTCTTATAAACAAAGAATATTTACATTGAGTTTGGATGATGCGGTCTTCAGTCTTAATCTTCCAAGACCATCGATCATAAAAATCGACGCTGAAGGAGCGGAAGGGCCAATTTTGAGAGGAGGCTACAGAACCCTCACCGAAGTTAAGCCCGTTTTACTTCTTGAGATACACGATGAGGAAAACGGCCGAACTGTGGATGATGTTCTTCGACCCCTCAATCGAGAGGTGTTTTGCGTTGAGCTAGGTCAGGCCACAAACGGTATTCTACAGCCATTTCCTGCCCATTACTTAGTACGGTTGAGATGAAAATAGCGCATTTTCTCTCCCACTATCCTCTACCGGGCGGCACAACAAAGGCCGTGAGAGGGTTGTCTTACGCTTTAGCTGCCCTAGGATGTGAGATTGATATCTGGACCTATGTAAGGGGTGATAGTGAGGAGGGAGTGCATGTTCAAACATTTCATAAGACACGATTAAGCCATTATATCCCATCACCGGCCTTGTGCCGATTTCTCGATAGAAAAGGTAAAGAATACCAGCTAGTCATACTACACGGAATGTTCAACCCTCAGCTCGCATCGTTGGGACATTACTTGAGTAGATTAGGTCTGCCCTACATCGTCTGTCCGCATGATCCCTATCATCCGGCGTTACTCGCTAAGCGCCGCTTTCTGAAAGCGATCTACAAACCAGTTGAAAGGTACGTTCTTAATTCTAGCGTTGCTATTCAGGTTCTATCGTCTAGGCACATCGAGCATCTTCAACGATTTGGTGTCATCAGGCCAGCATTTGTTGTGCCCAATGGATTTGATCATAAGGAAGCAGTACTTCCGACGAAGCAGTCAGCAGGAAGAACGCCCAGTCGAAGTGGAGTCCGTCTGCTGTTTTTAGGGCGTATAGATATGCACCACAAGGGGCTTGATTTATTGATAGACGCTTTGGCGAGAATACAGCGGAGTTATGGCCCTTTTGCTATGCCCACGGTAACGATTATGGGGGTTGATTGGGGTGACCGCAAGCGACTGCAAGCCCTTGCTCGACGTCGTGGGATCTCAAACCACGTCCATTTTGCAGGACCTGATTACAAAAGGAATCCATTGGAAATCATATCCGAGTACGATTTGCTGATGTTGCCTTCACGGTATGACGGATTTGGCTTTACGGTCTTAGAGGCTATGTTGGCTGAGGTTCCCGTAATCGTATCGAGAGAAGCTGGCATAGCCGAGCATGTGATGAAAGCGGGGTGTGGTTTAGTTTGTTGCCCGGATTCTGACTCGCTGGCTTCGGCGATAGTCGAAGCGATATCCCGAAAAGATGAATGGCGTGATATGGGGAAGAGGGGGAGGCAGTATGCGTTTCAGAATCTCTCCTGGGATGAAATTGGCAAAAAAGCCCTTGAAATTTATAGCAGAATTACTGTAAAGAATTAAGTCTACAGAGTATGACAAGTCTTTATCAATTACTGGATAAAACCGAAATAAGCTACTGCATCCTCCACGGCTGGCAGGGGCTGCCGGAGTATCTGCCTTCGGATCTGGACATCGTCGTGGCGCCAGAGGACCTGCCGAGGTTCGAAGAGTCCCTGCTCCATGCTTCGGGGGCAAGGTTGGTGAATTTACTGCAACATGAGAGCACCTGTTACTACTTCGTAATTGCCTTAGAAGATGGCGAAAAAACGGGCTTCATCCCAGTGGATGCGGCGACGGATTACCGAAGGGATGGGCGGGTTTGGTTTTCCGCGAAGGAGCTCCTTGACGGTAGACAGGAATGGAATGGCTTCTGGGTGACAGCGCCGGAGGTAGAGTTCAAGTATCTCCTGGTGAAGAAGATCCTGAAGCAAGGGCTACCCGAACATGCTCAAGTGCGCCTTGGGGAACTCGCTAGCTCGTTGGGCTCGCTGGCGGAATCAGAGGCAGAGCGCCTGTTGGGTCGGCAATGGGGGAGTAGGGTTACCGGTTGGATTCGGGATGGAAAGTGGCAGGAGATGGAAGCCCATCTGCCGAGGCTGAAGAAGGTTCTCAAATGGGAAAGGTTAAAACGGGAACCCCTCAATGCGCTCCGTTACTGGCTCCCCGAACTTACGCGCATTTGGCGGCGTTGGCGCCAGCCAACAGGGCTCTGGGTGGCCGTGTTGGGACCGGACGGCGCAGGGAAGAGCACGCTCATCGAGGGTCTCCAAAAGGAGGTAGCAGGAGCTTTCCGTCGGACGGCGCAGTTTCACCTGATGCCCGCGTTACTGCGGAGACAAGGCGACGGGGGCCCTGTGACCTATCCGCACGGCAAGCCGCCACGATCCTGGCTGGCTTCCCTCTTGAAATTGTCCTATTACTGGCTGGATTACAACTTGGGCTACCTTCTCAAAGTGCGCCCGGCCTTGGCCAAATCTACGCTGGTGCTCTTCGACCGCTACTACGACGACCTGCTCATTGATCCGAGGCGCTACCGCTACGGCGGTCCGACGTGGGCGGCCCGTCTTTTGCGCCGGCTCATTCCGCGTCCGGACATTTTCCTCGTCCTGGACGTGCCCAGGGAGAAGTTGCTGGAACGAAAGCAGGAAGTAGCGCCGGAGGAACTGGAACGGCAGGTGCGTGCCTATAGGGAATTTGCAGCGAACACGCCCAATGCGGTTCTCCTTGACGGGAGCGCGTCTGTGGAGGAAGTGGTCGCCCAGGCGCGGGACGCTCTGTTGGAGCACCTTCGCTTTCGCTATCTCAACCGACGCCCTCACCGCTTCCTCCAGGCGAAGGGTGAAGACCTTGCGTGGCTCTCGGAGGTGCTGGGCGTAGCTTTCCGACCGGGCCGTTCCACCCACACGTTCCTCCGGCTCCCCGAGGGTCGGGGCTACCTATTGCCGCTGGCGTCTGCCGGGACCTTTCGTTCGGGGCTAAGCCTCTATCCTGCCCAGACGGCGAAGGCCAGGGCAGCCAGGGACGCCTTGCGGGCACTTGCTTTCCTCGGGCTGAAAGCGCCTGGCCTCCCAAAGGTTTACCTGGAAGACCAGGACTCTAAGGATAGCGTTTTGCAAACCCTTCGCGATGTATTCGGCCGGAAGGATTTGGTCTTTGCAGTGTCGCTGGGCACACCTGGACCACATCGCAAGCCGGTGATTCAGGTAATGACCTCCTCGGGTGAGGTGTTGGGCTACGCAAAGGTGGGATGGAATGAAGCCACACGCGCTCTCGTGGAGAACGAGGCCCGAGTACTTCAGATGTTGCAAGGCGAGGATCTGCCCTTCGCTGTGCCCCGGGTGTTGTATGGTGACTGCAACGGTGAGCGCGCCCTCTGTGTGCAAGGAAGCCCGCCAGTAGGTGCGCGTGCAGCTACGCAGGAACTCACCGCGGAGTATGTGGAGGTGCTTTCTAACCTTGCCCGCAGGAATCTTTGCAGACGCCCACTCGAAGAAAGCCGCTTTTGGCAGCGTATCATCGAAAGGGTTCAGCGCGTCCGGAAGACATGGTGGCAACATGGTTTGCATCACGCGTTGCAGGCTGTCCGTCAGGATTGGCAGGATCGCGAGGTGCCCTTTCATTTCGCTCACGGCGACTTCGCCCCGTGGAACGCCTTGCGGACAAACGGCCGGCTCTACCTCTTTGACTGGGAATACGCCCAGGAAGAGGCACCCGCAGGATACGATCTCTCTCATTTCCTTGTGCAGACCTTCTGGTTGGTGAACCAGCTTGAACCGCGGGAAATTGGGAAGGCTGTACTGAACCAAGCAATGCAACGATTCATGAAAGGCTACTGGGACCTTGTCTATACGCAAGTACCGGACATCCCACGACTTTTTCGCCTCTATCTTCTTGATCGAATCAGTTGCTCTTTGACGACGGCAGCAGTAGCGCTTGATAGCGTTCAAGATCTAATGACCATAGGGGCGCAAGTGTTTGCCGCCCACGATGATGTTGAACTTCTGCATCAGAATGCATAAGTGGTTGTCCTTCCTTCGGCGGGAATCGATGAATCTATGGACTGTACTGGACCTAGTGGTGAACAAGAGATAATGGTTAAGCGCCGTTTGCGCGTTCTACTCTCCGCCTACGCCTGCGAGCCCGGCAAGGGCTCCGAGCCCGGGGTAGGTTGGAACCTGGCGCGACACTTGGCCGAGCACCACGAGGTCTGGGTGCTCACCCGGGCTAACAACCGTCCGGCCATCGAGGCGGAACTGGCGCGGAGCCCCGTCCCGGGCCTCCACTTCGTCTACCACGATCTTCCCCCTTGGGCCCGTTTTTGGAAGCGTGGGCAGCGAGGTGTCCAGTTCTACTACTACCTGTGGCAGGTCACGGCCATCCCCCTGGTGCGGCGGCTACACAGAGAGGTGGGCTTTGATGTGGCCCACCACGTGACCTTCGGGAAGTACTGGTCTCCGAGCACCCTAGCTTTACTAAGGGGGGTGCCCTTCGTCTGGGGTTCGGTGGGCGGAGGAGAGTCCGCACCCTTGGCTTTCTGGCGCACTTTTGGGCTAAGGGGAATTGCTTACGAGATCGCTCGCACGGTGGCGCGCTTCCTTGGGGAGCTGGATCCGTTGGTCCGGCTCACTGCCCGGCGGGCAAGCCTTGCCTTGGCTTCAACGCCGGAGACGGTGGCTCGGCTGAAACGCTTGGGAGTGGAACGCGTGGCAACGATGCCCCAGCTAGCCTTACCCCCGGAAGAGACAGAGGTGCTTTCCAATATTCCACCTCCACCAGCAGGACCCGTGCGTTTTCTCAGCATTGGACGGCTGTTGCACTGGAAAGGGTTTCATTTGGGCCTCGAGGCCTTCGCAAGAAGTGAGATCGAGGACGCGGAGTACTGGATCGTGGGAGAGGGACCCGAGCGGCGGAGTCTAGAGCACCTTGCCCGGAGGCTGGGGGTAGCCGACCGGGTGCGCTTTTTCGGGCAGCTTCCTCGGCAGCAGGTGCTGGAGCTTCTGGCCCAGGCTCACGCCCTCGTCCACCCAAGCCTGCACGACCAAAGTCCAACCGTGTGCCTGGAGGCTATGGCGGCGGCGAGGCCGGTGATCTGCCTGGAGCTCGGCGGACCGGCGGTGCAGGTAACGGAGGAGACGGGGTTTAAGATACCCGCAATAACGCCTGAGCAGGCTGTAAGAGACCTTGCCGAGGCCATGCTAAGGCTGGCAAAAGGGCCTGAGCTGAGAATCAGCATGGGGGAGGCCGGAAGGCGCAGGGTAAGAGAGTGTTTTAATGGGGATAAGAAGGGTGAGTGGATAAGGGAAGTTTACCAAAGCATCCTTAAATGAATTCCTTAAAACACGCATTCCCAATGTCAAAGCTATTCGTGGTATTAATCGTAGCTATATGTGTGGGTGTATTGAGTTTCGTCCCAAAACTTGCCCTTTTAGTTATGGTAACGGCGGTATTAACCGTACCCATAGCATCCGTATCCGTCCGACTTACCCTCTGGCAGACCCTTTCTTTCCTCGCCCTAATCGGTTATGTGGTTCTTAGCTATGGGTTCGCCAATTTCTCATTGCATTTGGGTTTTCCTATCCCTCTAGGTCATCTAATGGCCTTTTCGGCCCTATTCATAGCTATTCTCGGAAGGGGGCAAGATCTAAAGGGTTTCTTTAAAGAGCCAGTCGCCATGTGCTGGCTCCTTCTGTTGGTTCTATCCCTCTTTCACCTAATCGTTGATGTTCCTAAATTCGGTGCCTATGCCTTAAGAGACGCTTCATTCGTTGGCGAAGGGGTATTCCTGCTCCTCGGGTTTCTCTGGGCAAGGAAGGCGGAATACGAGGGTGTATTCTTGAAATCGTTGCTTACCCTTTTTCTGTTAAATCTCGCTTATTCCCTTACCTTCCCTATAGCCGAGGTGCTGATGGCTCATTCCCCGGTTTCTGGGATATTCCAGGAGGTTCCTCTACTCGGTTCCTATTCTCATACGCCTTTATTTCTGGTATCTGGCGCCCTATTCTATCTCATTGTTGCAAAAAAGATCACCAGATGGCCATCTCTAATTCTTCTATCCCTTGCACTTCTCCAGATTGGGTGGTCTCTAGTGTTTCAGGCAAGATCCATGTATATCGGGATAATAGTGGCCCTATTGGTATTGGCCATTTTCAGCAACGCCAGCGAAATAGTGAAAATAGCAAGTGGTGTGGTTATCAGCATAATCGGGCTTTTCCTCATACTCGGCAGTTTCAATATTAAGATACCCGGTAGAATCGGACCGGTAGAGCCCGATTTTTTTGTCGAGCATTTTAGAAGCGTCTTCCTAAAGCCCGACACACCTGCTGAGGGAAGCGTAAGATGGAGGCTTAAGCTCCTGCCCGACGTCTGGGACCGGTATACGGCCAGCAGAACCACCATACTCGTCGGAGAGGGATTCGGGGAACCCCTCATTGATTTCTCTCTAGGCGGAGGTGTCCAGGTACGACAACCCCATAATACACACCTTACGGTACTTGTGAGGTTAGGGCTTGTCGGGTTTATGATCTGGTCTTTCATGCACTGGAGAATCGCCTCCATTTTCATAAGGGCTCTTAGAAGTCACAAGAAAGAGATATTTAAACGTAGGGTTATTCTCTGGTTTTTTATCTTCTATATACTTGGGATGCTGGTAACAACGGTTCAGCCCTGGCTTGAGTTTTCCTATGGAGCGATTCCCTTTTTTACCCTTATCGGTTTTGCGTTGGGTTTTATCAATAGAATCCCTCACCAATATCGGAGGGCAAATAAGGGTGTTAACCTATCGGTATGAACCAAGGATGAATGATTTTGAAAAGAGGAGTTTGGTCTTTTTTATATTTAATTGCTTGGGTAGAGATTGCTTTAGCAGGGACTTATTTTGTTGACATAAACCATCCAAGAGCCTCTGATAGTAATCTTGGTACCTTGGATCTGCCTTTTAAAACAATTACTAAGGCGGCTCAAGTAGCTCAGGCAGGTGATACCGTAGTCGTTAAGGCAGGGACGTATCGCGAAACGGTGCGGTTAGAACGAGGCGGTAAACCGAATGCTCCTATTACCTTCGTTGCCGAGCCTCTCGGCAAGGTCGTTATTAAGGGTTCTGATACCGTTAATGGATGGGAACTTGTAAACGGGAGATTATGGAAGAAGCCCAGTTGGACGCTTGCAGGTAAAATGGGGATTGAAACGGGGGATGAATTTGTATTTCGACGTGAGCAGGTATTTTACAAAGGTAAACCCCTTAAACACGTTGAGCGATTTGATGGGATGAAAGCCGGTACATTTTGGGTGGATTTGCAAAATAAAATACTTTATGTGTGGCTTCCTGATGAAGGCGATCCCAATAAGGAAAAGATAGAGGTTAGCACTCGCTCCATGCTTTGGTACGGCAATGAATTGACTCCGTATATCCATCTAAAGGGCTTCCGCTTTGAGCATTGTGCCAATAGAGCACAGCAAGGAGCCATTCATATCGAATCTTCTTATGGATGGATAATTGAAGACTGCAGGGTAGAATGGGCAAATGGAACTGGACTTCGGCTAAATAACTCTTCACATATTGCTGTGCGAAGATGTAGCTTTAATAATAACGGGCAACTTGGGGTTGGTGTATCAGATGGATACGAATTAACGTTTGAGGATTCTGAGACGAGTTTCAACAATTGGAAGGGATACAATTCGGGTTGGGAAGCAGGAGGGGTAAAAGTTGCATCGGGAGCAAGAAATGTAAAATTCATTCGGCATAGATCCGCTTTTAATAATGGTCCAGGGATTTGGCTTGATTACGCAGGATATGGAAATCAAATCATCGGCTCTTCTTTACATGACAATACTGCCAATGCCGGCATTCAGATAGAGGTTACATTTGGTGTGCTCATTGCAAACAATCTCTGCTACCGGAATAGTGCTACTTCTAAAGGAGGTGCATCCTTTTTTGGTTCAGGAATTCTACTTCAAAACTCAGGATACTGTCTCGTTTATCACAATACCTGCGTAGATAACGATAACGGACTCTCACTCGTTGCGGGAGGGCGTCCTGTACTGAGTATGGGAAACAGGATTTTCAATAACGTATTTGCCTTTAACCGTGAGTATCAGGTACGGGTTTGGGATTCGGTTTTTCAGCGGGCAACTGGCTTAACCTTTCCCATACCGAACTTTGTCCCGAATCCTAAAGAGTGGATTGAGAAACAGTTAAACAGATTCGATTACAATCTCTACTTTGACGATATGGGACGTGAGCTAATTGATTGGGGTGGACCTTATAATAACGGTACTCCGGATAAGGGAGAATATAAAGACCTTAAAGAGTTTTCTCTAAAAACTTCACTTAATAGCGGATTAGCCCAGGAAGCAAAGGGTATCGTTTCTAATCCAGGGTTTATAAACAGAAAAACGCAAGACTTTCGATTAGGATCTACCAGCCCTGCAATCAATAAGGGTATGCCACTTAATGAGGTGAAAATGGACTTTAGAGGTGAACCAAGACCAAAAGGCAACGCCCCCGATTTGGGCGCGTATGAGGTTCGATAAATAGTGGGAATCGAGTTGTTCACTGGGATCTTATAGAGGACTATAGGCCTGATAGTCCTTCGCTACGTTACAGAATTTTTGTGAAGTTTATTTCTTTATGTAGATGGTTCTTACCCAAGCGTTTAAGATGTAACACTATGGTTTTTGTTCTTGAGAAAGATGAAAATCCTTCTTATTCACAACTTCTACCAGCAACCAGGCGGTGAGGACGCCGTCTTCCGATGGGGAGGGAGGCTGCCCTGCTGAGGAGCCGGGGGCACGACGTGGAGGTGTTGTAGGGGGAGGACTTGGCCACTATGTCGAAGCTGCGTTTACTTGCTCGAATAGCCATCCGTGACCCCCGGGAATTCTCCGACCGGATCGAAGCGATCATCAGTTCCAGAGTGGAGGAGCGTTTCGGCAAACGGCGTGAATATACCGGCCAGGCCGTGGAGGACGTGTTGTCAGCGATAATGGGGAAACTGACACAATCTCTGGACTGGCCAAAGGCCGTGGACTTAGAAGGCGTGGAGGAAATCGAGGCAGAAGTGCAGAAACGTATGCAGATGTTGGAGGCGGTAGCACCTTTCACAACGAGGCATCACGCTGACCTCATCCTGGCGAGGCTATGTTACACAGCCTGTCGTGTGCTGAAACCTGAGGTGGTGGTCGAGACGGGAGTGGCTTACGGCGTCACCACAGCGTTTGTCCTTAAGGCGCTGCAGGTGAACGGACGGGGCAGGCTTCATAGCATCGACCTACCGCCTCTCGGAGAGAACGCGGATGCCTATGTAGGATATCTTGTTCCCGAGGTCCTCAGGGAGCCGTGGACACTGTACCGCGGGGTGAGCAAGCGCGTACTCCCGAAACTGCTTCCCCGTCTTGGCCAAGTAGACCTTTTCATACACGATAGCCTGCATACCTATCGGAACATTCGCCGCGAGCTGGAAACGGTCAGCCCCTATCTCGGGCGTCCAGCGGTTGTAGTTGCCGACGACGTCCAAGGTAACAGAGCCTTTTCCGACTGGGTAAAGAATGCAAGACCAGCGTACTGGGCAGTCGTCCGGGAGGAAGGAAAGGCTGCTTTGGCAGGCTACATAATCCTTAACTATGGATTTAGCAACTTTGCCCCGCCAGGTAGTCCCTTTGCGATAGGCTATCTGCTTTCTTATGGTGCTCTTTCGCTGGCTGTGCTTTCTAATCCTTCCCGTACTAAAGTGGCGTTCCGGGAACCTGCTATTTGGTGGTGTGGAGGACTTTTGGGGCTCTCTATCCTTCATTTGGTAGCGGATTTGCCCAGATATGGCCTCTATGCCATTCGGGATGCCACGCTAACATTTGAAATGGCCTTCCTGCTTCTGGGATTCTTCTGGGGCATCCAAAAAACGCGCGTCCACTTCCTGAGAGCTTTGGCCTTCGTTTTCCTGTTCAACCTGATATATGCAGGATTCTACCCCTGGGCTAGCCATCTCCAAGCCATCT
This sequence comes from uncultured Spirochaetia bacterium, assembly GCA_964636885.1. Lineage (GTDB taxonomy): Bacteria > Desulfobacterota_D > UBA1144 > Nemesobacterales > CSP1-2 > CAZWVA01. The sequence goes on from CAZWVA010000028.1 coordinate 21,344, forward strand.
CACCAAAATCAGGTGTTTTCCGACAAGTGGCTCTATTGGGATCTTACAGCCATACGGCACTGTTTTTGCTCGTGGGAGCCCTGTTTTTCTGGCTTTTGGGAAGAGCTATAGGATGGCCCAAATGGGTTCTTACCATCACCGGAATGTTGCAAATAGGCGGGCTCTTGATTTTACAATCAAGGGCCATCTACATTACAGCCCTGCTTAGTGTTGCCGTCTTGTTCTTACTTGGTGATATCCGAAAAGGCATAAAATCTACAGCTTTGATAGGATCAGGGGTTCTTCTCCTAACGGGCATTCTCACGATATTTGGGATGAATTTACAAGGTCGCATTGGACCAGTCAATCTTGCTTTCATTATTGAGCATTTCCAAAGCATTTTCTTGAGGCCAGGAAACCCCCTTGTGGGTTCGACGCAGTGGCATTTGGCTTTAATACCCGAAATAATAGGCCGGGTGACTTCGTCCCCTTGGAGATTGATAATTGGCGAGGGTTTTGGAGAGCCACTCATTGACTTCATAGTGGCAGGCGGGGTGGCTGTCCGACAGCCACACAACACTCACCTATCTGTGCTAGCCCGATTGGGTCTTGTAGGATTGGTCTTCTGGATTCTTTTCTTGGTGAGAGTAGGAACAATTCTGGTACGGTGTGCGCGTCGGGGTCCACGCGGTACCTTTGAACACAATCTGTGGCTATGGTTGTTGTTGTTCTTCGTATCTGGTCTTGCTTTCACCACTTTTCAACCCTGGCTGGAGTTTCCATATGGGGCAATTCCGTTTTACACTATCATAGGTTTTGGCCTTGGCTTGTTTCACAAAAACGCTTCTGGTTCGCAACCGCTATTAGCAGCCGGAAGGTAACAGATGGGTAAGATTAAGACTAGGAAGAATCTAAGCGTGCTATTATCTCTTATGCGGCACTCGCACGGGATACTTGCTGCTCTAAAACTCCTGTGCGCTGTAGCCTTGGATAGAGTCTTTCGGAGATTAGACTACTTTGGGATACCCGTGACCCTAAGATTCAAGGAAGGGCAAGTATCAGTTGATATTGGGACAGACCAACTTAAAAGCTATTGGGCCATTTTCATAGATCATGAGTATGAAAGGATCGAAGGATTCATGGCTTCTAACCAAGGCGTTGTGATTGATGTTGGTGCAAACATAGGCATGTTTGCTGTTCGCCAGGCGTGGCACAATCCCTCAATAGCCCGTATCTACTGCTTCGAGCCTAATCCCTTCGCTTTTGTGCGATTGTGTCACAATATCATCCTAAACAAGCTAGACAGTCTTGTAATTCCTGTTCCGAGGGCGCTCGCAAACAAGGATGGCTTCATGCCCTTAGAAATACCCAAAATAGCCTATACTTGCGGGGCTCATTTGGCCCAAGTGCCGTCTCACCACGGGCATGCACTCACTGTCGAGTGTTGCCGTTTGGACAGCTTTATGAAGCTCAACTCTATAACAAGTGTAGAGTTGCTGAAAATCGATGTTGAGGGCGGTGAGCTAGATGTGTTGTTGGGTGCTCAAGAGGCCCTGGAGATCTGCCATAGGGTGATTGTAGAGTGCCACAACGAAAGCAATCTCGAGAGAGTGACTCGATTACTTAGCTCTAAAGGCTTTGAACCAGCTGGGCAATACCGCAAAGGGCGCAATACCACCGTTGCTTATTTCGCACGGAGAATAATGAAATGAGGATCCTGTTCACCAGTACGGCTTTTTACCCTAGCATCGGTGGCGCTCAGTTGCATTGGTACATGATCAGTCGTCTCTTAGTGGAGAAGGGGCATAACATTAGGGTATACAGTCAGTGGAAAGATAACAGAGATAGATGGCTGATCGGGTCAACAGTCTTGGCTCCTTGGATGTCCGATATCTATGAAGTGGATGGTATGTGCGTATACAGCCTACAGCCTAAACTTCATGAAAGAGCCTTTATGTTGCCGTTCTTGCCCACTTATTATCTCCTACCAGAAATAAACGTGCCAGTGATCAGTTGGGTCTTACAGCGGAAGATTGCTCCCATTGCGGATGATGTTGAGCTTATCCATAACATCCGTATTGGGCGTGAACATTTATCGTGGGCTTCGTATAAACTGGCGCGAAAAAAGGGTATTCCGTTTTTCATAACACCGAATTTTAGCCCTCGGATGCAAACATTCATTGGTAGGTTCGTCCTGCGGAACTTTTTCGCTCTCCTACGCCGAGCTGACGGAGTATTCGTCTTTACTGAAGAGGAAAAGCAGGGAATGCTTAATTTAGGTGTTCCGGAGGATCGGCTTTGTCTTATTGGTGTTGGTCCCCTGTTAAGCGAGACCGCGGATCCACAAGGTTTTAGGCGGTCGTATGGGATCAATGGTCCAATGGTTCTCTTTCTTGGTCAGAAATTACCCTACAAAGGTTTTCACACGCTCCTGAGCGCCGCAAGTATCATCTGGCAGAGATACCCTGACGTGTACTTTGTATTCATGGGGCCACATTATGGAGGTAGCAAAGAGATACTATCGCAGTACAACGATCCGAGAATCATTGATATTCCAGCCGTCCCGCCCTTTGATCCTCTAAAATCATCGGCGTTAGCTGCGTGCACTGTTCTCGCAGTACCCTCGCGTCAAGAGGGCATAGGTGGAGTTTATATCGAAGCATGGACATTGGGCAAGCCTGTTATAGCCTGTGATATTCCCTTCGTGCGCACTGTTGTAGAGGATGGACGAGACGGCTTCCTAATCCCACAAGACCCTCGTATTCTAGCGGACCGCATCATTTGGCTTCTTCGGCATCCTGAGGAAGCCCAACGCATGGGCGAATATGGGCGTGACAAGGTCCGTCGACGCTATAGTTGGGATGTCATTGTTAGGACTATTGAAGACTATTATGCAAAAGCTATCTATAGCGGGTAAAGGAGAGCTCTGATGAGGAAAGTCATGACTATTTTCGGGACAAGACCTGAGGCTATAAAATTGGCACCGTTGATCAACGCCATTTCCCGAAGTTCTGAAGACTTCAAATCAGTCCTGGTCGTAACAGCGCAGCATCGAGAGATGTTAGATGAAGTTTTAGGATTGTTTGATATTTGTCCAGATTATGATTTGAACATAATGAAGCCAAATCAATCTCCTTTCGAAGTTACGGAAGGCATTCTAGGAGCACTTCGGCCAATCCTTGAGAGTGGGCGGCCCGAGATAGTCCTTGTACAGGGGGACACTACATCTGCCTTTGCGTCAGCGCTTGCAGCATTTTATCTCAAAATACCTATCGCTCACGTTGAAGCGGGCCTCAGAACTTACAACAAATATCAGCCTTTTCCAGAAGAGATGAATAGGCACATGGTTTCCGTTCTTGCTGATTGGCATTTTGCTCCTACAGAACGCGCTCGTCAAAACCTTCTACGAGAAGGTGTTTTGCCCAATCGTGTTTTTGTCACGGGTAACACGGTGATTGATGCTCTACTGTATATCTTGAACCACTTCGATCCGCACCTCCCAAATTTTTTGCGCGAACCTCTAAGTACTGGAAACCGAATCATTTTGGTCACCACCCATCGTCGTGAGAACTGGGGCATGCCGTTACGACGCATCTGCAAAGCCTTGAGGCACATTATCCAGATCCATTCGGATGTCATTATCCTTTTCTTTGTCCATCCAAATCCGAACGTGCGAAGCGTTGTACATGAGGAATTATGCAATGTGCCACGGTTATTTCTGTTGGAGCCTCTCGACTATGCTACATTCGTTCACCTGATGAATGTTTCTTCCTTAATTTTGACTGATTCTGGCGGCATCCAAGAGGAGGCTCCTTCTTTGGGTAAGCCTGTATTAGTGTTAAGAGAAGTAACAGAACGGCCAGAGGGCGTAGAAGCAGGCATCTTGAAGATTGTGGGGACGGATGATGAGCGAATTGTTATGGAAACAGGCTTGCTTCTCGATGATGTAGCAGCTTATCAGGACATGGCAAAGCGCCAGAATCCTTATGGTGATGGACAGGCAGCGGAAAGGATCGTTCGTCTGCTGAAGCAAATTCTATAAATCCAATCCTTTGCTTGCAAGAGTGCCGGTGGCCGCTGCACGGCTGGAGCGATAACAGAGATGACGGAATTCAAGACAGCGGCACCTCGGAGGGTAGAAGATGTCATTCTGGCAGAATCGTCGCGTTCTGGTTACGGGGTGAGCCTCCTTCATCGGCTCCCACCTCACCGATGCCCTGGTGGAGCGCGGGGCAAAGGTGCGCATCGTGGATGACCTCTCCAGCGGCAAACTGGAGAACATCCAGCAGCACCTGGCGAACGGCACGGTGGAGTTCATCCAAGCCGACCTGCGGGAACCAGGGGTGCCCGGATGGCGATGCGGGATATTGAAATCGTCTTCCACCTGGCCGCCGATCACGGCGGGCGCGGCTATGTGGACCTGCACCAGGCCGGGCCGGCGTCCAATCTCTTCCTGGATGGCCTCGTCTTCTGGGAGGTCCGCCGCGCCGGGGTGGAGAAGGTCGTCTTTGCCTCGTCGGAGTGCGTTTACCCCAACTTCCTGCAAAGCGACCCCGATAAAGAGGTCTACCTGACCGAGGACCTGGTCAAGCCGCCCTACGACGCCGACAACATGTACGGCTGGGCCAAGTTGATGGCGGAACTGACCCTGAAGGCATACTACAGGGAGTATGGGCTGAAGGCCGCCTCTTGCCGCTACTTCACCGTGTATGGTTCCAGGGGAGTGGAGAACCACACGGTCATTGCGATGGTCGCCAAAGCGTTCATCGGCCAGAACCCCTTTGAGGTCTGGGGCGACGGCACGCAGGTACGCAACTGGACCTACATTGACGACATTGTGCGCGGCACCCTCTTGGCCGCCGAGAAGATTGATGACGGCACGGCGGTCAACCTGGGCACGATGGAGCGAGTGCGGGTCATTGACGCCGTCAAGATGGTGCTGGAGTACACCGGCCACAAGGCCGAGATTGTCTTCCGGCCGGATATGCCCACCGGCCCGCTGAACCGGGTGGCGGATAACCCCCTGGCCAGGAAACTCCTGGGCTGGGAGCCCCATGTCCCCTTCCGGGAGGGGTTGAAGCGCACCATTGACTGGTACTTTGCCACCAAAGACCGGGAGCAGGTGCGGAGAATTCTGGGCCAGATGCTGACGTAGCGGTGAGTGGAAGGGCCAGTACGGGTTAACATTCTGGGCGTCGGCGTTAGCGCGATCAATATGGCAATGGCCCTGGAGATCATTGACGGCTGGATCGCCCGCCGGGAGGTCTGGGAAGAGTACGAGGCGAAGTACACTGCAGAGCGGAACTATGAGATATTGATGGGGATTTATGGGAGGGTGATGAAAAAAGGATAATAAAAGGATAAAAGGTTAAAAGGAGAAAAGATAAAAAGGGAAAAAGAGGAAAAGATAAAAGATGAGAAGAGGAAAAGGGGAAGAGGAGAAAAGGAGAGGAGGAGGAGAAAAGGGAAAAAGGTTAAAAGGAGAAAAGGGGAAGAGATGAAAGGGGGAAAAGGGGGAAAAGGGAGAAAGGAGGAAGGATGGCGAAGAGGTTTGAGGATTTAGAGGTGTGGCAGAAGGCCTACAGGTTGGCTACCGAAGTTTATAAATCGATCTCGGGTTGTAAGGATTATGGTTTTAGGGATCAGATTACAAAATCGTCTCTTTCTATTCCTTCAAATATCGCAGAGGGATTTGAAAGAAATACAAATAGAGAGTTCATCCATTTCTTATACATCGCAAAGGGTTCCTGCGGGGAATTAAGAACACAGTTATACCTTGCAACCGATATCGGCTACATCGATAAGGAGAACGGACATAAACTGGTGAGTTTGGCAGAAGAGGTGTCTTATATGCTTAACGCCCTAATCAAAAAACGCAAATCCTTTTAACCCCTCCCCCCTCCTAGCCTCTTAACCTTTTAGCCTTTTAACCTTTTAACCTCTTCCCCTCTTAACCTTTTAACCTTATCTACCATGAACCCTTCTAGACACATACTGGGAACCAGGGTCGATTATACGACATACGAAAAGGCCGCATCCGACCTGGTCTCTCTCGCCCTAAACGGGCGCCCCTTTGGCTACGTCTGTGTGGCAAACGTCCATGTGGTCATGGAGGCATTTGATGACCCCGATTTTAGAGAGGTTATAAACTCTGCATACCTTGTTACCCCTGACGGTATGCCCCTTGTCTGGGGGCTTAGGCTCCTCGGTATTAGGGGTGCAGAAAGGGTATATGGGCCAGCACTAACCCCTGCTATATGTAATGAGGCATCTAAAAGGGGTATACCCGTTGGCTTTTACGGCGGAACTGAAACTGTTCTTAAAAGGATGATTGAGAATCTTAAGCTTAGATTCCCTGAACTAAAGGTTGCATACGCCTATAGCCCTCCTTTTAGAGGGTTAACGGAGGAAGAGGATAGGAGGGTTATTGGGGATATAAACTCTTCGGGGACTAGGATTCTATTTGTCGGCCTCGGTTGCCCTAAGCAGGAGAGGTGGATGTGGGAGCATAGGGATAGAATAGATGCCGTTATGATCGGTGTAGGGGCAGCGTTCGATTTTCTGGCTGGGGTTAAACCACAGGCACCCCCCTGGATGCAAAGAGTGGGGCTTGAGTGGTTATTTAGGCTTATTACAGAGCCAAGAAGGCTTTGGAAGAGGTACCTATACCACGGCCCGAGGTTTGTTTATCACTTTGGAAGGCAGATCTTAGGGGATTCTCTAAGAAAAACAAATTAAGTCCCTCATAAAAATCCATCCCGGATTCCTCTAATCCTTTAGAATGCCCTGGAAGAAAGGATTGAAACACAGCCCTGAAAGTGCTCTAAGGCATCGGCTCCGAGGAATCCGCCGAGGAACCAGAATATGGAGTTCCTCAAGGCGCTCTGCATCCTCTCCTGGCTAAATAGGTTGCGATGAATCGCCAGAGTGATCTCGAAAGACTCCTTTACCATGCCCAGTATTATTCCCCCAAGAGGACTCGAAAACACGTATCCTGCAATAATGGCGATGAGGAAGCATATGGCCTTATGGGCTCTTTCCGATCCATCCTTTATGAAAAGAGGGGTCTTAAGTACCACCACAACGGCTATTACGGTGACTATGCTTAACAGGATAAGAAATACGTCTATCCCCTTCATCTCTCTTACCCCCACCCTATGGATTTTTACGATTATAATTTTACCTCAGTCCACATCCGGTTAAAACCTACGGCCAGGTTCCCATAGAGAACCGTGAGGCACCACCTTCTAACCCCCCATTTTAGCCCGTCTCTTGCATTACACCGGTTACCCAAGTAATATAAGGATAAAGAGATCGGAGAGGTTTTTAAGCCCTTTCGATAGCCTTACTCATACTTAATAATACGACTTTAATTCCTTAATAAAGGAGGTAGCCATGGCGGAATACGCACATCCAGAGGTCCTGGTCAGTACAGAGTGGGTGGCAAACCACCTAAACGACCCTGGTATAAGGATAGTAGAATCGGATGAGGACGTGCTTCTCTACGATGTCGGACACATCCCTGGAGCCATAAAGATAGACTGGCAGACCGAGCTTCAAGACCCCTTAATCCGCGACTACATAAGCAAGGAGAACTTCGAGAAGCTCATGTCCGAGAAGGGCATTTCAAACGATACGGCCGTGGTTTTTTACGGGGACAAAAACAACTGGTGGGCCTGTTATGCCTTCTGGACGTTTAAGGTATACGGACACGAAAAGTGCCTGATCATGAACGGGGGAAGGCAGAAGTGGATAGAAGAGAAGCGCCCTTTAACGAGGGAGGTTCCCAATTATCCAAAAACGAGCTACAGGGTCTCCCAAGTCAACCTATCGATAAGGGCGTTTCGTGACGATGTGATGAGGCATATAGAGTCAAAGAAGCCGCTCATCGATGTCCGCTCGCCAAAGGAGTACACGGGGGAACTGCTCCATATGGAGAACTACCCGCAGGAGGGCGCACTGAGGGGGGGACATATCCCCGGAGCAAAGAACGTCCCATGGGCAAGGGCGGCCAGAGAGGACGGAACGTTTAAGTCCGTAGAGGAACTAAAGGAGATATACGAAAAGGAGCAGGGTCTAAAACCCGATGACGATATAATCGCGTACTGCAGGATCGGAGAGAGGTCCTCGCACACGTGGTTTGTTCTCACGTACCTTCTGGGATATAAAAACGTAAGGAACTACGATGGATCGTGGACGGAGTGGGGTAACCTGGTAAGGGCGCCGATCGAAAAGCCCTAGATCCGATTCCATCCATAAGCGACTATTGGGAATACGCCAAGTGGCTGGTGTATCCCCTCTATAAAAATGGCCCCTTAGAAACAGGTATACTGAATATGGGTATGGACCGCGAAGACCTTATGACATTCATCCTGGATCACTATGAGAACCCCAGGAACTACGGCACCCTTGGGGATGCCAATGTGGTTCAAAAAGGGGGAAACCCCGGATGCGGGGATATCATAACGATCTATCTCAAGGTAGATGACGGGGGATTGATAAAAGAGGTTGGGTTTGAAGGGGAAGGGTGTATAGTGAGTCAGGCCGCAACCTCTATGGTCACCGAGATGGTTGTGGGTAAAACCGTAAAAGAGGTAGAGGCCATGAACCATGATATTATAACGGATCTAATAGGAAGGGATATAGCCATGACGCGTCCCCGATGCACCACCCTTGGTATCAGCACCGTTAAGATGGCCGTGAAAGAATGGCAGAGAATCAGGATGCTGGATAGCATAGAGAAGGAAAAGAGCGTATCTAAAGAGGGTTAATCAAATACCTCTATCATCTGAATTAACGCCCCAGTCCTTCGAGGAAAAATCGGTACGAGATCGAGAGAAACGAAAGGCATCCCTGTCTCCGTCAAGCAGATACTAATTAACCCACTCTCAGAAAACGACCATAGAGAACTCATTCGTCCTCTATGGCCTCTCTTACCTTTTCCAGTAGCTCCGGGGTCGGCTCCAGGCCATGCTCCTTAGCATGGACCCCTGCCTTTTGGAGAACCTCCTCGACGTCCTTACCCCGAATCACATGGTTGCAATCGGAGCTCGGGTTTACCTTGTTACAGTAAATGACCTTACCCATTATAATTCCCTCCAAATGCAGATAGACCTCGTAACCTGGCTAACATAAGCCAGACTAGTGGAATCCCTACACAGTGGTTTTACATACCGCAATGCCCACCGGCTCCCTCGCTCGCCCGCTTGGGTCCTGATACCCTACTTCACAGGGACCATCAGGTGCTCGTACGGTGTTCCGGCAAACATGACCCAGGGAGCACCGGTATCGGGGTCGGTGCCATAGACCTTAAGGTCGAGTTTTCCCACGGGGAAGACCATGATGTGAGGGGGTGCATTCACCCAGTCCTCCCCCGGCGCCGGGTGTTTGGCAAATGGATCGGTATTGCTAGCGTCGCTACCGCCCTGAAGCATATAAGTGATTCCAGGCTGCGTAAGCTTCGGAGTCTCCTTCTTCATCCACGCATCGGCCCACTGCATCGAGGACTTGTCCAGGCACATGGGATCGTTCCCGGGTGAGTGTGCCATATCGGGGAAGCAGGTCCAGTCGTTTGTCCCCTTACGGAGAAGAGCAGGTTCTCCTCCCTCCTTCTCAGGCCAGTCCATTATTGTAGCGTCCTTTGAGATGGAAGCCGGTCCCGCGCTCATGGCGTTTTCTATCTTCCATTCCTTCGACTTGGATGGCGCCTTCGTTTCCTCAGCACCAACCGCGGGTCTTTCCGACACAATACCCTGAATAAACAAGAAAAGCCCAAAAATTAGAAAAAACCCTATATTCTTCATATCTACCTCCTTATGTTTCCCTACAACATACAATAGAATGAGGGATAACACAAGGAGTCCGGAATAATACTTGAGCAATAAGGATTTAAAGAATCAAGAATGTATAGCAAGTCCTCGATCTTACTGGTGGAGCCGAAGGGACTCGAACCCTCGACCTCTTGAATGCCATTCAAGCGCTCTCCCAACTGAGCTACGGCCCCACCGGACGGTTCTTTAACTCACCTGATGCATACCGAGCATCAAACAGTACAATAATCTAAGCCCAGTTTAATTCATTGTCAAATAAAATGGTATAATTTTCCCTTGGTATCCCCTAAGATACGGCTGAAACAAGGAGATTAGCATATGAACGTAGTCAATCTGGGTCTAATCGGAGCAGGGACAGTTGGCTGTGGAGTTATCAAGGTCATAAACGAGAATAGGGACATAATAGAGAAGAGGTCGGGTGTAAGGCTCCAGATAAAAAGGATAGCGGATATCGACCCCGAAAGGAAAAGACCGGTTGAAATCCCAAGGTCCCTCCTTACAACCGACGCATGGGAGGTAATAGAGGACGAATCGATCCCCATAGTGATAGAGCTCGTGGGAGGGACAACTGTGGCAAGGGATTTTATACTCGGGGCGATAAGGAAGGGGAAGCACGTGGTCACCGCAAATAAGGCGCTCCTTGCGCACTACGGAAAGGAGATCTTTCTTGCGGCCTCGGAGAACGAGGTCGACGTCGGGTTCGAGGCAAGCGTAGGGGGTGGGATCCCCATAATAAGGGCCACAAAGGAGGGGTACGTCGCAAACAGGATCCTCTCCATACACGGGATAATAAACGGGACCTGCAACTACATACTCTCAAAGATGACCGAGGAGGGAAGGGAGTTCGGCGACGTGCTCAGGCGGGCACAGGAGAAGGGATATGCAGAGGCAGATCCCTCGTTTGATATAGAAGGAATAGATACCGCTCATAAGCTCTCCATACTCATAATGCTTTCGTTCGGGGTCTTTCCGGATTTTAAAAGGATATACGTTGAGGGGATCCAAAATATCACACCCCTAGACATCTCTTTTGCCGACGAGTTCGGGTACAGGATAAAGCTCCTCGCAATAGCGAAAGCGAGGGAGGAAGGGATCGAGGCGAGGGTCCATCCCACACTCGTTGAAAAAGGCACCCCCCTTGCCGATGTCTCAGGCGCCTTTAACGCCATATACATGGTGGGAGATGCTGTCGGCCCTACCATGCTCTACGGAATGGGGGCTGGTATGATGCCCACGGCAAGCGCCGTCGTAAGCGACGTCGTACAGATCGCAAAGAACATCACACTCGACAACCTCCACTCATCCATTCCTAGGCTATACCAGGAGGAGAGCTCATCCTCCCTCATCCCTATGAGCGACGTGGTAACGAAGTACTACCTTAGATTCCAGGTGGAAGACAGACCAGGGGT